>JBIKVR010000105.1:0-9061 GCA_044356735.1 Prochlorococcaceae cyanobacterium
ATGAGGCAAGTATCCCCGGAAATGGGCGGCTTGATCAGAGTTTCCCTAGAGAGTGGACTGGGGCGCAACTTCGTGGTCCGTGTGTCTCGGTTCCGCTGGATCCAGGGCGGAAGGATGATAGGGTTGGCGTAGGTCTCAAATCCCATCTCTGAGATGCAGAAAAAGCTAGGGAATGTATTTAATACATTCCATACGTTGTACTTCCAGAGCCGGTCTCTCCGTCGATCTTGCAGGAGAGTGCCTTCGATTGCAGCTTTTCTTTCCGGAGTTTCTCTGCCTGTGAATGCCCCAGATGCTGTGTCTGTAGATCTTGGATGCGGGCCCTCGCCAAAGAATCCTTTTGAAGCAGCTAATGTGATCGGCGTCGATATCATCTCCGGACAAAATTCCAGCACTCTTCTGGCAGATCTGTGTTTTGACGGTATTCCTCTTCCGCCGTCTTCCGTTAACTTCTGTACCGCTCATGATTTTATTGAGCATGTCCCTAGAATGGCAAGACTTGGTTCAGCCACCGTCTTTCCATTCGTCAATCTGATGAATGAAGTGTTTCGAGTCCTCGAACCTGGTGGTTTGTTTCTGAGTAGCACGCCGGCTTATCCTTCAAAGCAGGCTTTCCAGGATCCAACCCATGTCAATATCATCACTGAAGACACGTTTCCGCTTTATTTCTGCTCCGAGTCTCACTCAGAAGGCAGTCTAATGGCTTCAATGTATGGCTTTGCTGGTGATTTTGTGATGCTCGATCAGGCTTGGGTTCATGACGCCTGGCTCGTGACTCTGATGGCATCCAAGAAGTCGCCAGATCTATAAGGCTTTTCTGCTTGTTTGGTGAGCTGATTTGTGTGTGGCGGGGCCTACATGTGCTGAGCGGGTCTGCGTTGCCCAGGGCTATAAGCAACACAAGCTGTGGGAGCATCGGCTGGATTGACCATGGGCATCGGGATCCGTATGCATTGGATCCGAGAATGGAGCTATGTGAAGGAGGTGCGGGATGTTCTTTGGGGCCAGGTCGCAGGCTTTCAGGTGTGTCGCGTGGGCCGAGGCTGAGTACGGGCTCTGCCGCTATCCGGGTTTTCTGAAGATAGATTGACTGTTCCAGCAGTTGGCGCACAAGTCCTTGAGACCCTGAATCCAGAAACTAGGCATCATTAAAGCCACGACGCCCTTCAACCAGGAACAAGCCTAAAATAAAGAAAGAAAAATAGTAGAGAAGGCCATCGGAATACTGCAAAGGCTGAAGCATCCATTGGCAAGCCAGAAAACAAAGCCAACTCCAGCGCAGGCTGATCTGCCAGTCCCAGAATGGCCATGAACACACAAAGCCTCTGAATGCAGCTAGCACTGGGGAGGCGAGTGCCCCCAGTAAGAGCAGTAATGGCAAGAAACCCACCGTAAAATAAATGTCAAGCAGCACATTGTGAGCCATATTCAGGGCACCAGCCTTGGCCGCAGAAAGGATGAGCGGCTGACCGCCACAGTTCCAGACAGGCACCTCAAGGAGACGTCCTCCCCAGGGGGCCTGATGCAGATGGCCCAACATCGAGGCAAATAGAAACAGCCGTTCGTCACAGAAACCCTCAGCCGAGATGCCGAGAACCAGAGAACGTAAATGACCTAGCAAAGAGATTCCAATGCCTAGGGCTGCGGCAAAGCACGCAGTAAAGATAAAGCGTGTACGCCATGCAAAAGACGACGAGCTGAACAAAGCGCCAACCATTCGTTTCGCCAGAAGAAAGGCAACTGGCACTGTGGACAGCAACAATGCCAGCCAAGCCAACCGACCCTGCAGCGCCCAAACCACATGGGCGCCGCAGGCACTCAAGGCCAATAGGATCACACCAAGAAAACGACTGGACGCCGCTACAGACCCAAACAACAAAAGCAGACCGGGCGCTAGCAATAGCAGAGCCGAATAGCCATTCTGTTCAACCGAGCGTACGTTGATCTCGGCACTGGAACCCCAGGGCACTGAGATGGAAACAGGAAAAACCTCAGACCAGGACCACCAGTGCTCTCTGGCAAGAAACAACGCCACAAGCAAATAGATCAGCCCCCCCAGCGCATAGGAGAGCAACAAACGGGTAGACCAGAGACGACGGAAAGAGGCTGCCTGGGTACCAGCTAGAAACAGTAGCGGTGGCAGAAATAATGCATTGAAAACGTCCTGGGCGTCTTTAGGCAGTGACCAAAATCCCCACGCCAGCATGCCAAGGCAGTAGGCAATCGAAAACAGGAGCAAAAACAGGGCTGGCCGTAGAGCCTTGACCCAGTTCAAATCCTTGAGCAGAGCCCGAAAATCCGGCTGGACGAAAGTGGCGCGCAGAAATACAAGCACCACAAACAGATAGAGGAGCAGAAACGACCGAGGCAAGTGCAAGCCCACATAACCGATCAGAAGCAACAGCAGACCGTCGATGAATCGCTTCACCAGTAACACCCCTCATCCACCCGGACTGCCGAAGCCGGGGTTTCCGCCTCCGACGGCCTGATCCAGTGATCGTTCATCAGCGCCGCAATCTTCGGAATCTGCTCCCAGCGCCGTCCGCGGATGCCGAACAACACCTGCAGGGCGCCACCGAGGTGGATCGCCTGCCGGCCCGATCTCTTGATCGCTGCAGCCAGCGGCAGGCCGTAGGCCCCACATCCCAGCAGCGCCACATCAAACGAGCGCTGTAGAACGCGCTCCGTGAGCTTGTCCAGAGCCTCCAGCCAGCTGCTGTGGCCCTCCGTCATCGGAGCCAATGTCTGCGGCGGAGTAAGCACCTCAAGCTCAAACTGCGGCAGGACCCGCGAATCGGCGAACAACCTGGGGCGCTCGGTGGCGTACTGCTTGGCAATGCTGTAGGCAAAGGGATGCACCACCAGCACCCGGCGCCCCTCCAATGCGGCCGACCAGGGGGAGTCATGCAGGTAGGGCTCCAGGGCCGGCAGGGGAGCCAGCGGCATGTCGGCATAACGTTCAGCCAGGAGCCTGGCCTGAAAGGTGGTTTGCCAGAACCCCAACAGATCCACATGTGCGATTGAATCAGCGTAAACCGACGCGAAACGCGACAACAACGCCGGCGTCACCGGGAAAATTCCTGCATTTTGATGGGCTTGCTTATTGGTGAGCCGTCCGAACCGTCCAGCCCGAAACAAAGCTTCGCCCACAATCCTCCCTTCCGTATGGCCGATGCGCCCCACCAGGAAGGGCTGCTCTTGCAGTAGCAACGCCAGGATTGTGGCGTTGGCCTGCTCTGAGCCCAGCTGCTTCCGCCAGAGCTGGCTGTAGCGCTGCCTCTCCACAGCCTCCGCCAGCTGGCGGGAGGGTTGCTTGACCAGCGTTCGCCACAGCTGGCGGCCATGGTCCACGCCCCGGGCCAGAGAGTGGGCGGCAGCTGACGCCGCAGCTGGGCTCGACCATTGCGCAGGCCTTGAGGACATCCGCTTAGCGCTCCGCCTCGAGCAGCTGCGGCCAGCCCGCCAACCAGCGGGACAACACCTGCCACTGCCACCAGCCATGGAAGCGATGCGGCCGGCTGTGATAGCGGCGACGGGCCCCTTGAATGCGTCCTGGCCAGGGCCCGCCCAGGGCTTCGGCGGCCAGCGGCGGATCCTCCAGGGTCTGCAACCAGCTGGCTAGCGGCAGCTCAAATCCGCGTTTTGGAGCCTGCTGAATCAGCTCCGGCAGTTGGCCGGCCATCGCATCGAGCAACAGCGGTTTTGTGCGGCCGGGGCTCAGCTTGTAAGCCGAGGGCAGACGCAACAGCAGATCCACCAGATCGTTATCCAGGAACGGCACCCGCAACTCCAGGCCGTGGTGCATGGTCACCGCATCGGTATCGCGCAGCAGGGTGCTGGCCATGTAGCCGCGCAGTTCCAGGCGGGACAGCTGGGCCACGCCATCCAGCCCCCGTTCCTCCGGCAGCAGCCGCAGGCCGGCAGGCTCGCAGCCGCGCTGCAAGCGGCGCTGGGCCGCCAGGGCCGCCACACTGCCCTGGGCAAAACGGCAGTGCTCCCAGCCGAGCCGCTGCAGCAGCCGCCAGGGCAGCAGGCCCCGCCAGGCTCCACCAGCAGGGGGCTGGCTCTGGAAGCGCCAGGCCCGCTGAAAGATCGGATAGCCGGCGAACAATTCATCGCCCCCCAAGCCCGAAACCGCCACCGTCAGCCCCTGGGCTCGCGCCGCCCGCGCCACCAGGAAAGTATTGAGGCCGTCCACCGAAGGTTGATCGATCGCATCGCAGAACTCAGCCAGCCCCTCCACCACCTCAGCCCTGGACAACACCACCTCGCGGTGTTCAGTGCCGAAATGGCGTGCCGTGCAGGCGGCCAGGCTGCGCTCATCCACCACACCGCGGCTGAGATCCTCCGGCGCAAAACCCAGCGAGAAGGTGCGCACCGGGGTGCCGCCGCGGGCTGTCATCAGCGCCACCAGAGCTGCGGAATCCAGCCCACCACTGAGGAAAGCCCCCACCGGCACATCCGCCAGCATCTGCCGGTCCACGGCCCGTGCCAGGGCTGAGGCCACGGCATCCACCGCCTCGCCGTAGCTGAGCTCGTCTGGGGTGTAGCCAACGCTGGGCAGGCTGGTGAACGGCTGTAGCTGCCAGCCGCCCGCCGGCCGGCGGGCCTGCCAGCGGGCCCAATGGCCGGCGGGAACACTTTCCACTCCGGCCACCAGGGTGCGTGGTGCCTGCACGGACCCCCACTGCCAGAACTGTTCGAGCGCCTGGCGGTCCAACCGCGGCCGCGGCGGCAGTCCGGCGGCCCGCAGCACCGAGAGCTCCGACGCCACGGCCCAGCCTGTTGGGCCGCGCCACCACAGCAACGGCTTCACACCGAAGCGATCCCGGGCCAGGCTGAGCTCCTGGCGGCCGTCATCCCAGATCGCCAGAGCGAAGATGCCGTTCAGCCGTGGGAAGAGCTGCGCACCCCAGCGGGCAAAGCCCGCCAGCAGCACCTCGGTGTCGCTGTGGGAACGGAAGCGCAGACCGCTCTGCTGCAGCTGCTCGCGCAGCTCAGGGGCGTTGTAGATCTCACCGTTGAAGACGATCACGAAGCGCCCATCAGGGCTGCGCATCGGCTGGTGGCCCGCCGGCGTGAGGTCCTGGATCGCCAGACGGCTGTGCAGCAGCTGCAACCAGCCGTCAGCCACAGGCTGCTGCCACTGGCCCTGATCATCCGGGCCACGACTGCGCAGGGTCGTCAGCACCGGGCCGGGCGGAACCTGTGCAAAACCCCATTGGGCAAACAGGCCGCACATAGCTAAACGCGACCCTGCAGGGCAGCCAAGCGATCGCGGTGGCCCATCTGCAGTGTTTCCGCCAGGTGGAGCAGATTCCAGAGACAGGCCGCCGCCAGGATCGGCAGGTTCACCAGGGGATTGGGGCTGGGTTTCAATCTCCGTTGATAGGAATTCACCAGGTCCACCTCACGCCTGGGATCCAGCATCCCGGCCAGAACCCGCAGCGCAAAACCGAGGCTTGATAGTGGCCGGCGGGGGCCGAATTTCAGCCGCAGGCGCATGCTGTTGCGGATGGCCAGATAAGCCGTGAGCCGTGGCACCCGCCGCGAGGCCAGCTCCGAGGCATGCCAGATCGGTGCGCTGCAACGAACGGTGCGCCAGCCCGCCAGGCGCACGCGCATCAGAAAATCATCTTCCTCGGAGTACATCCGATACACCGGATCAAAAACCCCCAGCCGGCGGAAACAGTCAGCGCGAATGGCTAGAAAACAACCGGAAATATACATTTCATCTTTGGCGCTCAGTCGATTCATCCGGAACTCCTGCTGAGCCTGCTCAAAGGCGGCAAAAGGCACGCGACTGTATTCACCCAGAACGCGAAAGCCCACGGCAGCGATATCCGCCGCCGCATCAAATCGAGCCAGAGCTTCACTCCAGCGGCCATCCACCACAATGTCGCTGTTGCAGAACACCAGCCAGGGATAGGAGCGCTCCAGGGCCCAGGCGATGGCGGCATTGTTACCGCCGGCCCAGTACAGATTCTCGGGCAGGGCCAGGATCTCGACAGCCGGGAATTGGCGGCAGGCCTGGCTGAAAACTCCTTCTGTGGAGCCGTTGTCCACCAGCAGCACATCGAAGGGATGGGCGGGATGCTGGTGCCTGGCTTTGTCGAGTGAATCCAGACAATCGAGCAGCTCCTGCTCACCGTTCCAGTTCAAGACGATCACCAGAGGGTGAGACACGCTCATCGCCACAGACGGCGCAGCCGTGACCACTGCCGCGAGAGCCATTCACGCCGTGCTTCACGCCCGATCAGGCGATACATGGCCTGCTCGTAGGGGCGGTCTGGCAGCATGAACGGCGGCGCCAGGAAAGGGGGCTCGAGCCGTCCCAGCGGATTGCGGGCGTAGAGGGAGAGGGCGTTGCGGGTGTGGGTGGCTTCGGGTTCAAAACCGATGTTGCGCACCAGATTCCGGGTCGGCACCACCACCAGAGCGTGATTGCAACTGATGGCGAAATGCCATTGATAATCCCAGGTGTCGATCAATCCGGCGTGGGTGGCCCGAAAACCGAGATTGCGCTGACGGCTGAAGGGATAGTGGCGTCCATGGGAACTGCGCTCAAAGCGGGGCCACTCCGCCAGCTTCAGATCAAAACTGGCCCAGCGATCACGCCAACTGGCCCAGCCCCAGCTGTAGCCATAAGAACTGAAGAGATAGCTGCTGTCCGCCAGGCCGTGCCACTGCCCGAGCGGATTGGTGCCGGCGACCTTGAACACCCGACGATCGTCGCGGTAGCGCTCCAGCAGGGCAGTGCAGAAACCGAAAAAGCTTGGATCTGGTTGGCAGTCGTCCTCGAGCACGATGCCCTCGGGCACCTGGGCGAAAAACCAGCTGATCGCTTCGCTCACGGCACGCCCACACCCGAGGTTGCGATCGCGAAACAGCGTCTGCACCTCGCAGGGCCAGTCAACCGCCGTGGCGATGGCGCGCACCTCGGCGCAACGCTCCGCCTCCGCCTGCCGATCGGGCCGGGCCCCATCGGCAGCCACGAACAGCCGGGCGGGCCGCGCCGCGCGGATGGCCTGGAACACCTGTCGGGTGCGTTCGGGGCGATTGAACACCAGGAACAGCACCGGTGCGCAGCTTGCTGGGTGAGTCATGGCTAAAGGCCATTCTCCCCCAGCACGGGGGGCCTGATCAGCAGACGCCCGTACAGTTGCTGATAGGCCTGCGCTGCCAGCGGCGTGGAATAGCGTTCCACAACTCGCCTGGCACAGGCCGAGGCCATCCGAGCCGCCTGCGGCAGCAACTGGCAGACGGCGTCAAACAGGGCGTCAGGCTCGCCAGGCCTGGCCAGAAACCCGGTGAGGCCTGGCTCCACCAGATCGGCCGGGGCCGAGCAGCGAAAAGCAGCCACCGGCGTGCCGCAGGCCATCGCCTCCGCCATGGTTTTGCCGAAGGCCTCCTCCAGGGTGGGGCAGAGGAACACATCGGCGGCTGAATACAACCGCCGCAGCTGGGCGTCGTCGTCGATTCGGCCGAACAGCCGCACACCCTCGGCGCAGAAATCAGCCAGATCGGGCGGCAGCGCACCGAATAACAGCAGGCGGATGCCTGCGCGCTGCAGTTCCGGCAGGATCTGGAGCAGATGCTGGAAGCCCTTCCAGGGTTCACTCGCCGGCGAGCGCAGTTCCGCCAGCACATAGGGGCCGCCGGCGGGATCAAGGCCGAGGGCGCGGCGGGCCGCCGCCTTGGCCAGGGGCTGAAAGCGCTGGACATCAATGCAGTTCCAGATCATCTCCACCGGCCGCCCGTTGGTGATCGGGTTGGCCCGCAACTGCTGGCTCACCCAGGGGGAAATGCCCACGAAAGTGATCGGAGCCTGGCGCAAGGCCCGCTGCTTGCGCCGATAGCCCCGGCGGGAGGGATCCGGCCAGGGCCAGGCCGGTGCCGGCAGCAGCGGGCAGTGGCCACAGCCGCCGGCCTGCCGTTCACAGCCCTGGGGGTAGTGGCAGAGGCCCGTGGTGGGCCAGAGATCGCGCACCGTCCAGACGATCGGCTTGCCGCAACGCACCAGCGAGCGCAGATCCAGCAAGCCGTTGTTGATCCAGTGCAGATGGATCACATCGGCCTCCCGATAGCCGGGCATCGCCTGCAGTGGCAGCCCGATCCAGCCGGGGCTGAGGGTGCCGCGGCGATCAAAGCGATAGGCCCGCAACGGCAAACGATCCAGTTGCTTCAGGCCACTGAGCGCCAGCGACCCGGCCCGGCCCGGCAACACCGGCCGCACGCCCGGCTCGCAAGCCGCAGCATCGGTGGTCAGAAAGCGGCTGTCGACGCCGGCGGCCATCAGGCCCTGATGCAGCCAGAGCGCCCCCCGCGAGGCCCCATTACGCAGCGAGCCGGCGGACAGGTGCAGCACCCTCATCGGGTCAGCACCAGTTGGCCGGCTCCGTACCCGAGTGGCACGGCGGCGGCTAGGCCCGAGGGATTGCCGCCGTACCCGCCGTACCCCAAAAGCGCCCATATCCATATCACCAGGGCCAGCAAAATCACCAGGGCCAGCAGACCAGCGAGCAGCCCAACCACTGATGGCCGCCAGATGCCAGGAAAGGGTGTTTGAGATGGCTCCATGGTCCAAGGTTACGCTTGGGCCTCCTGTGACAAACTTTTAACCCGCCCTGGGCCTGGAGGTGTTCCCGGAACTATTACAATAAGAATATGTTATGATATTGGCTTTCAAGACAGCGGATGGGTTGAGATTGTTGCCGGTAAGGAGGCTGCTAATTTTTGAAGACCCCTGAGTGATCAGGCATGCTTGAATGTTGCTGATACCTGGGATATCATGTGGCTTTATTGCTGCTGGAAGTTTGGTTTCTTGACCTGCGCCGCTTCTGTGGAACTGATTGAAAATATTCGCTTTCGCCTAAATGTCAATCATGTTATCGCCCCAGTCTCTCCCTTGTTTTCGCCTGGCATTTTAGCATTTCCATTGAGTTATCCCTCGCTCTGGCAATCTCCACGTAATTTCGACGTCTATGCGATGAAAGCTCACCGCCATCTTTTCTGGATTAATAGGTTTTCCCGCGAGTTTTGCAAGCTAATGCGGATAATT
>JBIKVR010000018.1:0-31518 GCA_044356735.1 Prochlorococcaceae cyanobacterium
GAGCTTGTAGTTGCGTCTAGATTCCTGCTGGGTTCAGCCAAGGCCCTTGAAAGGCATGTTTTTTCTCTGCAGTATTCTCCACGGAATTTCGCCGATGCCCATCTTGTTCCAGTCGAGAGTGCATTCGGAGGTATTGGACTATATCGTTTTATAGCAATTAAAAATTCTTATTATCAGGCAAGACGTTTAGGGCATTTTTTTGAATGCGAGCATGTGTCGTTTAATCGGCAAGTGGGCAAGCTTGCTATTGACTGTGAATGGATTGTTCAGGCTCCCCATCAGCATATTGGTTATCATTTAATGGGCGCTTGGCGGCGACGTTGCTTTTTGTTCGACTGTGCGATTAGGGATTGTGGCCATCGTTTTGTGCACACACTCGGAACATCTTGGAGGTATTTAGGCAGGTTTTTGCGCTGGCTTGCCGGATGAATGATCTGCGAAGGCTGATCAACTCAATCTGTTTATGGGCGTTAGCTGGCTCCACTGCCCTGGGCCTTCGCAGTCACGATGGATCATGGCGGCCTCAGGCCTTGATTGATCGTGGCTCGGGTTTTTCAGGGCTTCCATAGGAGCACCAGGCTTGGATTAAGGTTGACCGTTGTTATTACTCAACCTCTCGTGCCGGTGCCGCAGGTTTCTCTGCTGTTCGCCATGGGCGGTTACCTCCTGCCGGCTAGAAGGCTTTTCTGATGCCCCTTTCTCCGCTTCGCAACCTGATCACAGGCGGCGCCGGCTTCCTTGGTTCCCACCTGGTGGATCGGCTGATGCAAGCTGGTGAGGAGGTGATCTGCCTGGACAACTATTTCACCGGCCGCAAGGACAACATTGCGGCCTGGATCGGCCATCCCCGCTTTGAATTGATCCGCCACGATGTGACCGAGTCGATTCGGTTGGAGGTGGACCGCATCTGGCACCTGGCCTGTCCTGCCTCCCCGGTGCACTACCAGCACAACCCGATCAAGACGGCCAAGACCAGTTTCCTGGGCACTTACAACATGCTGGGTTTGGCCCGCCGGGTCGGCGCCAGGCTACTGCTGGCCAGCACCAGTGAGGTTTACGGCGACCCGGAGCTGCACCCCCAGCCGGAAAGCTATCGGGGCTGCGTGAATACGATCGGCCCGCGCAGTTGCTATGACGAGGGCAAGCGAATTGCGGAGACACTCTGTTTCGACTATAATCGCATGCATGGAGTAGCCATTCGTGTCGTGCGAATATTTAATACTTATGGGCCGAGAATGCTGCCGGACGATGGGCGGGTGGTCAGCAACTTTATCGTCCAGGCGCTGCGGGGAGAGCCGCTTACCATCTATGGCGAGGGCTCGCAGACTCGCTCATTTTGCTACGTTGACGACCTGGTAGATGGCTTGATTCGCATGATGAATTCTGATCATATGGGGCCAGTTAACCTCGGAAATCCTGACGAGTTTTCGATTCGTCAGCTTGCCGAGATGGTGCGTGACAAGATTAATCCAGATTTGCAATTGATCCATCGCCCTCTGCCCGCCGACGATCCTCTGCAGCGCCAGCCTGTAATCGCCCTGGCCAGGCAAGAGCTGGGCTGGCAGCCCAGCATTGACCTCGAGCAGGGGTTGGATGCCACGATTGCCTATTTTCGACAGGCCCTTGGATGAATTGCCGCTATAGTTTATTAGAGTCCGCCACGCTGACTGTCTAAGTAGCAGCCAACCCTGATGAGCTTGCCATCCTCAACACCCCAGCGTCGCGGCATCATCCTGGCCGGCGGCAGTGGCACTCGCCTGCATCCGATCACCCAGGCGATCAGTAAACAGCTATTGCCGGTTTATGATAAGCCGATGATTTACTATCCGCTAAGTACCTTGATGCTGGCGGGTATCCGTGAGATTTTATTGATCTCCACCCCTGATCATCTGCCGCTGTTCGAGCAGCTTTTGGGCGATGGCAGCCGCTGGGGACTAGCGCTCAGCTACGCCGTGCAGCCCAGTCCCGATGGTCTGGCCCAGGCCTTCTTGATTGGCGAGGCCTTTCTCGCCGGCGCTCCGGCGGCCCTGATCCTCGGCGACAATCTCTTCTACGGCCACGACCTCTCCTGCGGCCTGCAGGCAGCTACCCAGCGCAGTCAAGGCGCCACGGTGTTTGCCTATCGGGTGGCCGATCCCCAGCGCTACGGCGTGGTGGGTTGGCAGCTGGGGGAGAAGGGCGATCGGCAGGTGGTGTCCCTGGTGGAAAAGCCCGAGCGACCAGCTTCCAACTATGCCGTCACCGGCCTCTACTTCTATGACCAGCAGGTGGTGGAGCTGGCCAAGCAGGTGCGCCCCTCCCCCAGGGGGGAGTTGGAGATCACCGATCTCAATCGCCTCTATCTGGAAGCCGGTCAGCTGCAGGTGGAACTGATGGGCCGCGGTATGGCCTGGCTGGACACGGGCACCTGCGATTCGCTGCACGAGGCCGGCAGCTACATCCGCACCCTGGAGAAGCGTCAAGGGCTCAAAATCGGCTGCCCGGAGGAGGTGGCCTGGCGCCAGGGCTGGATCGCTGACGAGCAGCTGGCGGCCCTGGCGGCGCCGCTGCGCAAGAGTGGCTATGGAGCCTATCTGGACGGATTGATTGCCGAGGGGTTGTGATGCCAGATTTGCCGTATGCCAGCTAGATCTCCTGGTGGCCGAAATCTAGAGGTTGCCACAATTCAGTGGTTGCCTCAATTTAGAGGTTACCACAATTCAGAGGCTGTCACAATTCAGTGGTTGCCGCAATTCAGCGGTTGCCACAATTCAGGGGCCGCTGAAATCCAAAGGTTGCCAAAAACTAGACAAATCCGTAGGGTATGGATATTCATTGTCTAAATCTCTAAATCGCAAATTCTTTGATTGCAGCTAGAGCTATGGAAACGTCAATGGTTGCCCGCTTCGATCCGGTCTTGTTGATTGGACGCAGCGGTCAGGTGGCCAGTGCTCTGCAGCGGTTGGCCCCCACCTGGCTGCCCCAGCGCCCGCTGCTGGTGGTGGGTAGGCCGCAGCTGGATTTGGCCGCAGTGGGGCTGGATGCATCGTTGGAGCACCAGTTCACGGCGCTGCTCGATCTGCATCGCCCCGCTCTGGTGATCAACGCCGCCGCCTACACCGCCGTGGATCGGGCCGAGTCAGAAGCGGCCTTGGCGATGGCGGTGAATGGCGATGCCGTGGGCGTGATCGCTCGCCTTTGCGCCGAGCGCGGCCTGCCCTTGTTTCAGCTCTCCACCGACTACGTGTTCGCCGGCGATGGGGAGCGGCCCTGGAGTCCGGGCGATCTCCCCAATCCCCTGGGGGTCTACGGAGCCAGCAAGCTGGCCGGCGAGCGCCAGCTGCTGGCGGCCCAGGGGCAGGCTCTGCTGCTGAGGGTGAGCTGGGTGTTTGGCCAACAGGGCGCCAACTTTGTGCGCACCATGCTGCGCCTGGCCGCGGAGCGCCCCCTGTTGCGGGTGGTGGACGACCAGGTGGGCGGACCCACCAGTGCCGAGTCGATCGCGGGGGCGCTGTTGCGGCTGGTGGAGCCGGCCATCGCCAATCGCTCGCCCCTGACGGGCCCCTTCCCCTGGGGAATTCATCACTATGCTGGCCAGCCAGCGGTGAGTTGGCATGGCTTCGCCCAGGAGATCATCGACCAGGCCCTAGCGCTGGGGTTGATCGCCAAAGCTCCCCAGCTGTTGGCGATCCCCAGCTCTGACTACCCTCTGCCGGCGCCGCGACCGCTCAATTCCAGGCTGGATTGCAGTGGCTTTAACCAGGCCTTCGGGCTAGAGGTGCCCCTTTGGCGCGAGGATCTGCTCCAGTGCCTGGAGTCGTGGCGATGAGCCGCCATCTGCTGATCACCGGTGGCGCCGGGTTTATCGCCGGCAACCTGGTGCACCATTGGTGTGCAGCCCATCCCCAGGATCGACTGGTGGTGCTCGATGCGCTCACCTATGCCGGCAACCGAGCCACGATTGAACCCCTGATCCAGGCCCGGCAGGTCACTTTTGTGGAGGGCGATATCGGCGATCGGGCCCTGGTGGATCGCCTGCTCGCCGACCACGAGATCAGCCATTTGGCCCATTTGGCGGCCGAGAGCCACGTGGATCGCTCGATCAGCTCCCCCGGGGCCTTCCTGGCCACCAATGTCACCGGTAGCTTCACCCTGCTGGAGGCCTTTCGCGCCCATTGGCAGCGGGCCGGTGAGCCAGGGCATTGGCGCTATCTGCATGTAAGTACCGACGAGGTGTTTGGCAGCTTGGAGCCCGGCGATCCGCCCTTCTCTGAAACCACGGCCTACGGTCCCCGCTCGCCCTATGCGGCCAGCAAGGCGGCCAGCGATCATCTGGCGCGCGCTTGGCAGCACACCTACGGTCTGCCCGTAATCGTGAGTAATTGCTCCAATAACTACGGCCCCTATCACTTCCCCGAGAAGTTGATCCCGCTCACCTTGATCAATATCCTGCTGGGCCGTCCGATTCCGGTGTACGGAGATGGCAGCAACGTGCGCGATTGGCTCTATGTGGCCGATCACTGCCGGGCCCTGGAGCGCATTCTGTTGGCGGGCACTCCTGGTCGCACCTACTGCATCGGCGGCCGCAATGAGGTGGCCAACCTCGATCTTGTGCATCTGCTCTGTGATCTGATGGATGAATTGGCACCAGATTTGCCGCGGCGCCCCAGCCGCGAATTGATCACATTTGTGGCTGATCGGCCCGGCCATGATCGGCGCTATGCCATCGATGCTTCCCGGATTGAGGCGGAGCTTGGTTGGCAGCCGGAGGTGAGTGTGGAGCAGGGGCTGCGGCGCACCGTGGCCTGGTATCTGGCCAACCGCTGCTGGTGGGAACCGCTGCTTTCGGCTGAATACGCGGGTTATCTGGCGGGTCAGTATGGCGCTGCCCTCGGTATCTGAGGTTTTTCATGCAGATTATTCCCCAGGCGATTCCCGAGGTGCTGCTGCTGGTGCCTCAGGTATTTGGTGATCAGCGAGGCTTTTTTGTCGAAACGGCCCGCCAGAACCTGCTGCTGCAGGCGGGCATTCCGGAGTTGATCCAGCACAACCAATCCCGTAGCCGCCAGGGCGTATTGCGGGGGCTGCATTACCAATTGGTGCAGCCCCAGGGCAAGCTGGTGCGCTGTGCACGGGGCTCGGTGTTTGATGTGGCTGTGGATCTGCGCCGCCACTCCCCCAGCTTTGGCCAGTGGGTGGGGGCGGTGCTGGACGATGCGAACCATCACCAGCTCTGGGTGCCGCCAGGTTTTGGCCATGGCTTTTTGGTGCTCAGTGAGATTGCCGACTTCTGCTATCTCTGCTCCAATTACTATCATCCCCAGAGTGAACGGGGGATTGCCTGGGATGATCCCGATCTGGCCATCGCCTGGCCCCCCTGCGGCGATGGGGTAGAGATCCAGCTTTCCAGTAAAGACCTGGCCAATCCGCGGCTGCGGGACCAGCCGCCCCAGGATTTATATGATTGAGGCGCTCTGGCGGCTGCGCTTTGACTGGTTTAAGCCGCCGGCTGTGATCAGCCGACTGTGATCGGCTTGGTTTGATCTGCCTTTGCGCTCTGCCTGCGGCGAACTGGCCTACCGCGCTCTGACCATGTCAGCTGGCCTGCTGCGCTCTGCTTGCTGAGATCTATCTGCTGTGATCCCTGCCTGGGCGTTGGGCCCGGCTGGCTGCTGCGGATACATACTTCAGCTAGGCTGATTGGCTTGGCGATCTGAATCCTGACTTCAGCACAATCGCAGCGACCAATACTGGTAACCGGCGCTGCTGGATTCATTGGTGCTGCGGTGGCGGCCCAGTTGCTGCGCCGCGGTGAGCGCGTGCTTGGCCTCGACAACCTCAACGCCTATTACAATCCGGCCCTCAAGCAGGCCCGGTTGACCCGGTTGGCGGCCCAGCTTGAGCGGCCAGAGGCTTGGAAATTTTTGCGCCTCGATTTATCAGATGGGCTCGCCATGGCCCAGTTGTTTGACAGCGAACAGCCGCGGGCGGTGGTGCATCTGGCGGCCCAGGCTGGGGTGCGCCATTCGCTGGAAAATCCCGCCGTTTATATCCAGAGCAACCTGGTGGGTTTTGGTCATCTGTTGGAGGGCTGCCGCCAGCAGCGGGTGGAGCATTTGGTTTATGCATCCAGCAGCTCGGTATATGGGGGCAACCGCCAGATGCCCTTTGCTGAAGGGCATTCTGTGACCCATCCGGTGAGTCTCTACGCCGCCACCAAGGCCGCCAGTGAGCTGATGGCCCACACCTACAGCCACCTCTACGACCTGCCGGCCACGGGCCTGCGCTTCTTCACGGTATATGGCCCCTGGGGCCGTCCGGATATGGCGCCGATGCTGTTTGCCAGGGCGATTTTGGCTGGCGAGCCGATTCGGGTGTTTAACTATGGCCGCATGCGCCGCGATTTCACCTATATCGATGACGTCGTCGAGGCGGTGATCGGCTGCTTGGATCGGCCGGCTAGCGCCGATCCCGATTTTGATCCGGCGGCTCCGGATCCAGCCACCAGCTGGGCCCCCCATCGACTGTTCAATATCGGCAATTCCCAGCCAACCGAGCTGCTGCACTTCATCCGCGTGCTGGAGCAAGCTCTGGGCAAGTCAGCGATCATGGAGTTGCTGCCGATCCAACCCGGTGATGTGGAGGCCACGGCTGCTGATACCAGTCGCCTGGAAGCTTGGCTGGGTTTTCGGCCCAGCACCTCCATTGAACTGGGATTGCAGCGGTTTGCTGACTGGATGCTGCAGCTAGATCCCGCCCTGCTCGGTTGATCGGTCTGGGTAGCTGAGCGGTTTGGGCAGCTGAGCAGCTTGGACAGCTGATCAGTCTGGCCATTGGAGTTGATCAACGAAAAACTGGAGTTGACCAATAAAAAAGCGGACCAAAAGGTCCGCTTCAAAAGTAACCCCAGACTGGGCTGGAGCTCAAGGCTTGAAGCCGCAGCTCAAGCTGAACCGACGCCGGTGTAGGCACCGTAGAAGAACAGGCCCACCACAAAAATCACGGCAATGCCGCCGGCTGTGGCTACAAGCCACAGGGGAAGCACGCCTTCTGTCCAGCGGGAGCGCCAGGCAACCGCGGGACGGCCATCGGGAAGACGGTCGGGAATGCGGCCGTCAGGCAGGTTGGATTTCTTGCCGCTCATCGGAGGGAATGCGCGAATCGGAACAGGGGAGACGCCGGGGCGACTCAGTTGAAGAAGTAGCTGGAGAAGAGCACTCCGGTCACGAAGACCAACAGCAGCCCCAGGTAGAGGCTGGTGCGGTTGAGTTCGACCGGCAGGTTATTGGGGTTGGTGTTGCGTTGCAGGCCCATGGGATCAGCGACGGATGAACTGCATAGCAGCCAGGGCGCCCAGGAAAAAAACCGTGGGGATGCCGAGAGCGTGAACGGAAAGCCAGCGCACCGTGAAGATCGGGTAATTGCGCGGCGTGGTTGTGGCGGGGGACTGGGTCATGGTTTGGTTTATTGCAGGCGCTGGTCAAGTTGAGTCTTGCCCTGGTAGCGCTGGCTCACCACGGGTGCCTTGCTCTCTGTTGCCTGGAAATAGGCATCAGGCCTGGGGGTGCCAAAGGCGTCGTAGGCCAACCCAGTGGACACGAAAAAGAAACCCGCCAGGAAGATGGCCGGCAGGGTGACCGCATGAATCACCCAATAGCGGATGCTCGTAATGATTTCGAAGAACGGGCGTTCCCCTGTAGAGCCGGCAGCCATAGCGACAAGCGTTCAGCAACCTGATCTTAAGGGCCCACCGGCGGGCACCGCTGCCGATCTGGTGGCTTGGTTACACAGGGAAAGACAAGCGGACCCGGAAAGCCGCCAAGCCCTTGCCGTTTGGGGTGAACCGGATGCGGGTCAGGTTGGCGGGGTGGCGAGGGAATTAGCCGATCCAGCGGAGCAGGGCGCCGCGTTCTCCCAACACGAAGCCCTTGCCGTCTGGGGTGAAGCGGATGCGGGTGAAATTAGTGGGTTGCTGGCTGCCCACGGGGTCTTTTTGCCAGCTTTTACCCCCATCGCTGCTCACCAGCAGGGTGCCGTTGCCACCGCCGGTCCAGACCGAGCCCCGGGGATCCCAGGCCATGTCCAGGTAGCCGTAGCCATTGGTGATCGGGATGATCGCCTTGCCCCACTGGTCGGGGTCGGCGGCATCGGGATTGAAGCGCAGCTGGGCGCCCCGGGCGACCATCCAGAGGCCCCCTTCTGGCTGGAAGCCCATGCTTTGCAGGCGTTGGCTGCTCACCCGTTGGTGCAACTGCCAGGTCGCCTGGCCTGGATTCCAGGTGGAGAAGAAATTGCCCAGGCCGCTGACGCTCACGTAGCGGCCATCGTCGCTGCGGCGCAGCTCCCTCACCGCCCCAGCGGCGTCACTCACCTGGGCCTGCCAGCTGTTGCCCCCGTCGGTGCTGCTGTAGATGGCGCCCACGTTGGTGGCCAGCTCGGCGGCGTTGCGGCCGGTGGCGCTGATCAGATAGGGCTCGCCAGGCAGCTTGGTATCGAGGAACAGGCGGTTCCAGTTTTGGCCGGCATCGGTGCTGTGCAGTAACAGGCCCGGTTGGCCGGCGATCCAGCCCTCGTCGCCTTTGAAGTCGATGCTGATCAGGCGGAAGTTTTCCTCGGGCGGCAGATCCAGGGACCGCTCTGCCCAGCTGGCGCCGCCGTCATTGGTTTCCAGGATCAGGCGGTTGCTGCCCACCAGGAAGCCATGGCTCTTGTTGCTGAAGGCCACATCCAGGGGGTTGGAGCGTGTATTCAGCTCCACGGGCTGCCAGGGACTCACCTGGGCGGCACTGAGGCCGGTGGTGACGCAGCCGCCCAGGCCAAGGGCCAGCAGCAGGGTCAACAGGGGGGTGATCAGGCCTTGCAACAGGCGTTGGATCAGGCGTTGGGGCACGGAATCAGGCGCGAGGGACTCAGGGGGAGGGGCGGATCGGCGGCGGGCGGGCGCCATGGCGCCGGCGGTTCAGCTCAGCTCAGCGCAGCGAGTAGAGCGAGAGGAAGAAGGCGATGGCCAGGGCGAAACCGCCAAAGATCAACACGTTCTTCTGGCCGGGGGTTAGCTGATTCACCCCCAGGCCGAAGTTGAGGTTCTCCTCGAAGCCGCTGGGCTTGTTGCGGGGGCCGATGTCCTTGAAGGCGCCCACCTTGCTGCGGCAGACCGGGCAGCGGAAGCTGGCCGCATCCAGCTCCAGAAATGGGGTGCCAGCGGCGATGCCCACTTTTTTCACCCCTTCTTGGGGGTCATAGACAAAGCCGCAGCTGCGGCACTCAAACCGGTGGGAGGCGAGGTCGTCGTCTGGATCGAGGCCGGCGCCAGCCGCTGGACTGGCGGCAGGCTTGGGCTCGGCTGCAGCTGCTTCTGCGGTGTTAACCGCTGGGCTGGCGGCAGGCTCGGCCTCAGCTGCGGGCTTGGTGGGCGGCTCGGTTGCCAGCTCAGTTGGCAGCTCAGTTGGTGGCTGGGCTGGCTCTGGGCCAATCGGGTCCTGCTGATCGCCTGTTGTCGCGTTCATCCCTGGGCCGATGGGCTGCGCCAAACTCTATCCAGGTTGGCTCTGGCCCCCAGTAGCGCGCCACCAGACCCAGCTCGCCGCTTGAACAGGTCGCCAGCAAAAGAGCACCTGAAAACAGCTCAACCAAAAGAGGGCCAGCACACAGCCCCCAGTCTTGGCCTGTGGGTGCCAGACTGCCCGCCACGCTTCGGCTGGCCTGAATGTTCGTGCTCTCCGGCTACGACGCCTTTCTCGGCTTTTTGCTGATCTCGGCCGCCGTGCCTGTGCTGGCCCTGGTGACCAACAAGCTGCTGGCTCCCAAGAGCCGTGCCGGCGAGAGGGAACTCACCTACGAATCGGGCATGGAGCCGATTGGCGGTGCCTGGATCCAGTTCAACATCCGCTATTACATGTTTGCGCTGGTCTTCGTGATCTTCGACGTGGAGACCGTCTTCCTCTATCCCTGGGCGGTGGCCTTCCACCGCCTTGGTTTGCTGGCCTTTATCGAGGCCCTGATTTTCATCGCCATCCTGGTGGTGGCGCTGGCCTACGCCTGGCGCAAGGGCGCCCTCGAGTGGAGCTGATCCTCCCCTGAACCCATGACCCTTTCCACCGCCCAATCCGGCATGGCTGAGGCCCTGTCCGTTGCCGCTCTCAAGGATCTGCGGGCCTCCACCTGCGGCCCTGTGGCAGCTCCCCAGATCACCTCGGATCTCTCCGAGAACGTGATCCTCACCACCCTCGACGACATCCATAACTGGGCTCGGCTCAGCAGCCTCTGGCCGCTGCTCTATGGCACGGCTTGCTGCTTCATCGAGTTCGCCGCCCTGATTGGCTCTCGCTTTGACTTCGACCGCTTTGGCCTGGTGCCCCGCTCCAGCCCCCGCCAGGCGGATTTGTTGATCGTTGCCGGCACCGTGACCATGAAGATGGCCCCGGCCCTGGTGAGGCTTTACGAGCAGATGCCTGAGCCCAAGTACGTGATCGCCATGGGGGCCTGCACGATCACGGGCGGCATGTTCTCCGCCGATTCCACCACCGCCGTGCGCGGCGTGGACAAGCTGATTCCTGTGGACCTCTACCTGCCCGGCTGCCCGCCTCGGCCTGAGGCCATTTTTGATGCGGTGATCAAGCTGCGCAAAAAGGTGGGCAACGAGGCCCTGGCTGAGCGGGGCAATCTGCGGCCCAGCCACCGCTACTTCACGATCAGCCATCAGATGAAGGCCGTCGAGCCGATCGTGAACGGTCAGTACCTGGGCGCTGAAACCCAGAAACTGGCCCTGGCGGCCGCAGCCGGTCTGCCTTTTGCGGCATCAGGGGAGTCCGACTCTCTGGCCAGCGTTCCAGCCACCAATCAAACCCCGGCTGCGGGCGCCTAGCCAGCCCCTGCCACCACTACAGCCATTTCCGCCTGCTTCCAGTCATGCCCGACGAGACCGCCCCCGCTTCCAGCTCGGCAGAACAGGCGGCTGGCACGGCCATCGCCAGCTTGGCGCCGGGCCCTGTGAGCCTTTGGCTTACGGGCCAAGGCTTTGACCATGAGCTGCTGCCGGCCGATCATCTGGCGGTGGAAGTGATCGGCGTGGAAGCGGTGTTTCTGCCGCTGGTCGCCGCCGCCCTCAAGGCGATCGGCTTCGATTACCTGCAGTGCCAAGGCGGCTACGACGAGGGCCCCGGTGGTCGGCTGGTGAGCTTTTATCACCTGGTGAAGCTGGCCGCCCTGGCCGATCGCATCGCCAGCCCCGCCTCAGCGGCAGGCAGTAGCCAAAATTTGCCGCTCGAGGCCAAGTTGGAAGAGGTGCGCCTGAAGGTGTTTTTGCAGCGCGATGGCGATCTCACCATCCCCAGCCTGTATGGGTTGTTTCGCGGTGCTGACTGGCAGGAGCGGGAAACCTTTGACATGTATGGCATCAGCTATGCGGGCCATCCCCATCCGAAGCGATTGCTAATGCCAGAAGACTGGATTGGCTATCCCCTGCGCAAGGACTACGTGCAGCCAGATTTCTACGAGATGCAGGACGCTTATTAGGCCTATTTCACATTATTTGGCAGGCCCTCCGCTTGGCGACTTCTCCGCTTGGCAGTTATTTTGCTTGGAGAATCTCTATATTGGCAGGCAGCCAGGTTGTTGGTTCATCAGCTAGGCGGACGTAAGTTGGCAGAGCCTTTGATCTTTATTGATTTTAGGGGCAGCTTGAAAAATTGCCCGTTTAGGGAAGCTTTGAAAAATCCGATTCATGGCCTATCTAGTCCTGATGTCGCCATGGCTCTCGGCTGGCTGATGCGACGAAATGGTGGTTGTTCAGAGCCTCCCTAACTCCTGCGAGTAGTTGATCATTCAGTCGCCGCAATTCGGCTCAGTTCATGAGAGCGGTGAGATCTTGGTGTTTCAGCTGCCCTGATACTGCTTGTGGGGTCAGCTGGCTTAGGCAATTGATTTTCCCCTCAGAGCGATTGGCTGGAGATCGGTTCTCGCCGTTGTTTTTTGTAGAAGCGCATCACGGCCAGGGCCACGCTGCGGGGGTCGTGGCGCAGGGTGGCGGTGGGCCTGGCTCCCTGCAGTGGCGCCAGCATCACTTCGTAGCCCCGGTTGCGCAGCTCCTGCGAATTACACAGCACAGGTTCAGCGCCGCGCTGGCGGTAGTGCTCCACCAGGGTTGAATCGCCAATTTCCTCCTGGGCCAACACGGCGGTGAACAGCCGCTGCTGAACCCCGAGGCTGGCCAGTTGGGCCTCGATCGCCCGCAGGTGGCCGCTTACGTCCAAGCCATCGGTTTCGCCCGGTTGGGTCATCAGGTTGCAGATGTACAGCCGCGGCGCCTTGCTGCGGCTGATGGCGCTCACCAGCTCAGGCACCAACAGATTCGGCAGCAGCGAGGTGTAGAGACTGCCGGGCCCCAGCAGGATCAGATCGGCATGGGCGATGGCCTCCAGGGCCTTGGCCAGGGCGGGGGGGCGTTCGGGGATGCAGCCCAGCCGCACGATGGGGCTGGAGGCATGGCCGATTTGCGACTCCCCCTCAATCCGTTCGCCGTTCTCCAGCTCAGCCCAGAGCCGCACGTCGGCGTTGGTGGCGGGCACCACCTGGCCCTGCACCGCCAGCACCCGGCTGGAGGCGGTGATGGCCGCTTCCAAGCTGCCGGTGATGGCCGTTAGCGCCGAGAGGAACAGGTTGCCGAAGCTATGGCCCTCCAGGCCGCTGCCCGCCTTGAACCGATATTGGAACAAGCGGGTGAGCAGCGGTTCCTCGTTGGAGAGGGCCGCCAGGCAGTTGCGGATGTCACCCGGGGGCTGCACCCCCAGCTCCCGGCGCAGCACGCCACTGCTGCCACCGTCGTCGGCCACGGTGACTATGGCGGTGATGTTGCTGCTGTAGCGCTTCAGGCCACTGAGCAGGGTGGAGAGCCCGGTGCCGCCGCCGATGGCGACGATGTTGGGGCCCCGGTTCAAGCGCCGCTGGGCCACCAGGGCATCCACCAGCACCGTGCCCTTCTCCGGGGCCAGGGCCTGCTGGATCGTCCCGAAGCTGCGGCTCTGGCCCAGCCAGATCAGGCCGCCGCCCAGCAGCAGTACCAGGGGGCCGGTGATTTCCCGGGGCAGCACCTTGGTGATGTTGCGCAACAGCCACTGGATCGATGAGATGGTCCAGTAGATCGGCTGGAGGTCTGCCCAGACGGCGGCCCCCACCAAGGCGATCAGCAGACCGAGGCCGGAGGTGAGCACCCAGCGCTTCACCACCAGCCCCGGTTGCAGCCAGCGCACAGCCCGCCGCGAGCGGCTCATCAGGTCGTGTTCTTGCAGCTTGCCCCGCCGCACCCAACTGGGCCGGCGGAGCGAGTGGCGCCGGCGGGGGCGGGGCTTTGGACCCGGAGCGGTTGGGCTCAATTGGCTCTGGGACGGGCCCCTACTGGCACAACTTTAAAGAGGATGGCCCGCTGGTTCCAGGCGTCAAGATGGTTCGGCAGCTTTGAGGTTCTTCTGGCCATGGTGGCGCCCGTTGCCGAGCTGCGGGGGGTTGAGATGCGCTGGGGAGCCCGTCCAGTGCTGGCCGGCGTGGATCTGGTGTTGCAGCCTGGTGAGCGCCTGGTGGTGGTCGGCCCCTCTGGTTCTGGCAAGTCGACGATCCTGCGCCTGCTGGCCGGTCTGCAGCTGCCCACGGGCGGCTGCCTCAGCATCCATGGCATCCCCCAGACCTACCTGCGCCTGGACCAGCGCCATCCACCCGACGTGCGCCTGGTATTTCAAAACCCGGCCCTGCTCGGCTCCCTCAGCGTGCGCGAGAACGTGGGTTTCCTGCTCTATCGCTGCAGCCGGCTGGCGGAAGCGGAGATTCGCCAGCGGGTGGACCAGGCCCTGGAGGCCGTGGGTCTTTCCGCAAGCATTGGCGAGCAGTTGCCGGGTGAACTCAGTGGTGGCATGCAGAAGCGGGTGAGTTTTGCCCGCGCTTTGATCAACGATCCCAGCATCCCCAGCAGCCAGTTGCCGCTTTTGCTGTTCGATGAGCCCACCGCCGGCCTCGATCCGATGGCCTGCACCCGGATTGAGGATTTGATCGTGCGCACCACGCAAATGGCCCAGGGCAGTTCGGTGGTGGTGAGCCACGTGCACAGCACGATCGAGCGCACGGCCGAACGGGTGGTGCTCCTCTACGACGGGCTGTTTCGATGGGCTGGCAGCTTGGCGGACTACCACCAATCGGAAAATGCCTATGTGGTCCAGTTCCGCAGCGGTAGCCTGCGCGGACCGATGCAGCCTGGAGAGCACTGAATCCATGCGCCGCAGTGTGCGAGAGGCCATCGTGGGCTTTTCTCTGATCGCCGCCGTCTCCAGCGCCGTGGGTTTCTCCTTCTGGCTGCGGGGCCTGTCTTTGGCTAGCGGCAACTGGCGCCTGGCGGTCTCGTTTCAGGATGCCGCCGGCCTGGCCGAGCGCTCGCCGGTGGTGTTTCGCGGCGTGCTGATTGGCCATGTGCGCCGGGTGCAAGTGACGCCCGAGGCGGTCTTGGCCCAGCTGGAGATCACCAGCCCCGATCTGCGCCTGGCCCGGCCGGTGATCGCCCAGATCGGCGAGGCCTCGCTGCTGGGGGGTGAGGCCCAGGTGCAGTTGATCCCCGCCGCCAAGTCGCTGCCCCCGAATACGCCTTTGCCCAGCTCCCGCAACTGCGATCCGGTGCTGATGCTCTGCGATGGCAGCCAGATCAAGGGCGTTACCGGGGCAAGCCTGGAGAGTGTCACCGCCTTGATGCAGAAGTTGCTGGAGCAGGGGGATAGAGATCAATTGGTGAGCAAGTTTTCCAGCTTGGCCCAGAACCTTGATCAAACAGCTAGGAATGCCTCGCTGTTTATCAATGATGGCCGCCAGTTGGTGCGCAATCTGGATGGAACAGTTAGCAGGGTTCAGCCAGCCATAGATAATCTCAACGCCACCACCGCCCAGTCGCGCCAGCTGGTGGCGGCCCTAAACAACCCCAAGACCCTGCAGCATCTCCAGAACACGCTCAGCAACGCCGAGCAGCTGACGGCGCGCATTAATGCCGTGGGAGGTGATCTAAATAAGCTCTCCTCCGACCCAAAGGTTATGGATGGGATTCGCAGCGTGTCCATTGGCCTCGGTAGATTTTTTGATGAGCTTTATCCAAGTCAGGCGGATGGTGACAAGCAAAAGCCAGGGACTGCTGCGCCACTGCCCTAGTTAATCTGCTTATTTTCGTAGGGCACTTTTCGGAGGAGCATTATTTCACCGCAGCAATTTGCTGATTGATCCAGCTTCAGCCCTGGAACTCAGAAGCCGTTGATCGCCTCCAGGGCGATCGCCGCTATGGCCTGATCGCTGGCCTTGGGCAACTGCACGTAGCGGCCACCGGCGGCTTCCGCCAGATCCTTGCCCATGCCACTGCCGATGAACTTGCGTTCGGTATCGATCACCAGCAACTTGATTCCCAGGGCCCGGTAGCGCAGGGCCAGCTGTTTCACCTCCTCCTTGAGATCCACCGGCGCTTCCCCCTCGATTTGGGGTTGGCCCAGGGAACGGCTCAAGGGCACATTGCCGCGGCCGTCGGTGATCGCCACCACCACCACCTGGCCCAGGTCGCCGGTGGCCAGGGCATTAGCCCCCACCCGAGCCGCTTGGCTGAGTCCGTGGGCCAGGGGTGAGCCGCCGCCGCAGGGCATCGATTCCAGCCGCCGGCGGGCGGCGGTGATCGAGCGGGTGGGGGGCAGCAACACTTCGGCCTGTTCGCCCCGGAAGGGGATCAGGGCCACTTCATCGCGGTTTTCGTAAGCTTCGGTGAGCAGGCGGATCACGGCCCCCTTGGCGCTCTGCATGCGGTTGAGGGCCATCGAACCGCTGGCATCCACCAGGAAGATCACCAGGGCGCCGGCCTTGCGCTGCAGCTGTTTGGCGCGCAGATCGCCATCTTCCACGATCACCTTGCGGTGGGGCTCGCGGGCGCGGCGGCTGTTTTGGTAAGGGGCCGCGGCTCGCAGGGTGGCATCCACGGCGATGCGCTTCACCGGGCCCCGGGGCAGCATCGGTTTTACGTAGCGCCCACGGGAGTCGCTGAACACCACGGCGCGATTGCCGCTGCCGCCGGTTTTGGCCTTGGCGGCGGAGAACAGCAGCAGCTCCGGATCGATGGCGGTGGCTTCCGGATCCAGCATGAATTCCTCCGGGATCGAGGGGGGCGGCAAATCGTCGGGCTGGTCTGGCTGCTCGTCTTCCTGGGGCTCCTCAGGCTCCTCGTTGGTATCGGATTCCTCGGGCGGTTGCTCCTCTTCCGGTGGCTGTTCCCCTTGTGGGGGCGGCTGTTCCCCTTGTGGGGGAGGAGGTGGTGGTTCCAGGGGCGGCTGCTCCGGCGGCGGCAGTTGCAGGGCGCGGGGCATGATCACCAGGCGCACGGCCACCTGCAGGTCTTCCGCCTCCACCCGATCCCGACCGCTGAGGGCGGCGTGGGCGCGGGCCACCCGCACGGCGTAGAGCTCGCTGCGATGCCCCTCCACCTGGCCGCGCAGGGCCTCGTTCACCAGGTATTGCATCTGTTCGCGGCTGATGCTCACATCTGGCAGCCATTGGCGGGCGAGCAGCAGTTGGGTGGCCAGGGCCTCGGTTTCCTCCTGATAGCGGGCGCGGAAGCGCTGGCTGGATTCACCGTGGTCGATGGCGCTGCGGGTGATCGCCACGCGCTGCTCGATCTCGAGCACCTGGTTGGCGCTGAGCACGATCGCGAAGCGATCCAGCAGGTGGTCGCGCACGGCCCCCTCTTCCGGGTTGTAGGTGGCGATCAGCAGGCAGCGGCAGGGGTGGCTGAGGCTGAGCCCCTCGCGCTCGATGCGGTTTTCACCGCTGCCCACCGCGGCCAGCAGCAGGTTGGTGATCGTTTCGTCGAGCAGGTTGAGTTCATCCACATAGAGAACCCCCCTGTGGGCCTCGGCCAGCAGGCCCGGCTGGAAGATCGCCTGGCCGGCCCCCAGGGAGGCAGTCACGTCCACCGAGCCCACCAGTCGGTCTTCCGTAACGCCCAGGGGTACCTGCACAAAGGGGGCCGGGATCACCTTGGTGGTCAGCAGGGCGCCGCTGTCCTGGCCGGTGGGGTCGCCGCCCAGCTCGAGGATGCGGGTTCTGGCGGCCAGATCCCAGTCATCCGGTCGTTTGGGGTCGATATTCAAGGCCTGGGAGGAGCTGTTGGTCTGATCGCTGCCCAGATCGAGCACGTCGATCGGCGGCAGCAGGGCATGCAGTGCCCGGGCCAGCACAGATTTGCCGGTGCCCCGACCACCGGCGATCACCACGCCACCGAGGCCGGGATCCACGGCCGCCAGCAGCAGGGCCAGTTTGAGGCTGCCGTGGCCGGTGATGGCGGCTAGGGGAAAGGCGCGGGCCGCGGCCTGGTCGCTGGCAGGTCCGCTTGTAACCATGGATGGCCCGTGCCGCATCAATGTGGGCTCCAGTCTCGCTGATCAGCCCGGCAGCCTCGCGATCGCCCTGGGGGCGAACCTGGGCGATCCCCTGGCCACCTTGATCGCCGTGCGCCCGCAGCTGGAGCTGCTGTTACGGCAATTTGCCGCCAGCATGGCCTGCGACGGCGCCGCAGCCCGCTGGTCGCCCCTGTTTCGCACCGAGCCCATGGGGGGGCCGGCGGGTCAGCCGTCTTATGTGAATGCGGTGTTGTTGCTGGACTGCTGTCCGCCGCCAGTTGAGGCGGTAACCGCGGCGGCGGCGGCCCAGGGATTGCTGGCCGACCTGCATGGTCTGGAGCGGCGTTTTGGTCGCCAGCGCCGCGAGCGCTGGGGGCCCCGCAGCCTCGATCTAGACCTGCTCTGGTGGGGAGATTTGGGGCTCTCCACCCCCGAGCTAACCCTGCCCCACCCGCGAATGCTGGAGCGCAGTTTTGTGCTGGCGCCCCTGGCTGCCCTGCTCTGCGCTGGCGGGCAGCCGCCGTTGCGGCTGCCTGGCCGGGAGGGCTGGTGGGAGTAGATCCTCAGCCACCAGCCAGTTGAACTGAGGATCATCCCCTCAGGGGGGTGTTGCGGGAATCAGGGATCGTCCAGCAGCCCAGGCCAGAGTCGGCAGGGTGGATTAAACGATCGCCTGCGAACAATTGCCGATGGCGACGGTTACGATGAGTGGCTGGATACAGTTCAAAAGCGGGTAAGCCAGTAAGGTTGCCGCCAAGGACCAGCAATCTATGCAATGCTTGCCATGAAAAACCTGTTCACAAAAACAGCAGAACCAGCAAGTATTAGTTATTTGGAAACCAGGGAAAGCCTTGGCGAGGATGCTAAGTGTTACTTGCAGACAAGAGTCAACCCTCAAATTAGCTGGCTTAGTGCCTCCAGCAGAAAATATAAAAAGGGTTACATGCGTTATCGGGTTATCGCCCTGGCCCTGTCCAGTCTTACTACAATTCTCCCCTCTTATATGAATTACAAAGATGAGGCTAATCCCCAGGTGGCCATCCTGGTTGGCTGGATCCCATTCGTCGTGCAGCTGGCCAGTGCCAGTGCCACCTTGTCCTTGGCATTATTATCTCTAAATCGTAGCCAGGAAAACTGGGTTCGCTATCGCAGTTCGGCAGAAGCCTTGGAAAGAGAAAAGCTTCTTTTTCTCACTCGTACAACGGAAGCCTATGCGTCAGACCAGGCATTTCAAAACTTTGTTCTCCAAGCGGAGGCAATTATGCAGGAAGAACGCAGTCAGTGGACCCGGCAAATACAGGAGCCTAAAGCAGTTGAAAAGGTTGATAATCCCGTAAATTTGGAGTCAATAGCGGCGGCCATTCCCCCTGGCTCCTCTTATTCAATGCCTACGATGAACGCTATGAATGTTTCTTCCCCATCTCCTCTGTCCATGCAGCCCTCTTCCGCCATGGCACCTGTGGAGGCTGCGAGTGTCTCATCAGCTGAATCTGCCCCAGGGCAAGGTTCGGCGGAGCGGGCTGAATTGCCGATTGGAGGAAATAGGCTGCAACAGCCCATGATCTCTTGAAAGGCTAATGCCTGTTTGACTTTTCAAGATCGTAGTATTAATTCGATCCCACTGAATCGAGTTCTCCGCTGCGGAGCCTAAGCCGATCCCCAGGGATTAATTTTAGTTAGAATTCACTTAATAGCAAAGCAATTGTCTGATCAAAATATGAAAAACAGATTCAAGATTGCCCCCAGCTTTGCTAGGCGAATCGCCTGGGTAGGCTTGTTTCTAGTTGCTGTTGGCCTGCCGGCAGTTGCCCAGGAATACAGCCCTGCGCCCCCTCAGCAGCAAGCATTGGGAGATCTATGTGCCAATGGAATCATTAGTATACGAGCTCTGCGATTTCTAATAGTATTTTTGCTGGCGGCAATTGCAATATTTTTTATTCAAATTGACTTGCGCCTGGGGCGGGCAGGCTGGAGTCTCAAAAGGGCACTATCTGAGCCAAAAAGATTAACTTTTGCGGGGGATCAACCCCAGCAATCTAATTACATTAATGCTTCAAATCTTAAGTTTGATGGATTTGGTCGTCCCATTGAGGTGATTACTTTAGAGGTAAGCATTAGCCGAGTGATAGCCCTTGTTGGGGCGGGTTCCATGCTTATTATTTATTTGGGATTCGGAGTACTGAGTGTCTATCACTTTGGCCGCACTTGCTCCCTGCCACCGGGCGCTGCTCAGGCAACGGGATTTATTTGGACCGGCCTTGTCTTCTTTGTGCCATATTTTGCCAATAAAGTTATTTTCTCTATTGGTCGTATTTTAGATCTATTTTCTAGGCGGGGCTCTGATTATAATTCAATAGCTGACTCTTGCGGCACATCGCGAGATGATTCTCTGCAAAATGTAAAATTCTCAGCTCGGCATCAGCCAGAGGCTTCCCCCCAGAATTTGCCGCAGACCACGGCCCAGCCGAATGCATCCTATCTCAATATGCCCCATCCAGATATGCCCCATCCAGAGGTGTTGCAGATCCCTGCTATCGCCAATCTCGATTCAGCCGCAGCAATTACAAATCTAGCCCCTGTGGCTGAGATTGAAGAGCCTGAATCCATTGCGATTAATGAATCAAATTCTTCTGGCTCAAATGAAATAAATAATTTTGCCTATTCAAAGGCTTTTTCTCTTATCAGTGAGTTTGAAGGATTTTTCGGACAAGCAAGCCTAACTAGTGACGTTTTTTTAGGGGGTTATGTTGTTGGCTATGGCTTCACCTCAATCTATGGTCGAAGTGTAACCAAATCTGACAACATGACCCAGGCGCAAGCCGATCTTCTTCTTGAGCAAGGAATAAAAAGTTATGCTATATATCTTGCATCGCGCATACCTTTTTGGCCGGAAATGACTCTAAATCAGCAGTGCGCACTTATTGCTTTCGCGTGGAACATGGGAGCCAGCTTTTTCGAAGCCCCTGGGTTTGATGTAATCAGCAGTTTTTTGAAGCTGAGGGATTGGCAATCTGTAACCTCTGCGATATGTCTCTACATTAATTATGGTGCTGATCCAATCCCCAGCTTGCACGGCCGCCGCCAGGCTGAAAGCAGCCTATGGCAGGCGGGCTTGATTGAGCTCAACGATAATGTTTCCGTAGATCCAGTTATTTCAAGTCCGCCTTTATCGCCAGTGCCTCTCAATGGAGTAGCCGCACTGAATGAAGAGATTGTCAAAAATGAAGAGATTGGTACAAATGGAGCCAATGGATCCAATGGAGCCGGTAAGGCCAGCAAATTATACGAATCAGGCTTGTCGAATCAATCAAGCACAGTCAACGGAAGCAACGGAGTTGATGGAGTTAATAAAATCAGTAAGTCCACCCTTGACCAAGCGCCTTCTGGCTTGGATACTAATAGCCTGTCTCAAATGGATTTGAATTACCTGGTTAATTCCGAATCCAAACTTGCGATTATTGATAAGTTGCAGACTGGGGAGACAGCTGAATCTATTCAGCTAGAATCATATGTTGCAGATCGGGATATTAATACCTTCGATGGTGAAAATCTTTCCCAAGACCTGAATGTCGCACATGCAAGCAATAACCAGTTGGGGCTTGATGGAGATTTTCCTATATCTATATCTATGGCAGGATTAGATAGTGAAGATCAGGTCTCCGCATTGCTGCAGCCATCTAGCCAGCCCACTCAGCCCTTTAAATCTGATTCATGCTTAGCAGAGCCAAATGCGGAGTCGAGACCGTTAGGGTTAGGGATTAGCCCTGATGGTACAATTTTTTCAACATTGCAAATTCATGAGTATTCCATCAATGATAGTCCGTCAATATTTATTGAATCGTTGGCAATTGATCAGCCTGCTTCACTAGAGACTGTGCCAGTTACTTCGCTAATTTCGCCGATTGAGACTTCGCCGGATGTTCTGCCAGAAATTTCACCAGAAACTTCTCCAGAGATATCACCAGAAACTTCTCCAGAAACTTCGCCGGAGATCTCACCAATAGCTTCATCAGAGACTTCATCGGGGAATTTGCCGCAGACTTCACCTGAGATATCTGGTAGCAAGCGCCAGAAAAAGTTGGTAGTTGGTTATTTTGATAATCTCTTAATTAATGGCGCGCAGAATTACAAGGATTCTTTTTCCAATTGCTGCGCTATGTTGGCGCGATTTTGGCGTAGAATTGAAGGGGCTAATGAGTATAATGCTAGGCGAGAAAGTTTTGGAAGCGGTGCTGTGATTAAGTCACAGCAGGATGCCCTCGGATCTTTTGGCTTGGTTAGTGAGTTTATTGATGATGCTACGGTCGAGTTGATAAAATCTGAGATAGATGCAGCTAGGCCTGTAGCTGTTTGTTGGTTATGTTATGGACCATTCGGTCAGCCCGCAGGCGGTGGCCACTGGACCGTTGTAACTGGTTATGATGACAATGGATTTTTCGTTAATGATCCATTTGGTCAGTGTGATCTCGAAAATGGTGGGTATTCGGAGCTTGGTAATGGTTCTAATATTCATTATGGTTTTGAGAATTGGTTGCCCAGATGGACATTGGGCGGAGGCCTAGGTTGGGCATTGACTTGTCATTCGCTAGCTTAAAGTGCCGGATCTTTTGAGATACCTCTAAAAATTATTGCCCACCCCAGCCAGGACGCGCAAGTTAAAGCCAGGCTCTGCAATGCTTCTCGGGATATTAGGCCAATGAAGTCAGAGGTTTAGTCTAGGTGGTCTTAACTGGATATTTGGCAAATTGCCGATAATATTTAGCCCCCTACATAGTGAGCTTTAGCAGCCGCTTTCCCCGCTTATTATCATTGCTGAATATTGTAACGCCTCCATCTTGGGAGACGACAATTCCCAGGGATCCATTTACTGCGGCAACCGCCCTAGCCATCGACCGGTGCCTATTGCCATGGGTTCCGAGATGCTCAATCCATTCCCTCGGTAATTCCTGTACGGTGGCAATAATGCTCGCACCAAAGGCTAATATCTCAAAATCGTGGCTCAAGATGGTTGCGCCATCTGCCTCCGTTAAATGCGCACATTCTTCGCTGACAAGATCTAGATTCATTAGAGCATCTCTAAAGGAAGGATGCACAATATCTCTCGCCCATTGCTGTATGTTTTCCCGCCAGTGAGCATCAAGATCTGATGTGATTCTCTTGCCTCTCAGGCCTAGAGATAATAGACCTTGAAGTGATAATGCCCTTGAAAGCCAATGGGTAACTCGCTGATCGGGCTCTTTGAACCATTTGCCACCCTCGAATAGGCCTGTGTAGCTTTCTAGGTTTGGCAACAGCATAAAGCCTCCACCATGGCCCTTGCTTCGTATTTTTCTGGAAATAGCTTCTATAAAGCCGGCAAATAGCCTGGGGGAATAGTTATTTATTGATTCGGCGAGTTCCCCCCGGTGACTCCTCCACTGGACTTCATCAAGTGGCACCGTTTCTCCTATGCCAAGACGTAGGCACGGCCCAAGCTGAGTTGGGGAAAGAGCCCTGCCTGGTAGGCTTGATTGAATTTGTAGTTGCTCAATGCTGCTGGTATTTATGTGACGAATAGCCCCCCTGTTATACACAGCTTTAAGCTCACCTATTTCCAGGGAAATCACGCCGGGATTTTCCGCCTCTACGACGATGGTGGGATGGTTCATTGTTGATAGGCGCAGCTCTAGCACGGGTCTGGAGGCGATGCCAACAATCTCAAGGCAAGAAGTACTTGAACTAGAGGTGACAACTACAAGGCAATTCTTACGAGGATCAAGGGCAATGCCTAGGGACTGTAAGTGTCTTGAATCTAGGGGCATATGAGTTGCAAAGCGTGCTATAGGTCCAGATTTGACAGTGTCATTCTCAAGTAACAAAGCAAATCTAAGTAAACGGCCTTCATTTATTTCAAGACTTGCATGCATTGCCCTTTCGAGAACCGGCGGCAGCATCTCACGCCTTCTCACATCAACTAAATTTAACAGAGTAGGGTTAAGCAGGGGATCTGCTAGCAGCACTTGTGGTGATAGTCCAGTCATGGGGATGCCGGGTTTGCGTGGAAATAGGTTATTGCTTTATCTCGAATTGCTCAAAATCATCGAATATCCCTGGTCGTTGGCTTGCCTAGATCTTGGATGGATCAAGATTGTTTAATTTTAAAGTTGGTCAATTGCAATAGATGCTTGATTGATGGTGGTAGGTGGTGGACAACAGTGTGATGAAGACTCTGGAAAGCCGATATTTCGGCGATCCTGCCATCCGGAAATCTTTGTGGTATCAGCGCTAAAGTGGTTGTGGGTTGAGGTATCCAGCGTTTCCCTAAGCATTAATTGGAAAAAGAATTGGAGGCGCTACCTAGATCCGTAGGGGATAAATACAACCAAGTACTAGTTTTGAAGGGCATGACATGATCCGTCTTTGGTGGCTAGTTAGCTGAGGCCTGGTTGATCGACGGTCGGACAATAAACAACTAGATGATAAGTTGGCGAATGATAGATGGCCGGATTATGGGCAGCTGTTTGATTGGTAACTCGTATAATTAGGCGGATCAAAGGACAGCTTTTATGGAATGCCTCGCCAGCGATTAATCAATAACGCCGTGGGGAGTTTGGTTATTCCAGCTGGAACTGCGCAGGGCCCCATGTTTGCCATTGCTCCCCTCCGCTGAAATCCTAAGCATGCGAGCTTATTTTACAGCATCAAGATCATGCCTCTTCCCAGCTTGCCCCGCATTGCACATATGCATCGCATCCGCATCTCGCCGGTTCACTAGGCTTGTCTCGCCAATAATGCTCAGCTGGCATTGTAGTCTGGCTGCTGGGCTCCTGCTGTCCGCTGGGTTACTGTTTGAATATTGTGCCCTTGGCTGAATGCGGGCTGCCTTGCTGGATGCTGGCGGCTTGGCTGGATGCTGGCGGCTTGGCTGGAGGTTGGCTGCCTGGCTAGAAGTTGGCGGCTCCCGTCGGTACCTCCTGCCGTTCTAGACTCCAAACATCTGAATCAAGCCTTGAAGGCTCTTGAGACTAGGCAGCTGAGGTGAACCCTGCCTCAAGTCTGCATCAACAAGTGCCGCTAGCTCATTAACACTGCGATTTTTGCTTTGCGGGGTTGATTTTCTAGGAGTTAACAGCGAGCCCACGGCAACGCGATCTCGCTTCTTCGGCGCATCAACAACAGGCAGGTCTGACAGCCATTCGTGATTGGCCACCAGGATGAGTACAAGTTGGGTGGCAGCCTTGATTTGTGCCGGGTCACTTGTTTTAAATCCGTGAATAAGCCTGTGACGCAATGGCTCAATCTGCACCAGTGCTTTCCAAGCCTTTGCCGATTTGTTGGGCCAGTGATGAGGGTCTTTAAATTCAAGCCCTGTGATTATAGATGCGGCCGCCTTCATGCTACTTATCTTCTTTTTCGCTAATACCTTGTCAGCATCTTTGAGCTTCCAGCCCTTGTGATGCATCAGAACTCTTATGAATCGCGTACGCAAAGCCTCCCATGCAACCCAGCCACTCAGAAAGGCTGGCGTGGTGTATTTGTTGCAACTTAATGCATCGGAGTATAGCGACTGTGATTCGCTTAGTAGATTTTGAATTGCGCGAGGATTCACGAGTGCAATGAGTATGGGACGGGACTATAGCAATATATTGGCTTGAATTGTCATGTGGCGTAATGATTCTTGATGAGATCTCGGCTTCTTCCGGGCTTATCCTTCGCGGGTTCTATAAATCATTGTCTACTATTCTTTTGTTTCCGTGAGCCACTGGTGCGGCGCCCAGGATGTTCAGCCGGGTAATCCAGCCAGCCATTCCCGCCATTGGCCCCGCTGCCACTTGCCGCTACTGCTGGTAGTCAGGGTGGGGCAATTGCACCAGCGCCGCGGCCGCTCCGCCGCTGGCCAGGTTTGGCTGATTTTTTGCAGGGCGGCGATCAGGTCGTCGGCGTCGGCACCGGCTTTGGCCCGCACCAGGGCCACCAGTATTTGCCCCCATTCGGGGTGTGGTTCTGCTAGCAACAGCACCGCCTCTAGGGGTAGCTGGGTGGCGGCCAGTTGCAGGCGCTGCTCCAGCTGCTCGGGAAACACCGTTTCGCCGCCGCTGTTGATCGCCCCGTCCAGCCGGCCGCTGATCTCCAGGCCCTCCGGTTGCAGTCGCCCGGCGTCACCGCTGCGCCACCAGCCGGAGGCCGTGGTGGGCAGCGGCACCAGGCCCCGCTCCCCCAGCCAGCCGGGGCTGAGCCGGGGCGTGCGCACCTCCACCGCACCGCTAGCTGCATCCAGCCTCAGCTGCACATCGGCCAGGGGCGGGCCGCAGCCCTGGCGGCCGGCCAGGAACTGATCCGGCGCCAGGGCGCAGACCATCGCCGCCGTCTCGGTGGCCCCGTAGCAGGGCGCCAGGCGCAGCCGCTGCTGGCGGGCTCTGCTGGCCAGCTGCTCAGGCAGCGCTGCGCCCCCCACCCAGATCACAGCCATCTGCCGCAACCAGGCAATTCCCTCCGGGGCCGCCATCAGCCTTTGCAGTTGGGTGGGCACCAGGGCGATCAGCGGCTGTTGTTGTTGGGGCAGCACCACGGCCGCCGCCAGGGCCCGGGGATCGCGCATCAGGGCTGGCGGCAGGCGGAGTTCGGCGCAGCCCCATTGTTCCGCTCGCACCGCCGGCATCAAGCCGCTCACGTGGTGCCGGGGCAATGGATTGAGATGCAGGCAGCTGGCTGGCTCCAGCCCCTGCTCCATCAGCCACTGGCCGCTGGCCGCCGCGGAGGCCTCCAGGTGGCTCCAGGGCTGCAGACACCAGCGCCGCCCGCCCGTACTGCCGCCACTGCCGATCACCAACCCCGGCCCCGCTGGCAACAGCTCCGGCGGCGGCAGGGGCGGCGGCGACTCCCCCGGCCCGGCCAGCACCAGCCAGCCGCCGCTGGCCCTGGCCTGCTGGCAATCCTCAGGCCAACCCTCCTGGCAATCCTCTTGCCAGTCCTTGGCCGCTGGCCCCTGCATCAGCGGTTTTTTCCCCCTGGCTGGACCGGGCCAGTCGCCGCCTCCCACACCCGCCGGGGGTCGGCGGCAAACAGGGCCCCGGGGGGCTGCCAGCCGCTCGCCAAGCCCGGTGCGGCTGGCGTTGGCCCCCTCATTTGCAGGGCCGCCAGGTGGTGCAGCCAGCGGCGGCCGATGCCGGTCTCAAAGCCAGTGCTGAGCATCAGCCTGGGCTGGCCGGCCGCCAGCGCCGCCAGCAGCGGCCGCGGATCCCCCTCCTGGCAAGGCCGTCGCACCTGCCAGCCGGGCCAGCTTTGGTGCAGCTGCGGCCGCTGTTGCAGCGATTCATCCAGGGCCACCGGCAGCCTGGCCGCCAGGGCCTCCAGGCCGGCTTGGTCGTGGCTGGCCAGCGGTTGCTCCAGCCACTGCAGCCGCGCTTCGCCCGCCAACCGCTCGGCCCATCCCCAGGCGGTGGCCCGCGACCAGCCGCCATTGGCATCCAGCCGCAGCCGCGCATTCGCCGGCAGTTTCTCCAGCAGCAGCTCCAGCAATGCCCGCTCCTGGCCATCGGCGGCGGCCGCCACCTTCCATTTGACGCTTAAGGGGCCGCTGGCCCCATCGGCGCAGCGCAGCAGCCGCTCCAGGGCGGGCAGCATCGCCTCGCCGGCCGGCAACAGCTCCGCTCCGGGCGGTGCCGGCCACCAGCGCTGCCCGGGGGCGCTGGCGCCAGGGGCAGGAGCTGGCGCCCCCTCACCACCCACCAGCCCATCGGCCTCCGCCAGGGCCGCGCCCAGGGCAAAGCCCAGGCTGGGGGGGCAGGCGGGCCCTGCCAGGTAGGCCTCCAGCAGCTGCCGGGGTTGTGCCTCCCCCAGCTCAGCGATGGCCTTGGCCAGGGCCGGCAGGGGGGGCAGTTCCGGTAGGGGAGGCGGCGCTGCCAGCTGCGGGGCCGGCCTTGCCTCCAGCTGCAGCGGTGCCGCTTCCCCCCAGCCCTGCCGCCCCCGCTCGTTGCGCAGCCGCAACAGCCAGCCGCGTTTTTCCCTCAACACTCCGGCTGCGGTGACCAGGGGGCGCCCCAGCTCAAAGGCGAAGCTCCGCCATGCCAGCCGCACCAAGGCCATCGCCTAGAACCAGCGATCCAAAGCCAGCCCCAGGGCCAGCCCCAGGCCGTTGAGGGTCTGGAAGCGCAGGGCGAGAAATTTGCTGTCGGCGATCAGCTCTGGCTGCCGGTGGTGGCTCTGGAGCAGGCCGATCAGGGCCCGGGCCGGCGGTAGCCCCAGGGCCCCCAGCAGCGCCGTCAGCGGCCAATGGCCCGTCAACACCGGTGCCCACTCAAAGGCCAGGGCCAGGGCCACAAACCAGGGCACCAGCGCCGCCGCCCTCGCCGTGCCCAGCTGCACCACCGGCGAGCGCTTGCCATTGGCGGCGTCCTCCTCCACCTGGTGGAAGTGGGAGCAGAACAGCACCAGGGCCGTGGCCAGGGCCGGGCCGCTGCCGAGGATCAGGGCGCTGCGCCAGGGAATCGCCGCCGCCACAGCTGTAGCTGCTGCCGTAGCTGTAGCCGCAGCCGCCGGTGGAGCCAGGGCCAGCAGGCCCGCCGCCGTGGCCAGCGGCCCGAAGGCCAGCCAGCAGAGCGGTTCCCCCAGGCCCCGGTAGCCGAGCCGGAAGGGCGGACCCTGGTAGATGTAACCGAGGCCGCAGCAGGCCAACACCAGCCAGAGCACGGCGAGGCTGCTGCCCAGGGCCACCAGGGCCATCAGCGCCAGGCCCAGCAGCAGGCACAGCTGCGCCAGCCAGGCCACCCGATCGCGCCGGCCCGTGAGGTTCACCACCGAATGGGGCTTGCCCTGGGCGTCTACGCCGGTATCGGCATCAAAGACATCATTGGCCAGGTTCTCCCAGGCCAGCAGCAGCACCGCCGCCACCAGGAACAGCAGCAGGCGATACCAGCTCAGCGGTTCAGCTTGGCCAAAGCGCCAGCCGGCCGCCAGCAGCACCGGCATCACCGCCACCGAGTACATCGGCCACTTGATCGCCGCCCGCCACAGGTGGCGTCTGGCGTAACGGCTTGCGACGACCTCGGGCTCTGTAAGGGGCGCCGGCACCGGCGATCGCTGCAAGGCCCATACATTTGAGCAGCTACCCCCGCCCCATCCGCCAGGCCTTGGTGCAGGCTCCCCTGACGTTCAGCGAGCTGCTGGCGGTCGCGACCGAGGCGGCAAGCCGGCTGGAACCCGAGGGGGTGTTGAGCCTGGCTCTGCCCCTGGCGCCCCTCGATCCGCTGCTGGTGCTGCCGCGGTTGAGTGCCGGGGCGGCCGATGGTTTTCGGTTTCTCTGGGATGGGGCGCCGGGCCTCTGCATTGCCGCAGCGGGCCGGGCCAATGGCCTGGAACTGAGCGGGCCGCGGCGTTTTGAGCTGGCCCAGCGCTACGCGACGGCCACTTTGGGCCGCCTGGGGGTGGCCCAGGCGGTGCCGGCCCTGGCCCGGCCCCGGGTGCTGTTGGCCTTCTCCTTTTTTGACGCGCCGCTCGATCTCCAGGACACCAGTGCCCCAGGGGTGCAGGCGGTGCTGCCCCGCTGGCAGCTCAGCCGCCATGGCCAGCACTGCTGGCTGCGGCTGCAGCGCTGTTTGGGGGGCGAAGTGACGGCTCGTCAGCTGGCCGAGGAGCTGTGGGAAATGGGCCAGGCCCTGGCCCAGGCGGCTAGGGACGGCGGCCAGCCCGCCCAGCCGCTCCAGCTTGCCAGCTCTGGCGGTGCAGACGTCTTCTGTGATGCTGGCGGCGCTGCTGGAGTAGGTGCTGGCGGCAATGCTGGCGGCGATGCGGCCTGGATGCAGGGCTATCGGCTGGCCGCCGAGCGGGCCCTGGAGTTGGTGGAGCGGGGCGCCCTGCAGAAATTGGTGCTGGCGGTGCGCCAGCAACTGCAGCTGGCTGGCGAGCCCGATCCGCTATCCCTGCTGGCTTCTTTGCGTCGCCACCAGGGCGGCAGCTGCCGCTTCCTCTGGCAGCGCAGTGGTGGTGCCGCCCTGATCGGCGCCTCGCCCGAACGATTGCTCACGGTGCGCCAGGGGCAGCTGCGCAGCGATGCCCTGGCCGGCACCGCCACCCCAGAAGCCAGCGCCCACCTGCTGGCCTCCGAAAAGGAGCAGCTGGAACACCAGCTGGTGGTGCAGGCGATCTGCCATGGCCTGCGGTCGGCGGGCCTGGAGCCGCGCCGTCCCCGCCGGCCGCGCCTGGCCCGTCACGGCCATCTGGTGCACCTGCACACGCCGATCACCGCCCCCCTGGACGGTCACCATCCCCTGGCCCTGGCGGCGATGCTGCACCCCACCCCCGCCGTGGCTGGGCTGCCGCGCCGGGAGGCGATGGCCTGGCTGCGTTGTCTGGAGCCGTTTGAGCGGGGCCACTACGCCGCCCCGATTGGCTGGATCGATAGCTGTGGCGACACCGATCTAAGGGTGGCGATCCGCAGCGGCACCCTGCGGGGCCAACGCCTGGAACTCACCGCCGGCGCAGGCCTGGTGCGGGGATCGTCGATAGAGCGAGAGCTGCGGGAAGTGGATCTGAAGCTGGGGGTGCTGCGCCGTCAATTGCAATTGCCGGCGATCACTGCCGCAGGTAATTGCATCGGCTGAGAAGCACTGCTGCACCGACTGAGAAGCGCCGCCAAGGCATAATCGGCATCGGCAAAATTGAACCAGGCATAATCAGGCGAGCAAGCTCGCCTCGGCTCGGCTTTGACCAGCCGGGCTCGACTGCATTCGTAGGACTTTGATTCATTAATTTGATCGGTTGCATGATGAATGCGTCCGGCATTGATTGACGCGGCCGATTAATTCACTTGGCGGACTAATCGGTGCGATCAATCAATTTGTGCGGCTAAAGCATCCCTATGGCGCGGCTAAAGCATTCCTGGCCTTCTTAGCCTGCTAGCAATCGCTCGATGGTGAGATCCGCCAGGGGGATGCCGCCGAGCCGTTCCACCTCGCGAATGCCGGTGGGGCTGGTGACGTTGATTTCGCTGAGCCGCCCGTCGATCACGTCAATGCCCACAAAAAACAGGCCTTCCGCCCGCAGGGCCGGGGCCAGCTCGGCGCAGATGCTCAGTTCGGTGGCGGTGAGCGCGGTGGCTTCCGGGCTGCCGCCCACCGCCAGGTTGCTGCGAAAGTCGTCGCCGGCGGGGCGGCGGTTGACGGCCCCCAGGGGCTCGCCATCCACCAGCAGGATGCGCTTGTCGCCGGCATTCACCCCCGGCAGGAAGGCCTGGGCCATCACCGGCAGGCTCTCCTGGCCGGTTACCAGTTCCAGTAGCGCCCGCAGGCCCGGCGTGCTGGCCGAGGCAAACACCACCCCCTGGCCGGCCCGGCCCCCCAGGGGCTTGAGCACCACCTGGCCCTGGTCGGCGGCAAAGGCCGCCAGCCGCTCCACCCGGCTGCTCACCAGGGTGGCAGCCATCAGGTGGCTCCAGCGAAGAGCGCTGAGCTTTTCATTCCAAGCCCGCAGCGAGGCCGGTCGATTCAGTACCCGCACCCCCTGGCGTTCGGCCAGCTCCAGCAGGTGGGTGGCATAGAGATAGGCCTCGTCCACCGGTGGATCCTTGCGCATCCACACGTGGCTGAACAGCTCCAGGGGCATTAGCTGGCGCTCCCCCAGCTGGTACCAGGGCCCGTCACCCCGCTCGGCCAGGCTGACGGGCGTCGCCAGCACCCAGGCCCCATGGCCGCCGGCGGCCGCTGCCCCCTGGCGCTCGGCGGCGATCAGGTCGGCCAGGGTGGCCACCCACACCGGCAGGCCCGCCCGCTGGGCCGCCTGCATCAGGGCCACGCTGCTGTCCTTGGCTGGATTCAGCCTGGTGATCGGATCGATCACGAACAGCTGCTGGGCAGCGGCGGCGGCGATCCGGGATGCCGTGACCACGCTCAGGCCGCAAGCAGGGTGGACAGCTCGCCGCTGCGCTCAAGCGCATGCAGGTCGTCGCAGCCGCCCACGTGTTGGCCGTTGATGAAGGTTTGGGGCACGCTGCGACGGCCGCCGCTCTTGGCGGCCATGGCCTGGCGGGCCGCCTCGTTGCCGTCGATTGCGTACTCGGTGTAGGTCACCCCCTTGCGATCGAGCAGCGCCTTGGCTCGAATGCAGAACGGACAGGCGCTCCAGGTGTAGATCTCGACCGTTGCGGCCATGGGGCCTCATCAGGGTGAGT
>JBIKVR010000085.1:0-11342 GCA_044356735.1 Prochlorococcaceae cyanobacterium
TGCCCTGCCCATCCGCGCCTGATTTTGCTGAGCGGCTGTTGGGCCAGGGCTGTTGTGCGCAAAATGCCGCGAGCCGGCTGTTTGGCGCGAGCCGGCTGTTGGTCACCAGCCGGCTGTTGTGCAGGAGACGGCTTTAGTGCAACTGATACGGTCAAGCCAATGTTTGCGGCTGCCCGGTGCTCGACCTCACCGACTTCAAGCGCGACCTCTCCGAGCTAACCGACCGCCTGGGCGATGCCCAGGACTGTCTTTGACGTACCTGCCCTGACCGCCCGCCAACGGGACCTGGAGCAGCTCGCCTCCCAGCCCGACTTCTGGGATGACCAGAAGCAGGCCCAGATCCAGATGCGCCAGCTCGATGAGGTGAAGGCCCAGCTGGAGCAGCTCAGCCAGTGGCGAGCGGCCGTGGACGACGGCAAGGCCACCCTGGAGCTCTATGACTTGGAGCCCGACGCGGAGCTGTTGGCGGAGGCCTACGCCGGGCTGCAGAGCCTCAAGGCCGATCTGGACCGCTGGGAGCTGGAGCGGCTGCTGAGCGGCACCTACGACAAGGAGGGGGCGGTGATCAGCATCAACGCCGGCGCCGGCGGCACCGACGCCCAGGACTGGGCCTTGATGCTGATGCGCATGTATACCCGCTGGGGGGAAGACCACGGCATGAAGGTGAGCGTGGATGAACTCTCGGAGGGGGAAGAAGCTGGCATCAAGAGCTGCACGATTGAGATAGATGGCCGCTACGCCTACGGCTACCTGCGCAATGAAAAGGGCACCCACCGGCTGGTGCGCATCTCGCCGTTCAACGCTAACGACAAGCGCCAAACGAGCTTTGCCGGGGTGGAGGTGATGCCAAGAATCGACCAGGACGTGAAGCTAGACATACCCGATAAGGATCTGGAAATCACCACCTCCCGCTCCGGTGGCGCTGGAGGCCAAAACGTCAACAAGGTGGAGACGGCCGTGCGCATCCTCCACATACCCACCGGCTTGGCCGTGCGCTGTACCCAGGAGCGCTCCCAGTTGCAGAACAAGGAGAAGGCGATGGCGCTGCTGATGGCCAAATTATTGGTGATCGCCCAGGAACAGCGGGCCGCCGAGATCGCCGATATCCGCGGAGATATTGTTGAGGCGGCCTGGGGCAACCAAATTCGCAACTATGTGTTTCACCCCTATCAAATGGTGAAAGACTTGCGCACCCAACATGAGACCACTGACGTGCAGGGGGTGATGGATGGCGATCTGGATCCCTTCATCCAGAGCCTGCTGCACCAGGGAGTGGAGATCGCCGCCGCCGCTGACTGAAGCATCGGCTGACTGAAGCATCCGCTGACTGAAGCCGCCGCTGACTGAAAAATGTGCCACCGTGACCCTGGCTCAAGTTTTTTACAGAGCTTCCTTGAAGCCTGAGCTGATCAATTGATTGTTATGAGCGATTGACTGTTATGAGCGATCCCGTTAGCGAGCCCCAAACCAGTGAAAAAAATGCCAGTTTCGTGAAGCTGGCGATGCGCAACATGGTGCGCAAGGGGCGCCAGAGCCTGGTGCACTTCGGCCTTACCGCCTTGGGGCTCAGTGGTTTTCTACTGCTGATCGCCTGGCTGGGGCGGCCCCAGTTGCCGGGGGGCTGATCACCATGGTGCCAGCCAAGTACCAGCCACAAATTCACCAGCCACCCCTTTCTCAGCATCAAACTCAGCAGCAAATTCAGACCCATACCGCCTTGCCCGAGCTGGATCTGGCCTTTGACGTGGACCCCGAGCTGGAGCCCTCCCTGGCGCTGACGGCGGGGCTGCTGGCCGATCCGCTGGCGGGGGCCGACCGCTGGCACGGGTTGCTGAGTGCTTGGTTGGCGGCGCTGGCGGCCGAGCTGCCCGAGCGCTTGGCGGCCCCTAGTTACTGCCTGGGCCTCAGCCTGGTGGGCGATGCCGAAATCGCCGATCTCAACGGCAGCTGGCGCCAGCAGGCCAGGCCCACCGATGTGTTGGCTTTTGCCGCCCAGGACGAGGGCGCCGATGGCCTGCCACCGCTGCCGCTGCCCGCCCAGCTGGACGACGGTGACGGGGAGCCCCTGGAACTGGGCGACATCGTGATCTCCCTGGAGACCGCGGCACGCCAGGCCGGCGATCACGGCCACAGCCTGGAGCGGGAACTGCTGTTCCTGGCCAGCCACGGCCTGCTGCACCTGCTGGGCTGGGACCATCCCGATGAGGCCAGCCTGGCGGCGATGCTGGCTCGCCAAGAGCAGCTGCTGGCCTAGCGCGGCACCGCTGGCAGCCCGGGACCTCGCCCGTTCATGGCAGTCCACTCCGTCCATGGCAGCTCACCTCGAAAGCAAACCCGATAACGGCGGTAAGGTGCGGCTGTGCCATGACCAGCCCCTTCCCCCTACCGGAACCGATTCCCCCGCAGCTGGAGGCGCCACCAGCGCGCCCGTCCCGCCGCCGTCGGCCATCCCAGACCGGGCGCACCCGGCAGGGGGCTTGGGCCGTGGCGGGCGATCTGCCGTCCAGTTTTCGCTACGCGGCCCAGGGTCTGTTCTATGGCTTCCGCAGCCAGCGCAATTTTCGTATTCATTCGCTGACGGGCATCCTGGTGTTTGGCCTGGGCCTGTGGCTGGGCCTGAGCGCCGATCGGCTGGCCCTGCTGGTGCTCACCGTGGCGGCGGTGCTGGTGTTGGAACTGCTCAACACCGCCATAGAAGCGGTGGTGGATCTGGCGATTGGCCGCCAGTTCCACCCGCTGGCGCGGATCGCCAAGGATTGCGCCGCCGCCGCCGTGCTGGTGGCAGCCCTGGCTTCGATTTTGATCGCCCTGTTGCTGCTGGTGCCACCGCTGCTCAGCCGCCTCGGCCTTTGAATGGGAGCTGGCCCGGGGCGGCGATGCTTCTCGTTCTCGACAACTACGACAGCTTTACCTTCAATCTGGTGCAGTACCTCGGCGAGCTGGCGCCCAAGTATCCGGTGGCGGCCCAGCTGCGGGTGGAACGCAACGATGCCCTCAGCCTGGAGCAGATTCGGGCCCTGGAGCCGGCGGCGATCCTGATCTCCCCGGGTCCTGGCGATCCAGACCAGGCGGGGGTGTGTCTGGAGGTGTTGCGGGAACTGAGCCCCCGTCTGCCCACCCTGGGGGTGTGCCTGGGCCACCAGGCGATCGCCCAGGTGTATGGCGGCCGGGTGGTGCGGGCCAAACAACTGATGCACGGCAAAACCTCGCCGGTGCTGCATCGGGGCCAGGGGGTCTTCTCCGGGCTGGCCAATCCGCTCACGGCCACCCGCTACCACAGCTTGATCGCCGAGCGCGAATCGCTGCCCGACTGCCTCGAGATCACCGCCTGGTTGGACGATGGCACGATCATGGGTCTGCGCCACCGCGACTATCCCCACCTGCAGGGGGTGCAGTTTCACCCCGAGAGCGTGCTCACCCAAGATGGCCATGCCCTGTTGGCTAATTTTTTGCGGTTAGCCAGCGGCTGATGAATTGGCCAGCGCCGGATGAATTGGCCCGCAGATGATCACTTAGCCCGTAGCTGCCCACTGGGCCAGGGGCTGACCGCCCTGGTTAGCTGCGTTAAGGTCGCGCCGAGAGGTCGCCCCCCATGCGTCTGCCACAAGTTGTCGCCGCCCTAGGCCTTGGCGCCCCGGTCACCACTGCATTGGTCACCACTGCGTTGCTCACTACTGCCCTGGGCGGGGCGGCCCTGCCCGCGGCTGCCGGTGGCGTATCGATCACCAGTTATGGCCACAGCGCCATGTTGATCCAGGGTGGCGGCGCTTCCGTGTTGCTCAACCCTTTTAAGGCGGTGGCCTGCGCCGCTGGCCTGAAGGAGCCGCGGCTGCGGGCCGATGTGATCCTCACCAGCAGTCGTTTGGCCGATGAAGGGGCCCCGGTGGCCACGGGCAAGTATCTGCAAAACCCCGGTAGCTATCAGCTGGCGGGACTCAAGTTTGACGGCATCAGCGCCCCCCATGACCGCCTGGGGGGGCGCCGCTTTGGCATGTCCACCCTGTGGCGCTGGCGGCAGGGGGGGCTGGAATTTGCCCACCTGGGCGGCACCGCCGGCCGGCTCAGTCCGGAGGATCGGGTGTTGTTGGGGCGCCCCGACGTACTTTTCATCGCCGTGGGTGGTGGTGCCAAGGCCTACAGCGGCCCTGAGGCGGCGGAGGTGGTGCGCGAACTGCAGCCCCGCCGGGTGATTCCGGTGCAGTACCAGAGCGGCAAGCCCCTGCAGGCCTGTGACCTCACCAGCGCCGAGCCCTTTTTGAAGGCGATGGTTGGTACCGCCGTGAAGCGCCCCGGCCGCAGTCTCAGCCTGACAAGCCCGCTGCCAGACGCCATGGTGATTGAACTGATGCGCTGAGCGCTGGCTTCCTTACAAGCCTGGTCCATGCTTCCTCGGCTGGGTGCATGAGGTGCATAAAGTTGGATCAAATTGGCTTTGTGCATGGAACAAGAGCTGTTCACCAAGGAGGATCTGCAAGCCATACCCCTGTTCAAAGACCTGTCGCTTGAGGATTGCGAAAGCCTCTGTCGGGAGCAGCGCCATGGGCAGATGCCCACAGGTCACCAGCTGATCGTTGAGGGAGATTGGGACGACGGGGTTTATCTGATTCGAGAAGGCATGGCCAAGGTGCGCCATTTCACATTGGAGGGAGACGAAATCGTGCTGGCTGTGATTGGTGCCGGTTCGATTTTGGGCGATATCGCCCTGCTGATCGGTAGCGGCCGGCGCACGGCCGATGTAGTTGCACTCGCCCCCGTGAAGGTGGTCAAACTGCGGGGCAGCAGAATGCGCCAGCTGCTCGACCAGCACACAAATTTCGCCCTGGCGATGGCCACTCTGCAGGCCCGTCGCTTGAGTGATCTGGGCAGAAGATTTCGCTGTCAGCAGGAGGATGCCACCACCCGTGTGCTGGCCACCCTGTTGGATTTAGCCTATGCGGTGAGTGGCAATCGGGATCCCTGCAGCCCAATCCCTAGCCTGCCCCAGCGGGAGATTGCCACCATTGCTGGCCTGGCTCGGGGCACCGCCTCCAGCATCATCAGCAAGCTGCGCGCCCGAGGCATCTTAATTGAAGACGCTACAACTTTGCAGATTGCCGATTTAGAACCACTAAGAAAGCGTGGCTTGATAGATTAATTAGGTGGAGTCGAGGCGTGGCCAGCAAGGCTTGATCGTGATGAGTGTTTTTGGGGCGCCCCCTAGACCTCTGTTTGGCAATCGATTGCGCACCAGGCCCGCCAGAATTGCCGCATCTGGGCCTCGCTGCCGATGCTGACGCGCAGGCAGCCGTCGATCAGTGGTTTGCCGGCCATGGAGCGCACCAGGATGCCGGCTTGGCGCAGGCTTTGTTCCATTTGGGCCGCCGGTATTTTGGGCCAGATCAGTAGATAATTGCCGCCATCGGCGTGGTGGCGCAATCCCGACTGGCGCAGCTGCTCCAGCAACCAGCCCTTTGCCCGCAATACCTCAGCTACGTAGTTATCCACATAGGCCTGGTCGGCCAGGGCAGCGAAGGCGGCCGTTACCGCAAAGCTGTTTACGTCATAGGGGCCGCTAACTCGCGCCAATCGATCCACCACCTCGGCGGCCCCAATCGCAAAGCCGATGCGCAGCCCGGCGATGCCGGCGGTTTTGGAGAGGGAGCGCAGCACCAGCAGGTTTGGCAGGGCGGCAAAGGGATCGCCCCCGGCACCAGCGCCCTCCAATAGCAGCGGCAGCACGCTGTCGCCAGTGAAGGCTTCGTATAGCTCATCCACCACCACCAGGGTGTCTGGGGCCGCCGCCGCCAGCTCCAATACAGCCGCTGCGGCCAGGCGGGTGCCGGTGGGGTTGTTGGGATTGCAGATCAACAGCAACCGCGGCGGCCGCCCCGCCCCAACCGAGCCGCTGAGGGCAGCACGGATCTGCTCCAGCGGGAACAGAAAGCCGGGCAGTTGATAGGGAATCGCCTCAATTTCCATCCCCTGCATGCGGGCGCAGGGGGTGTAGTAGCCAAAGGTGGGGCTGGTAGTTAGCAGCCGATCACCGCTCGTCCCGTAGGCGTGAAACACCGCATGGATGGCGGCGTCCACCCCGTTGAACAGCGCCACCTGGGCGGGCTGCAGGCCGCTGGCGGCCAGGCCCGCCTGGGCCGTAATCGCAGCCGTCACCGCCTGCCGCAGGCCGTCGTATTCCGGATAGATGGCGTAGTGGTCTGCCGGCATCGCCCGGATCGCCTCCACCACCCGCGGGCTGGGCCCCACCGTGTTTTCGTTGAAGTCGAGCCGCAACAGCCCCCGACGCCCCTCCAGGGGGGCGCTGTAGGCCTGCAGGGTTTCCACCTCGGGGCGAGCCGCTGGCGCCAGCGGGGCCGCCTGGGGAGCAGCGGTTTTATCCATGCCACGACGCTAGGTTGCGGCCCGGACGGCTGTTGGCTGGGGCTGCTTGGGCTGTTGGCAAGGGCTGTTGGGGGCGGCAAAGATGGCGGCGATGGGCTGCCGATTCAATGGGCTGAATCCTTTCGGGAATTACTGGGCCATGGCGATAGCAGAAGTATCGTGATCCACACCCATGTGCTCAACCGTGGCCCACTGGGCGTATGCAGCCCTGCCGTCCTTTTGTAACACAGCGAACCCTTATAGGCGGACCCGCCCATCAAACCCGGAATGGTTCCGACTTGTGCGAGATTCCTTGTCATTGCAATTGATCTCACGGGTGTCTGCCGCTTGCCTCCCGCTTTTAGGCGGCCAAAACGTCGGAGAAGGGGGGTATTATGCGGATCCGCCTAAGAAAGCGTTAGCCGAATTACATTGATGCGAAGGTCCCATAGGAGCATGATATTGATATTTGGCACCATAGTAACGACGAGCGCAGACAACAGCGTAGCTTGGGGTTTATTGTTTCTCGCCCCGTCAGCGGCAATTTGTGTTGGTGGGATATTGAGGCTGTATTTGTGGAACTCGAGGCGGGGGTCAGCGAGAGAGCTGGCGTTCGGGTCCCCATCGTGCTATCCGTTGAGGTCAGTCAGGGCCTTTGCCAACCCACATCCATTCACTGATACCGAAAAGGGAACTGTTGCTTCAAAGCCCTCCCAGCGGCCAGCAAGTAGTACCCGTCAAGGGTAGTCAGCCCTCTGCACGAACTGATTGTAGAAGTGATCCTTGAGCTTCCAGGCCCGGTCTATCTGCTCCAAGGCGCTGTGCACGGCATCCTCATTGTCGATCAGACCCACCAGGTGCCCTGCCAGCTCCTGAGCATGGGTGAGGCCGCCAAGCAGCTCCACCTCGCCGATATCGGCCTGGCGCCGGTCGTGCATCATGTGGTAGTAGAAAAATTCAGACCGCGCACCACCACCGCCGGCGGCCCCCTGGTTGAGTCGTTCCGACAGCCGCGGCCACAGGCTCTCATATTCCACTGCCACCAGCACTTCGGCCCAGAAGCGCAGGAAGCACACCAGGGACAGGTCGCTTTGGGTCAGGTGCAGACAGGTCTGTAGCTGCTCCATGCTCTGGCGGCGCACCAAGGCGGTGGTGACAGATTCCTCACTCAACAGAATCTGCTCGCGGCTGGCCCCGAGGTGCAGGAGGTCGCGAAACAGCAGTTCGCGGTGCGACGCCAGGGGCACACCTCGGGTGTTGCGGGGATATTCCTCATGCAGAATCGATCGCACCGTGGCCCTGATGGCTTCAGAGTGCAACCCATCAATCACGAACTCATAGATGTTGACGATCGACAACGACAGAAACCGCCGCTGAATCAGCACCGCCAGCAGCTCTTCCCAGCCCAGGGCCGGCAGCCGCTGGAACAATGGATGGCCCCTCAGGCGCTGAATCAGCTGGCGTTCGTGGGCATTGAGTCGTTCCAGCATGGTCATGGGTCGGTGAACAGGATCCTGAGGCTGCTGCGCCAGTTCCGGTCGGGATCGGGCAGGAATGGGCGGGCCACGGTCCACATCAGTTCGAAGTCGTTGAGGAGGGTGCCGGTGACAAGGGGGTCACTGGCCTGCAGGTCGAATTCAAGCTGAAAGGTGTGGATCGCCAAGGCCCCATGCAGGAACGGGGCCGCCAGCAGGGTGGGGCCGGCTCGGTACAGGGCCAGTGACGGGAGGGTGTCGTAGAGCCGGACCTGCAGGCGGTCGGCGTGTGGGTTGTTGCGGATCGTCGCCTCCAGCGTTTCCAGATTGGCGATCACACTGGCCTGGATGCCGAAGTCCTCGGCCAGCGGTTCAGCGGCGTAGCGATTCAGTACCGCTTCCCTCAGGCTCGCCGCCAGCGAGTAGGGCCAGGCCAGCAGGATCCGCACCGACACTCCCGCCAGCAGGCAGCGGCTCAGCGGCGCGCGGTACTGGTCCAGGTTGGGGGCGAAGGTCTGCAGGATCGCCACCTGGCGATCGTTACAGTCAACGGCGCTGATCAGTTGCTCGAGAGCTGCCGCGAAGCGGTCGTTGGGGAACCCGGGGTGGATGTTCTGCAGACCCAGATGCCCGAAGCCCTGACCCCGTTGCTGGTACTGCTGCTGCAGGTAGCGATGCAGCTGGGGCAGTTTATAGCCACGGCCGGTGATGTTGAACTTGCGATAAATGGTGCGCAGTCGCTGGGTGAAGGCTTCGTCTTCGATCGGGCTGTGGCTTTTCTGGTAGGTCTCCAGAAGCTCTTGCTTGCTCTGGACGGGGTGCTCCCTCAGGCAGAGAATCACGTCGAGCTCATGGGCGGTTAGTGCATGCTCGTGACGTTCGCTGATGGACTGCAGAAAGGCTGTCCAAGTCATGGCTCTCGACGGCGGTTACAGCTGGGACAACTGAACACATGCCACTCTATCGCATGGGTTCTTCAATAAGCACCGCTTCCAGTTACTTCCACTTCCCTCGATCTGGCCAAGATTGACAGGCTGATGGGGGTACCCAGACTGTACGTAGGTCCCTAGCTAGGGCCATCGGCGCCGTTGATGGCGAGCAGAGACGGGAGATCGAGATCGTGGCGGCATTAGCCTTAGCCTTATGGATCTATGCCGCTCTGGATTAGAAGTGTGATGGACCTGAGTGCTGACGCCTGGGAAAAAAAGTACCGTGAAGGACAGGATCGATGGGACATAGGTTGCCCAGCCCCTCCCCTGATCAACCTCTTGGCGTCGGAGCAAGCTCCGAAGGCAGGACGACTAGCAGTTTTGGGCTGTGGTAGTGGTCAGGATGCCATGCTTTTTGCTTCAGCTGGCTTTGAGGTCGTGGGGTTTGATTTTGCACCGACTGCAGTTGAACGGGCTCAAGCCACGGCAAAGGCCCGAAATCTAAACGTTCAGTTTTTACAGCGCAATATTTTTGATTTGGGAGCTGAGCTCCCAGGTTGTTTTGATTCGGTCTTAGAGCATACTTGTTTTTGCGCCATCGATCCCATCCTGCGGAGCCAATATGTGGAGATGGCCACAAAGATTCTCCGCCCAGGTGGACAACTTATTGCTTTATTCTCCGCACACAATCAGCCAGGTGGACCGCCGTTTGGCATTAAGCCTCAAGCGATCCTAGATCTCTTTATGCCTCATTTTGAAGTCATCATGTTTCAGGCGGCAACAGATTCGATTGCCTACCGTCAAGGGAAGGAGCATCTAGCCATTTTCCAGGCTCGAACAAGCTAGCAACCACAGCCACAGCTGCTCTGTGCAGCTTCTTGGTCTTCTGCTGTAAAGGCTTGCCTCAAATCATCAAGAACTCCACCCGATAGCTTCGGATAGCCGAAAAGCGCGAACCTCTGCATGACATCAAAAGGATCATGAGTTCGTCGAATCTCATCCAGGATTCGACGTCCCCAACGCGTGCGCAAACCCGGTGCAACGACGCAGCATAGAGTCACGATGCCAATCCAGCGAACTGGGACGGTAAAGGCTTGCAGATCAGAGATAGCCGAGCTGGCAGTCACTAACAGGGGAAATAACAGGCCAGATAAGATCCCGAACAGGGGTAATAAGTGCCAGAAGCTTTCTACGATGAAAGCTGCCCATCCCGACAGCAACAGTTTCTCGTGCTCCAGTGATTGTCTCAATGACTTCGTTTCATCGTGATTAATGTTCCGTAGCTCCTTTAGGGCTGGCGTTCGCTCGACCTGCCGCATCACCTGGTGCTCAATTTCATGCGCTCCCGCAGGCAAGATTTTTGCTATTGAAAGCGTGCGGTTCCGCAGATTCAGACGCAAATATCCCTCATGCAGAAGTTTTGCAATCGAAGACTCCACGGCCCGTGCATGTCCAGCGGCTAGATAAGCAGTCTCGTACAGATCAAGTTGAGGCTTATGCGGCTGATGGCTAGGACTTAGGATCATATAGCGCGCTAGCAGCCCAAGGATGGCAGGTCCGCCATAAGAAACCAGAAACGAATGAGCCGGCACAACAGCCTTCATCTGATCAGTGGTAAAACCATGGGCCATATGAGCGCCGTCAATGAGTATCAGGCAGGCAATAACGGCGCTGATGCTTAATGGCGTGCAGAACTTCTTGCGGAAAAAATGAAGCAAGAGAAAAGGAAATCGCTTGGGAACAATCCAATTGTCGCTTAAGTTCACTCGTTGCATTTTAAGCTCTGCCCCAAACCGCACATCTGGAGGGGACCAGATTTTAATGGGTGGAGATCCAAAGAAATGGCGATAACTCGCGATCGTTTTCGTGTAAAGATCATGAAACTCGGCTCGCTCTGGCCGGCCACCGCGTGCTGGATGATGATGGAGCGGCTTCCCCAACACCTTTGGGCAAAACTCATCCCAGTAGGATTGAGTGAGGAGGACATGGGCATGCCAGACCTGGTCGACTTGATCAGACGGCACCACCTGATGATCGGCAACGACCGCGAGAAACGCAAACTTCTTATACTCTGTGATAGCTCTTGCAGAATAGTCTTGCGTCCAGCCATGGCTTTTCATGAGATGGCGAATAAAGCCAAACTCATGAGTATTATCATTCAATTGATAAGCTTCAAGCCGCTGATAAAGAGCCGACTGCACCGCATCGAGCATGGCACTGAGATTTCGGGAGGGGCTCAATCATCTTCAATGGCTTCTGGTTGCGAGTCAATAGTGGGCAAATGGAATCAGGTGGAATCAAATGCAAGGCGGATAGCAGTGGCTCATGACGATTATGGACGCCCCCGATTGATTTGGCCCTCGCACCCAGCTGTCTGCGGAGACGGCGCCGCTGTTGGAGGTCTTTAAGTTAATTATGATGAGGATACTTGTTTCAACATGCCTGCACGGAATTCAAAACTAGGCTTGAACCAGGTTCCTGAGATGCAGGTGTGAGCTTGGCTAACAATGCCATACACCTGAGCCGCCTCCAATGATTCCTTTCTGACCCGTTGCACTCTGCGGCCAGGTGATGGCAAGCGTTA
>JBIKVR010000099.1:0-9945 GCA_044356735.1 Prochlorococcaceae cyanobacterium
GTCCCATCGGGCGAGATCGTTCATAACCCTTTTGGGACCGTCGAAACCTGCTAGGCAGGATCAGGGATCAGGGTCGCTGCGGCCAGGCTGGGCCCTTATTGAGAATCCGAAGGACCTATGGCATGGGCATGCGCACAACACGGTTATCTGAAAAAAGAGTGCCAGCGGTGCTCCTGGGCGCCGTCAACCCCTGCAATACCGGCAGGCCGTGCCGATGCCGAAAAGGCTGGTAATCTTGCCAGAAGTTGCAACTGTTAAATGCCTGATTTTGAATGTAGATTTCTCGATAAAAATGGTGATCCTCTTGGACCCGTAACAGGCCCCTTGATTGACCCGGTCTTTCATGAGGGGATGTATCGAATTACAGCCAATGACTTGAATCAAGCAAAGCTGTTTCTTGAGATAAAGCTGGGAGAACCGACAATTCCCTGGGCAGAAGATATAGGCGAGCAAATATGGAAAGAAGTTGAACCAGACGCCTCCGACCCCGTTGTGTTGTAGTTGTGGCCTAAAGCGGTTTCTGCCCTAGAACAGCTCGGTTTCCACCCCGCTCTTGCCTTGACTCACTTGATTTGGCTAATTTGCCCTGGCAATCCCTCAGGAGGATCGGGGGGGGCTCCTGGGTAGGGCTCCTGGCGGGGCCAGGGCTTCAGATGCGTCGTTGTGGCGGGTCATTGCCTCGCATCCAGCAGTGCCTTAACGACTCGGCCGTTGATGCGCTCAAATCCCTGCCCCAGGTGGAGGGCGATCTGGTGCGGGTACCAGTCGGGGTGCTCGGCATGGATCCCCAGGGCTACCGGATGCCAGGGGGCGAATGATGGAGCCTTGTGCCTCTCTGGTAAGGAAGTGAGGTTTTTGCCGGTTTCTTCCTGGGTTTCTTGCGCCCCCCCTAGCTCTTCGAAATGATCGGAAGAAACGGAGGAAACGGAAGAAACCTCTTCAGGACTAGAAAAAAGAGATAGTTCCCACCAGGATTTCACCCGGATTTCATCGGCGGGGGAAATGGCCAAACTCCGCCTCAGGTGGTTGGCCGAATTGAGCACGGGCTTCAAGCGTCACCACTGCGGCAGCGGCCTATGGATGCAGCTGAGGCGTATGGATGGTGGAGCTCACCGGGACCGCCTGAGAGTCACTTCCAGAGAGCTGCCGCTGGAGCCTGGTGAGCCTGCTGAAGCAGCGACTCTCCCTGGGTGTTGCAGCCTGGTTGATGCCCTGCTGGCCAGCTCAACGAACTGCCAGACCTCGCGCGGAATTCTGCCGCCTCAGAGCCAGAGCATGTATCGCTGGCGCCGCCGAGCCAGAGCGTTTGTCGCCCGCAGCTCAGTCAATCGGTTGATAAATACAAAACTGTAAATGGCAGGTGATTCAAGGCTTCCTGAAAAACCCACCAGCAAATCAGACTCTTGGCGGTAGTTGATGTACGATTACGTCTTCCCAGCCTGCGTCTAGGCGACGGCATGTAGGTCAGTCTAGTTGCAGTGCAATGGGTTTGGCTTCTCAGGAGGTCCCAATCAGATAAATGGTTTTTACTGGTCCAATGGCCAATCATCCACCATTGGTCAATGGTGGATGATTGATCGGCCTATTAATTAACCTTTTAATTAACCTATTGATCAGCCCATTAATCGGCCTGTTTTGTCAGCCTATTGATCAGCCTGACGTGGGAATGCCAAGAAATCGGCCCTGAGTTATCAACACAGCTTGTCTTGGCTCACTTGTCTTGGCTCATTTGCCTTGGCTAATTTACTTTGGTTCAATCGTCGTAGACGCGGCAGTTGATGTCTGATGGATTCAGGTCGCAGAACACCTCAAAGGGAGAGGGGGCATTGGGCTCCTCGGGGTGGCGTTGTTGAAATTCTTCCAGCTCTTTGATCTGCTGTTCGATTTTGCGAGCAATAGCTTGGTCGCCCTTGGCTTGGGCTTCGGCGAGCGCCGCTCGGTAGGCCTTGAGCTGGTCTTCAATGGTGGTCATGGCACTCATCCTCCCCGTAAATCTGTAGTGGATGCGGAAATATAATCTATATGCCAGCCTGAGTATTATTGCTTATCTCCCGATCGCTGCTCTGCCGCTGGTCTGTTGATCAATCAGGCTGGTGTCCCCGCTCTGCTCCCTTGGCTGACGCCCCCTATCTGGTTGCCCTGGCGCTGGTGGAAAAAGCTGGTCGCCGCAGCCTGCCGATCACTGGTAAGTCTCAGACCGCCGCTGCCGCTGCCGCCGCAGATCCCGGGGAAGACGGCCGTACCTTGGCCTTGGAGCTGTTGCTGCGCCTCTGGCAGGGCAGTGACGATGCACCTGTGCGGCGGGCGGCGGGTGAGGCCAGTTTGCTCCTGGTCGAGATACCGATGGAGCTGATGAGTGAGCAATTGCCGGTGCTCAAGGCAAATTGGCTGGCGGATGGCGACAGCTCACGGTTTGAAGCGAGTCTTCAGTCGCTGATAATTCGGGCTTGGCGCATCAGCCTGGCCAAGTACGAACCGTTGCGTTTCATTCCCTGGCCCTGAAACACTCCCTGGCCTTGAAACACTTCTTGGCCTTGAAACCGCTTGCGTTGGGCTGTGCAAGCGGCGATCTTCGCTCTGATCCAGGTATTTGTTTTTATGGTTTAGCCGCTCCCGATGGCGCGCTAAATGGTTGGGAAAGCTGCCCGAGCCCTGAGTATGGCCTGGGGCCTAGAGCCAGAGGCCAGGGCAGCGGGCAGTCAATAGAGAACCTGTTTGGTTTCAGCCGCGCCAGGTCGGCAGGCCGCCGCTCACCAGGGTGCCCCGGTTGCGCCAAAGCGCTTCTGGGGTAACCGCAATGCCCTCCGTTGCGGCCAGTTGAGCCGCTGCACGGGTGGATGAGCTGGCCCGCAAAGCCGCAGCGAAGGCCGGGTCTTGATGCACCAGGGCTTTGAGCTGATCCAGGGCATCTTGGCTAGAGACTGCTGCTTGGCTAGAGACTGCTGCTTGGCAAGAAACTGCTGCATTAGCTGCTGGTGCTTGGCTAGAAAAAGCTGTATTGGCTGCCGCTGCCTGCCTGGATGGGGCCAGGTCCGCAGGGCTGGCCATGGCAGCGGTTGGCTTGACCATGGCTTGGTTGGTTAGGTCGCAGGTGGCCATCGCAACTCCGTCTCATACTGAGACAAGTCTAGGAACGCCGCCTGGTTCTGTTGGGTGCTCTGGGGAAAGCCAGTCCTTGCCGGGAGCTGGGTTGTATTGCCCGGGGTCTTGTCTTGCTCAGCTGAAGTTGTCCTGGAGAGCCAGACGCTGCAGCACCAACTGCTTATCTACGGCGGACAGCTCACCATCAGCTCCCCATTTCAAGCAGGTGTGGCCCAGGCAGCTGTAGCTGCTCAATTTTGAATCGCCAATTGGCGAGGCGCCCTAGGCGTCAGCATCCAGGCCTCTATTCCCAGGGGGGAGGTATTCAAAGGCCAAGGACGAAGTGGTGGACCCACCCATGGCGTACCTCCTCTGGCTGGGGGCTGGCTTGGTTCACCTCGGTTTGCTCCCGCTCACAAAAATGTTTTCAGTCCACAACTCGCTGATGCACTGCTTGGGGTGCCGATGCCGGACCTGACATCTAAAAGCAAGCCTGGATTGGCTATTCGGCCAAAAATTGGCCCCAGGTGCCTTGATCCCGGCCGCGCCAGGATGATCTTGATCTGCCCACAGTTGTGGACGCGGCTGCCGTCCCTGGGGACGATGGCTTCATCTTTCGCAATAAGTCGATGGCCGCATCCGGTAGCCCTGCCGAAGGACTGGCCCAGTTGAGCCTGCGCCGGCTCCGCCAGTTGGCCAACCGTCTCGGTATCGGGCCTTACAGCGGCATGCTCAAGAGCCAGTTGGTCTTGGGTATCCAATCCCGCATCTCCAATGCCATCAATCCGGCAGTGATCAATGACCCTGGCCGCGGGGCCGCTGAGCTGGAGGCAAACGCCGCCTGGCCCGATCTCCAGAGCTTGGAGGCCCAGTTGCCAAAAGCCTTTCGCCCCACCGGAGCCACCCGGGTGGTGTTTTTGCCCCGCGATCCCCAGTGGGCTTATGTGTTCTGGGAGATAGGCGAACTAGATCTCCAGGCGGCCCAGCTCGCCGGCGCCACTGAGCTAGCCCTGAGGTTGGCCGACGTGACCGGCTGCCAAGCCGGTTCAGCCCATCCCCACGCCTTGCAGGAAGTGGTGGTGGATGGCTCCGCCAGGGAATGGTTCTTACCGGTGCCCCTGAGCGGCCGCGAATACCGCGTGGAGCTGGGATTCCGCAAGGCCACAGGTGGCTGGATCTCGCTGGCCTTTTCCTCGATCGCCCGGATGCCAGAGCTGGAGCCCTGCAGCTGGATAGACGATCAATTTGTCGCTTTCAGCCTTGAGCCCGTCTCCTCCGCCTCGATCGCCTCAGCCAGCCCCTCCTCAATGGTGGCTGGTATGCACGAGCGTCTCTATCAACAGTCCAATGTTGCTGGTGGAGCAAGGGTGCTTGCCCGCGGCTCAGAGGCTTTTCATGAATTACAAACCAGTGCCTCAGCGGCAGCCGGAGCTCAGCTCTCCGGGGTCGGAGCTTGGGCCAGTGGTCTCAATCAATCCGGCGCTGGCCTGGCTGCCCGCCAGCGCAGTTTCTGGCTGATTGCCGATGCCGAATTGATCGTCTATGGGGCCACCGATCCAGCCGCAAGCTTGAGCATTGGTGATCGGGTTGTGCCCCTGGAGGCCGATGGCAGTTTCCGCCTGCAGGTGCCCTTCCAGGACGGCCAACAGGTTTATCCAATCCATGCCCTAGCAGCAGATGGCGAACAGAAGCGATCCATCTCCATGGTCTTCAGTCGCACCACCCCTGAAGCGCGAGTCAACAGTCGCGAAGCCGCGGTGGCCGAGTGGTTCTGAACCAGTTCCAATCCCTAACCCCCAACGAGAGGCCATGCCCACCAGCAGCCGTATCGAAATTCTGCCGATCGAACCGATTCTCAGGGGACACACCCTGCTGTCAGCTGCCCCCCAGGGCGATCAGACGCTAATTGCTGAGGTTGGTACCCATTGCAGAGAAGAGCTGGTCTGCCATCGACACCAGACCAGCCAGCTGAGGGTTCTGCGGGGAGCAGTGGATCTGGTGATCCTCCAGAATCGACGCTTTCGTTGCATATCGCTGCGGGAGGATGAGGCGGCATGGGTGGTGATCCCCCCGCGGGTGCCCCATGCTTCGATCAACCGTGGTTGTCTACCAGCGGTGCTCGTCAATGCTGTGCTGCTGCATGGCGATCGCGGTAGCCAGCACCTGGATAGTCACACCCGCAGAATACCGCCGGCTTTGCTGCCCCAGTGGCAGGCACTGGTGGGCTGATGCCAGGTCCCAAGCAGGCGATACCTCATTCGCAGGACAGTTAAGAGAGCTCTGAAAAACCGAGCTAAGCCCAATGGAGCTCTGATGCAGCAATGGATCTCAGCTGGCTGGGGCGGCGAAATCGATGTTGTTCAGAGCTTCCTTAAGAGCCGCCGCCAACAGCGCATCGGTTAAACCCGTGCCCATAGCTGGGGCAAGCTGTTGCGGCGGCAGGGCCGTGAACATTCACAGCATGCAGATGCTTCTGAGCGGGGAATCTCAGGGGTGATCGTCTTGCACCCCCAAATTGCCACCAAGTCACCAGGCGCTAAAAAGCTTCGAGCCAGTGGCGAGATCCACTGGGTCTGAATCAAGTTTTCAGCAGGATCACCCTTGTCCCCATCCAGTGGGGTGGCAAGGGTGAGGAACAGGCCAGGCAGACTGCCGGGCCTCGCGTTTGTTAACGGCAGGAGATGTCTGGCGATTCACTGTTGCTCGATGCCCAGTCCTTGTGTAAGCTTCTGGAGTTCTGATGGGGAACACACATGCTGACTGGACCAGAACTCCTGACCAAGGTCAAGGAGATGGGCGAAGCCTCAAAATCCGATCTGGTGCGTAGCTGCGGCTACGTGAGCACCAAGAAGGATGGTGGCGAGCGCCTCAATTTCACAGCTTTCTATGAGGCCTTGCTGGAAGCCAAAGGTGTCAGCCTTGGCGATGGCAGTGTGCCTGGCAAACCTGGTCGCAAGCTGGGTTATATGGCTAAGGTGCAGTTCAATGGCAACCTGCTTGTCGGCAAGGCCTATACGGCCATGCTAGATCTCAAGCCGGGTGACGAGTTCGAAATCAAGCTTGGCCGCAAGCACATTCGGCTGGTGCCGATGGGTGCAGGCGTGGATGGAGAAGAGGATTGATCGTCAGCCGCGCGGCTGAACGATTAACCTGACTGCTTAACCCCAGCCTAGGGCTGGACTTTAGTTTAGAGCTAGGCATTAAACCCATTTGGTCTGCGGACTAAATGGGTTTAATCCGATTATTTTTGTGCAAATATATCCGGTGCTAGGGGCGCTAACAGCGAGCGCTTGGCGCTTGGTTGTTAGGAAAGCTTTGGGAAACCCGAATCACCGCCAATCAAGCTCGAATGCCGCAGAGCTTGTACCGCAGAGCTTGTCAGATGGCAGGGTCACTGAAATCTGGGTTTCTCAGCATCTACTTAAGATTCTCAGCATCTACTTAAGAATAGGCAGGTTCACCCAAAATCAATCCTGTCATGAGACCGGTTGGATTTGATGTTTTGAGCTGCCCTTTGCCGATTTTCAGCTGCATTCGTCTGCTGTTACGGGGGGGAGATAGCGCATAAACCAATCCCTGGCAAGGCTTGCGGCTTCGGCCAGGGCGCTGGGTTCCACAAATTCTGCCCCGGCCCCGTGAATTACCTGGGTGGCGTGGGGCGCCAGCAGGTGGCTAGCTGCCCAGGCATTCAATTCGCAGAGGTCCACATCCAAGTTGCCAACTACCATCAGCACCGGACTAACCGTTGAGGCCAGGGAATCAAAGGCCAGATCCACCCTCCCTCCCTGGGAAACCACGGCCCTAACGTGTTGAGGTCTGGCCGCCGCAGCCTCCATGGCCGCTATGGCCCCTTCTTTGCTGCCCAGCAAGCCAATCGGAATCTCGCGTAAAAAGGGCTGGGCGGCCAGCCAATCCAGCATGCCGATCAGATGGTAACTGGTGCTTTTACCTTCATACCAGTTGTGGTTGGGCCTAGGCGAGTGATTGCTGGGTTCCAGTATGCGATTTATTAGCAGGGTGCCCATGCCCACCTCCGCCAACAGTTTGGAGAGCAGTAGATCTTGGACGCTGCCTGTGGTTGCCTCTGTGCCAGGTACCACAATAACTAATCCTGCAGCCTCTGCTGGCAGTGATAGGGTGCAGTCCATTAACTCTGACTGTTTCTGTGATTTTTTTTGAGGTTGCTTTTGCGATTGCCGCTGTGATTGCCCCTGGGGTTGCTGCTCAGATCTCTTCTCAGATCTCTTCTCAGTTTGCACCTCGGTTTGCACTTCGGTTTGCACCTCGGTTTGCGCCTCTGTTTGCTTCACACATATCAGAACGTCTATTCTGAGCCTATTCGGGTGGCGTGGCACCCAGTGGAGACTATCAGCAGTTTTGCATGCAATCTGCATCGCCGTTGATTGGCTGGGGCCCCGTCGCGGATGAGAATAGTGATATGGCTGGGGGGGGATTGTGGCATGACTAAGGGAGAGTATTGATATGACTAAGGGGGTATTGGTATGATCAAGGGGGATTGGTTGTGTGATCAGGTTCTCGACTGGGGCTGAATTGCTAAAAAGTGTGATTTTAAATGTCGGCGGTGCTGTTGCGGTTAAGTGGTTTCTGTGCCTGGTCGTCAGTGGTGGTATGCGGTTTGGCAGGTTTCGGGCTTTTTGGCGCCATGGCCTGCAAGGCTGGGTACATCCGCTCAACTGTCGATGGTTTCCCTTGCCACTTGGTTTCAACGCTGGAACTTCATTGAACGGGCCAGGTTGGAGCGCCAGCTCTGGGATTGCTTCGAGCGGGGTGAGGATCTGGAATCACTGTTGGCAGGCTGCCGCAGCGCGGTGGCAGCAGGGGAGACTGAACGGGCCTTTCAGCTGGAAATCTGGGAGATTACCCTGCTCCGAATTCGTCGCATCGAGGCAATGATGGCCGATCGCCAGCGCCCCGAGGCTTGAAGAACTAACTCACCACTGAATGACTGCATGGCCTTCGCTAATCACTTTCATCCAATGGCCGCCCTTACCCAATGGCAGATCCTGGCCTGCTGATCGCTGATCGGAGTTTGCCTCAGCTTTTTACTTGGGCTGCCATTATTCAGTGACGCAGCCACTCGGTGGTGCCACCGGGCTGATCGATGAGCTCAATGCCCTGGCTTTTCAGTTCGGCCCGGATCCGATCGGCGCTACTGAAATCTTTAGCTTGCTTGGCGGCCAGCCTCTGGCCCACCAGGGCTTGGATCTGGGCATCGCTGGGGCCGCTGCTGGCGGCGGTTGTGGATGCTTCTCCCCCAGGGGCGGCAGGGGTAGCGGTCTCAGCTTTGAGCCCGAGCACGTCGGCCAGCTCCAGTAGCAGGCGGGCTTGGTCGGCCTGCTGCAGCTGGGCTGCCTGGCTGGCGGCCCCTTGGTCCCCCCTTTCAATCCGGTTGGCCAGGGACCGCAGTGGCCTGGCCAGCTCAAACAGCACGGCCAGGGCCGCAGAGGTGTTCAGGTCGTCGTCTAGGGCGGCGGCGAAGCGGTTGCGGGCGCTGCTCAACTGGGGGCTGAGGCCAGCTGCCCCAGCGGGGTGGTTAGCCACCAAGTGAGTGGCTAGCACCAGGGCGGCGTTCAAGCCCCGCCAGCCGCTGGCAGCGGCCTCCAGCGCTGGCACGGTGAAGTCCAGCGGTTTTCGGTAGTGGGCCTGCAGCACAAATAGCCGCAGGGTCATGGGCGATGTGCCGCTTTCCAGCAGGGCGCGAATCGTGGTGAAGTTGCCTAGGGACTTGCTCATTTTTTCGCCGCCCACATTGACCATGCCGTTATGCAGCCAGGTGCGGGCCAGGGGCTTGCCGGAAGCAGCCTCTGACTGGGCGATTTCGTTTTCGTGGTGGGGGAAGATAAGGTCGGCGCCACCCAGGTGAATATCGATGGTTTCACCTAACTCTTCTCGCACCATCGCCGAACACTCGATATGCCATCCGGGACGACCGGGTCCCCAGGGGGAGGGGAAACTGGGCTCAGCCGGTTTGGCCCCCTTCCACAGGGCGAAATCGAAGGGGTGACGTTTGCGGGCCTCCTCTGCATCGGCCACCCGACCGGAGGCATTGTCCTGCTGGGCGGCGAGATCTCTCCCTGATAATTTGCCGTAGTTAGCCTGCTTGGTCACGGCAAAGTAAACGTCGCCGTCGGCGGAATAGGCCGCTCCCTTTGCCTCTAATTCCTGGATCAGCCGGCGAATGGCATCCAGGCTCCTGGTGGCCCGGGGCATGCGGTCAGGGGGCAGGATGTTCAGCCTTGCCATGTCCGCCACGAAGGCCTCAATATTGCGCTCGCTGACGGCTTCCATGCTGGTGCCTTCCCGGGCGGCGCGTCCTAGGATCTTGTCGTCAATATCTGTGTAGTTCTGCACAAATTTCACCTGGTAGCCACTCCAGATCAGATGCCGGCGCAACACATCCCAGGCGATATAGCTGCGTGCGTGGCCCAGATGGCAGAGGTCATAGACCGTTACCCCGCAGCAGTAGATGCTCACCCTGCCTGGTTCCAGAGGTTCAAACAGCTCCGTGCGACGGGTCAAGGTGTTGGTTAGCCTCAGGGTCACGGGTGGGGTGAGCTGTGAAGATGTTTGATTAAACCGTAGGGGAGGGCCCTCTCCAATGCCCAGCCCTAGGATCTTGGCCATTGACCGCAGGGTGACGGGCTGATCTGAACCAAGAGCTGCCCATCCTGCTGATCGCCTTCGGCGGCGTCACTTGACAGGCAGGGTGTTACAGGCGATCGCGCGACAGCGGCCCAAGCGGCTCTACCTGGCCTCCGCCTTCGCTCGATTCAGGGCGTGGCTCGGGAAGGCAATGATCAGGAAGCTTGGGCAGGCGGGGGCAGGTAGTGGCGGGGCAGGCAG
>JBIKVR010000010.1:0-41271 GCA_044356735.1 Prochlorococcaceae cyanobacterium
CTGGTTGCCGGATGGGAATCTGGAGTTCCTGGGCCGATCTGACTTCCAGGTCAAGATTCGCGGCTTTCGCATCGAACTGGGCGAGATCGAGGCGGCGCTACGGGCCTGCCAGGGCATTCGTGATGCGGTGGTGCTGGCCCGCGAGGATGGGCCCGGAGAGAAGCGCCTTGTCGCTTATGTGACTGTTGCGGGCAGAGCGGACACTGTTGCGGGCGACGTGGACACCACCACGCTGCCAGCGACGCTCAAAACCCACCTGCAGAGCAGCCTGCCCTCCCACATGGTGCCGGCCGCCTTTGTGATGCTGGAGAGCTTGCCCCTCACACCAAACGGGAAGCTGGACCGCAAGGCCCTGCCAGCCCCTGAGGCGGACGCCTACGCCACCGGTGCCTACGCCCCGCCAGATGGCCCGGTGGAGGAAGTGCTGGCGGCGTTGTGGAGCGAGCTGCTGGGGATCGAGCGGGTGGGTCGCCACGACGATTTCTTTGCCCTCGGCGGCCATTCGCTGCTGGCCCTCCGCCTGCTGAGCGAGCTCTATCAAGCCTTCGGGGTGCGCCTGCCGGTGGGGGTCGTGTTCCTGCGGCCCACCCTCGCCGGGCTCGCCGAGGCGGTGGGCGATTCCCGGCTGGCGGAGGAGGCTGCCGCCTTGGTGCCCTTGCAGCCCGAGGGCCAAGACCCGCCTCTGTTCCTGCTGCCCGGCGCCATCGGCTCAGTGCTCTACCTCCAGCCCCTGGCGGAAGCCCTGGGCAACGGCCGCCCGGTGCTCACCCTGCCCACCCCCGGCCTGGATGGCCGGCCACCTCTGGAATCGGTGACGGAATTGGCCGCCCACCATCTGAGGACCTTGCGCCGCCGGCAGCCCCGGGGCCCTTATTTCCTAGCCGGCCATTCCTCCGGCGGCCGGGTGGCCTTCGAGCTGGCCCGGCAACTGGAGCGGCAGGGCGAAACCGTGGCCTGCGTCGTGATCCTGGATACCAATACCCCCGATCCTGGCCAAGATCAACCCGAGCGCACGGAGCGGGAGGTGTTGGCCGATCTTGTCGCTGTGTTTGAGGAGTTGGGCGGCATGGCGTTGGGGATCAGCCGGGAGGCCATCCTCTCCGAACCCGACGCGGAGGAGGCCTATGCCAAGGTGATGATGGCGTTCCAGGCGAGCGGTGTGCTCTTCTCCAAGGGAGCCGCCGTGGCCGAGCTCAAGGCCCTGGTGGCGGTCTACCGCTCCGCGCAAGACGCCCATCTTGACCATCGCATCGAGGAGCGGTTACGGGCCCCGATCCACTTGCTGATGGCTCGCGATCGTGGCGGGGCTGAGGCCTTTGTGGATCACCGTCCAGCCTGGGGCTGGAAGGCCTGCTCCGAACAGGGCGCGGTCGTGGAGGAGGTACCGGGCACCCACTTCACGATGATGGCGCAGCCGCATGTGGCCGTGCTGGCCGAGCGGTTGGGAGCAATCCTGGCGGCGTGCGGGGGGGCTGAGAGTGGGATCACGACTCCGGCAAAAGCGGTGGCCGAGGCGGTGGCTTAGGCATTAACCGAAGCGCTGGCGGGGGGGGGGCGGTTTCCAATCGCCGCTGATCCGCCGGCTTGTGTCAGCAGCAATCCGTAGGAACGACCGCAAGGGTTCATCCCCGCCATCAGGGGCGATCAGCTCAACTTCCCAACACCGCGGGCCATCACCCCGGTTCACCGTCGCTGGGGTGAAGCAGGGGTTGCCTGGCGATGCGAATCCCCGAGATGATCTGAAGACCCCACAAAATCTCGATGGTCCAATAGCCAAACGGCAATAGCAATACCCCCGCAGCGGCTAGCAGGCTCAAGTAACCAGCCTGGCGTTCATTGTCGAGGAGGCTCTTCTCAAAGCCATCCGCCAGGTTCATCAACAGCCGCATCTGGCTCAGGTCGTCCTCCATCAGCACCACCTGAGCGGCATCAGTGGCCACCATGGTGGCTCCCCTCAGGGAAATCGACACCTCAGCCTGGCGCAGAGCAATGGCGTCGTTGATGCCGTCGCCAATGAAACACACCCGCTTTCCCTGCTCCTGGAGGGTCTGGATGCGGAAGGACTTCTGCTCCGGCATGGTGTTGGCGAACCAGCCATCCATCTTCAGCGCCGTGGCGAGGTTGGCGGTGGGCGCCTCCTGGTCACCAGAAAGGATGTACAGCGAGAGGCCACGCCGCTTCAGCCAGGCAACCGTGGCAATGGCTTCCGGCCGCAGGACCGCTTCCAATTCAAGAGCGCCCGCGACCGCGTCCGCCACTGCCACGAACACAATCCCATGACCAATGGCATGGGCGGCGGTTTGGAGCTCCGCAAGTTCCGGTGGTAGCGCCAGCCCTTCCATGGCAAGAAAGCGCTCGCTGCCGATTCGCACCAACTGGCCCGCGATCTGGGCCTTGAGCCCCAGACCCAATTCAACACGGGCGTCCTCCAGGGCTGGGAGGGCCAGCTGTCGCTCCATCGCGGCAGCCAGGATGGCCTGGGCAATGGGGTGACTCTGGCGCTGCTCTGCGGCGGCGGCCAACCTCAACAGCTCCGTCTCGGCAAAGGGCGGTTGGGCATGAATCTCGACCACCTGCTGCCGATCGAGGGTGAGGGTACCGGTCTTGTCGAACACCACGGTATCGATGGCGGGAAGCCGCTCCAGCGCACGGCCGTCCTTGATCAGCACGCCCCGCTCTGCTGCCGTGCCCAGGCCGTTGAGCAACGTGATCAACCGCAGGGGAACCTCAGTTAGCATGAAATTGCAGCCCAACATCCTCAGACCTGCCCCAGGCCCCCGCAGAAGCCAGCCAAGGGAACCCGCCCCAATCATGGGCCAGCAATATTTTTCAATCGCCTTCATCTGATCCGCAAGGCGTATCTCCTGCTGCTTCACGGTTTCATCGAGCACCTCGCCGATGCGGGCTGCGGTGGTTTCAGCGCCGGTCTTCTCCACACGCACACCGATCTTGCCGCCGAGCACCAGGGTGGCGGCCAGCACTGGGTCTCCAGCCATCTTCTCCACCGGCTGCGACTCACCCGTTAGGCGGTGTTGATCCACCGTGGCGGCGCCTAACACCACCACGCCATCCACCGGCACGGGCTGGCCGGCGGAGAGCACCAGAGTGTCTCCAATCTGTAGATCCTCAAAGGGGATCTCGCTCTCCTCTCCTTCACGCACCACCCATACCCGGGAGGGTTGCTCGCCCAGCAGATGGGTCAGGCTGTGGCGGGTGGTGGTTTGCGTGAGCAGTTCAACTTTTTGTCCCAAACTGCTGAGCAGGATGCCAACCATCCCAATCAGGAAGTTGCCACCAAGCCATAACGACAGCAAGTAGATCAGCAGCAAGTGCACCATGCTCAGGCGTCGTTCCTGCACCGCAATGCGCCAGCCTTCCTTCACGAATGGCCAAGTGCTATAGAGTCCGATGACGATTACGGCAGGGGTGAGCGGCCAGCGGGTGAGGCTTCTCAGGCCCAGCAGCATCAACCCGCCCACACCTAACACCAGGCGGCGATTCATCTCTTTTTCCTGCGCAATCATCTCCCGCCGATCTGTCGGCGCCAGATCACGCATTTGTTCGTCCCGCAACTGACTGATCAGCAAGGGGTCTATGCGCGTTTGAATCAGGCTCTGATAGCGATCATCCAGGTGCTTCAGGCTGCCGCGCAGGGCACCTATGGCCTCGGCTGGCAGATCCGTGGGTTCGCCATCGGGTTCCACACGCGGTGGGCTGAGCATGTCAACCAGCGATGGCCGCCGCCGCCGACCCACAACAGAAGCGAGCAACGCAGCTCCGCCCAACCCAACAAGGAGGGCGGGAATCATTGCCAAGGCCCCCAGCTTCGCAGATAGAGAGCTGGATGAGACAGCAGCATGGAGAGCAGAGAGCTGGACGGGTTGCCAGCGGTAGGAGATCAGCAGAATAAGGCATAGACCGACCGAGACATGAAGCTCCTCACACACCCTTAATGTGCTGAGTTCTTCACAGCATGGCGGTGCTCTCTGCATCGAATTAGCGAAATAATTTGGCCTCCATTAGCCATGCAGAAAGCCTGGATAATGGCAGAAAAAGCGAGGTGATTAGCGGGCACAACCGACCATCACAGCGACAAACAACATAGCCAGAAGCTCTTATCGAAACTGGAAACAGAAAACAACTGATAACACTGCCTCAAGGAGAACTACATGCAGCAGTCTCCGTCAAGGCGGTTACCAGTTTTTTCGGCATCAGCCACTGCACTCCAAAGATGTAGAGAATCACCACCTATTCCCATGGTTATAGCATGGATTATCACAAGGGCTCTCCTCGCCCTGCAGCACACAGGCCCACGGCAGAAGAGTGACAGCGGGTGCTCGATACGGCATGCAATCCACGCTTTGCCGACCTAACCGCTACACGGATAATGGCCATCCTGGCCTAGTAGCTAATTTACGTGGGCTCAGGTCTACTTTTTATCGTATTATGTGCGAGGATGGGATAGTCATACACTGTGGCAGCAACCGAAAACCACTCGAGCTTAGGCCCGCCCCCATCCCGGCCCCAGCTCCAATAGGGTAGCAGCTTGCGGTCGATTAGCTGTCAGCAACCCAAGGAATAGCAAGACTCGAACCTCGCTCTAGGGTAAGTGAAGATCAGAGCTGACTTGTGTTGGACTGTCTTCAGCCTGGTGATTTGGGGAAATAGCAACACCCGATTTCCCTGGTGATAAATCCGGTAACTATGGAGAGCCACCTGAGCTCCGCCAGCAGGCACGCCGTTATGGACTTGCCAACGCCAAAAATGCTCCAGACAGATCACCAGCTCCCGCTCAAGGATTCCATGGCATAGTGGTACTCCACGATGGGGGCAGTTAGATTGAAAAGCAACCAATTCCCCACCCACACTACGGGCGAGACAGATCATCTCCCCCTGGACAGTGGCCACTTCTAAAATCTCGCCAGCCTGTGGTAGTACACTCCCGTCTAGCAGCTCGAGGGGTTCCTGATTAGACGGGGTCTCACCGAAGTTTGGCTGCTCAAAAGTTGTCTCTGGAATCGTATCGCTCACGGCAACGCGGCCACCAGGCCTAATGCATCAATGGCAGCGCGTGAAAAGAAATTGAGCCTGGTTTCCTCGCTGATATTGGGGTAATTTTCCAGATAGCGCACCACCCCTGACACGCCGCTGGAATCCCAGTGGGGGTAATCGCTCGTACAAGCCATGTGCCTCCCGTCCAGCCAGGCCATGGTTTCCCGCAGCAGGGCTTCTTCCGGTTCAAAAGAGCAGATCACGCATTGACGTCGGAAATAAGCAGAGGGCGCGATACGAAGATCACCCATTTCCCCTGGTCTGGCCTCAAAGTGGTTATCCAGCCGAAACAGCATGTAGGGCACCCAGGTGGCACCCCCCTCGCAGAACAGCACGTTCAACCGCGGGTGACGCTCAAGAACTCCATAGCCAATGATGGCTGAGAGAGCTGTGGCCATTTCGAGCGGGTGTGACACAGCATGGGCAAGCCAGTAACGATCAAATTTGTAGTCGGTGCTGTGGGTGGCGTTATAGGTGCCGGTTGCCTCATGGAAGACTAGGGCCATGCCTAGTTCTGCCATCGTTTGCCAAACAATCTCCCAGTCTTCCTTCCACCAGCGCACTCCTTGCATCACATTGGGGCGCATCCACACCGCTGTAGCGCCGAGATTATGGCAACGGCGAATATCCGCCACGGCCCATTTCGGTTTTAGTGGTATAGTCACACACCACAGATGGCGCTTTTCCGTGGACCACTCTTTGGCCGTCCAGTCATTGAGTGCGCGCATCACGGCGTACTGCAGATCAGCGTTCTCGATATCGGGGGTGAACAACCCCAGGGTTGGAATCCAAAGGGCGCAGTCAATCCCCGAGAGGTCCATGTCAAGATTCCGGTTCTCGAAGGCATGGCGATGGGCCAGCTCGTAGGAGAGCCCATCGCCACGGGGGCGTTGATCGCCGCATCCTTCAGGTCTACCGGGCCCGAAGCCTGAAGGCTTTTGATATAAACGACCCTCCACCATCAATCTCGGTGCACCGCTGTTGTCGGTGACGAGACGAGGTGCCTGATGTCTCCACTCTGGATCGAGATAGAGGCTAAAGGCCTCGGGAGGCTCAATGATGTGGCGGTCGCAGTCGATCACGAAATATGACTGCCCCAGTTTTTTACTAGTAGATCGGAAGTGTTTCTCCACCTCGGCATGCTGCTCGGTGATTGGTCGGGCCGTAGCAACCATGGTCTTTGGAGAGGAGATGGCTGATTTCTAGTCTCCGGAGGGGGGTAGTGGCATGTGCCCGCGACTACTCCAAGCGAAGCACCTAGCATTTAAGGTGGCTGACGCTTCGTTTTGGGCCTGCAACAAAAAGCCGCCAATAACTGTAAGTGCAGCCGGCATTTACAGGCATTCTCTGCTGCAATGTGGTTCGGGCCCGGGGTGATCTCGAAAAATGGTTGAACCGTCAGGGTATTACCGTGACCTGGTCAGAATTCACCTCTGGGCCTCCACTGTTGGAAGCGTTGGCAGCAGGCAAGGTGGATGTAGGAGAAACTGGCGATGCTCCGGTAATTTTTGCCCAGGCAAAAAATGCCCCGGTCGTCTATTTCGGTCAATCTCAGCCTAATCCTGAGGCCGTTGCTCTTTTGGTGCCCCAGGGATCGCCGATTCGTACGTTGGCTGATTTGAAGGGCAAGAAGGTTGCCTATGCCAGGGGCTCCAGCGCCGTCCCCCTGGTTGTAAACGCGCTTACCAAAGGTGGTCTGAAGCTATCAGATATTACATCGGTGTATCTACAGCCACCTGATGCGCGTGTGGCCTTTGAATCGGGCAAGATCGATGCTTGGGCTGTTTGGGATCCCTTTTACGCTGCGGCAGAGGTGGGTGGTAGCGCCAGGGTGCTGGTTAATGGCCGGGGTTTTACCAGTTTCCGCCTGTATTTTCTTGCCAACAGCAACTTCGCAGCCGCTAATCCTTCCCTGCTACCTGTATTGATCAAAGATCTACGTGCCGCCGGTCAGTGGGCCTTGCAGGATCCGAAGCGATCTGCAGAGTTTCTTTCCGGTGTCACCAAGGTGCCTATTCAGGTTCTTCAGGTTTCTGAAGGTCGGCGTTTGGGTCGCTATCAGGTTTCAACCATCCAGTCGGGTGGGATTAAAGATCAGCAGAAAGTGGCAGATACTTTTGCCAAGTTGAAGTTGATCCCAGAGCCGATTCGGGTTAACGATATTGTTGTGAATGCTGGGTATTAACAGCCATGCCCCAGGCCATTTAGCAACCTGGGGCTCGCCCCAGCCCATTCTCCCTAAAACCAGCCATCTATAGTTGATCGGTGCGTTTTGATGGGGTAAGGGTACTAAGCCACGAGGTCCTTGGCAGTCGATCTACCCAGGCCAGTTCGTTCCAATCGTTTCGGGCTTGCCTCACCCAGTAAGGTAAATGCCTTTTATCGGACAGGTCGGCCCTGAGAGCTTGTTCGGCCAAAGCGCAAGGGATTTGAACAGAAGTCGTACATAGCTGCATTGGGAACTGCTACCGCGGACACAGGCCTTGCCGAGCGCAGCGGTGTCGTTTCGTTGTCTTTGCGTAAAGAAACGCTCGATGGAAAATTCTTCGAGCTGCCCTGAGAAATCCCTGGAAAACCGCCATTTTTGCGACGCAGCTAGCCGAGAGTCATTGCTGTATCAGGGCTGCGTCGATCATGGCTACGGGTTTCCCGAGCCGCCCTAAATTCAGATGACTTTGCTAACTAAAATCTCCGGGCCCCTTGCTATAAGCAATCTACACGGCCAGCGTATCTCCCCCCATCCTTGCTATAAATCATCCAGGCAGCCAACGTATCTCAGAAGCCATGCCCTTATCCCCAATGGTTCCAGAAGCCGCCCCAGTCGCAGCCCCAGCCACAGCCCCAGTTGCAGCCCCAATTGCAGCCCAAGCAGCGGCCTCGATTTCGGCTGCGGATTACCCCAGCCGCCGCCAACAGGGCTTGATGCTGGATCAGGCCTGGCAGCCCCAGCTGGAATCCCTGCTGGCGGCCGGTCGTGCCGCTGGGGCCGATCTGGTGGAGGTGTTCCTGGAGCGCAAAGACCACCTGGGCGTCCTGGCGGAGCAGGAGTTGATTACCAGCGTCAGCCCAGCCTTTGGCATGGGCGCTGGCATCCGCGTATTCCTGGCCGAGCGGGATGGCTTCGTGAGCACCAACGACCTCAGCGAGGCCGGTCTGCGCAGGGCCCTTGAACAGGCCTTGGGGATGCTCGGCTTGCAGTACAGCCCCAACGGCCGCAGCGGCTTTGAGGGTTTACCGCAATTGCGCGATTTTGGCGCCGCCAAGGGCGACTGGCTGGCCCGCTGCCCTGGCCTGGCGGAAGCCACCGCCGTGCTACTGAAGGGCACCGCTGCCCTGCAACGCCAAGGTAAGCACCTGCAAGCAAGGCGCAGCAGCTACGCCCGCGACTGGCAGGAGGTGCTGGTGGCCGCCAGCGACGGCAGCTTTGGCCGTGACATCCGCCTACATCAATCGGTGGGGCTGAACGTGTTGGCGGCCGATGGCGACCACCGCTCCTCCGTGGGCCGCCGCTACGGCACCTCCGGCCGCCCCGATGACCTGCGGCAATGGGATGCCCTGGCCTCGGCCCAGGAGGTGTGCGATAGCGCTGGCACCATGCTCTACGCCGACTACGTGGAAGCCGGCCAGATGCCGGCGGTGCTGGCCAATCGCTTTGGCGGTGTGATCTTCCACGAGGCCTGCGGCCACCTGCTGGAGACCACCCAGGTGGAGCGGGGCACCACCCCCTTCGCCGAGCAGGTGGGCGAGTTGATTGCCCACGAGGCCGTAACCGCCATTGATGAGGGTCACACCGATGGCGCCTTCGGTTCCCTGTGCATGGATGACGAAGGCCTCGAATCCCAGCGCACTGTATTGATCGAGAACGGAATTTTGAAGCGGTTCCTCAGTGATCGAGCCGGCGAACTGCGCACCGGTCATCCCCGCACGGGTAGCGGTCGCCGCCAGGGTCACAGCTTCGCCGCGGCCAGCCGCATGCGCAACACCTATATCGCCGCAGGCCCCCATAGCCCGGAGCAGCTGATTGCCTCGGTGGATCGGGGTCTCTATTGCAAGGCGATGGGTGGCGGCAGCGTCGGCCCCACCGGTCAGTTCAACTTCGCCGTGGAAGAGGCCTATCTAATTGAAGACGGCCAGCTCACCAAACCGGTGAAGGGGGCCACCTTGATCGGTGCGGCCAAGGAGGTGATGCCCCGCATTTCCATGTGTGCCAATGATTTGGAACTGGCTGCGGGCTTCTGTGGTTCGGTGAGCGGCAGCATTTTTGTAACGGTGGGTCAACCACACATCAAGGTGGATTCGATCACCGTGGGAGGCCGTTGACCATGGCGCCCAGCTACACAAAAGCGGAGAGCACAGCCGCTATCAACAGCGAAATCAACCCAGCCACCCTCTCTTCCCCAGCCAACCCTGCCATGACAATCAACGCTGCCAAGTCAGCGGATATTTCAGCTGGTAGTTCAGCTGTAACCAGCCAAATCTCCCAGAGCGGCCCCGGGGCCTCTGGCCCCAGCGACACTGGTCTCGACGCGCCGGCCCTGCGGGCAACCCTGGAGCGGCTTGCCGCCGCCGCTGGCATTCGCCAGTGGGATCTAGGGGCCGCCTGCAGCAGCGACACCTCGGTGCAGGTGGATAGGGGGGAGGCAAAGCAGATGAAGGGAGCCCAACGCAGCTCGATCACCCTGCGGGTGTGGAATGCAGATGGTTTGGTGGGCATCACCAGCACCTCAGATTTATCCGAGAGCGGCCTGGAGCGCGCCCTGGGCGGTGCCCAGGAGGCGGCCAGTTTCGGCAATGCCGCAGACACCCCTCAATTTTCTCCCCTGGCCACCGCTGCCTTGCAGCCCCTGGAACAGCCGCTGCGGGAACCGCTCGGCATCCTCAAATTGTTGGCAACCCTGCGGGATGCGGAGGCCCAGCTGCTGGGGCGCCACCCGGCCATTGGCACAGTGCCCTACAACGGCCTGTCCGAGCGGATCAGTGAGCACATCTACCTGAACAGCGACGGGGCCTGCCGTCAACAACGGCAGAGCACTGCGAGCATTTATTTATATGCAAGGGCGGAACAGGAGGGTCGCAAGCCCCGCAGCGCCGGCGCTATGCGCTTGGCCTATGGCGCCGCGTCGCTCGACCTGGCCGGCTGCATCGATGAGGCGGCCGAACTCACGATCAGCCACCTCGACTACGCGCCAATCAACACGGGTCGCTACACCTGTGTGTTCAGTCCGGAGGCGTTTCTAGATTTGATTTCAGCCTTCAGCAGCATGTTCAATGCCCGTGCCGTGCTCGATGGCGTCAGCCTGAGCAACCGCGAAAGCCTCGGCCAATCGCTGGCAGTGCCCTTTTTCAACCTGCAAGACAACGGGCTGCATCCGGGCAATATCGGCGCCAGGAGCTTCGATGGCGAGGGAACGCCGATCCAGCGGCTCAGCCTGGTGGAGGCAGGTGTGCTGAACAACTTTCTCCACTCAGAAGCCACCGCCCGGGCCTTTGGGGTGGCCCCCAGCGGCCATGCCGGGCTGGGAGCCAAGGTTTCCGTGGGGCCCAACTGGTTGGAGATCGGCCCCGCGCCCGGGAGCGGTGGCGGCCAGCAGGGGTTGAATCGCTATGCCAGGGGCAACGGCGAGATCGTTTGGATCGATTCTCTATCCGCACTGCATGCCGGCGTGAAAGCCAGCCAGGGGAGCTTTTCGCTGCCTTTCGATGGCTGGTTGGTGAAGGATGGCGAGCGGCGCTCAATTGAGGCGGCCACCGTGGCCGGCGACATCCGCAGCCTGCTAAATAGCATCATTGGTTTCGAGGGCGAGGCCAAGCTGAGCCCCGATGGACTCTGTCCACACGTGTGGGTGGAAGGACTCTCGATCACCGGCGAGGCCTGATTGAACAAACCATATTGAGAAATCTATATTGAGCAAATCATATTGAGCAAGCCATGAACATCCTGTTCTGGGGCACCCCGGCCTATGCCGTGGCCAGTCTCAATGCCCTGGTGGCCGCCGGCCACCGATTGGTGGGGGTGGTGAGCCAACCGGACCGGCGCCGCGGCAGGGGTAAGCAACTGCAGGCCAGCCCGGTGAAAGCCCGCGCCCTGGAGCTGGGCATTCCGGTGTTCACACCCGAGCGCATTCGGCGGGATCTCGACTGCCAAGCCCAACTGCGGGAGCTGGCGGCTGATGTTTACGTGGTGGTGGCTTTCGGCCAGATCCTGCCGGCGGCGGTGCTCGCTCAGCCGGCCTATGGCTGCTGGAATGGTCATGGTTCGCTGCTGCCCCGCTGGCGGGGCGCCGGACCGATCCAGTGGTGCCTGATCGAGGGAGATCGCCAGAGCGGCGTGGGCATCATGGCCATGGAGGAGGGCCTGGACACGGGCCCGGTGCTGGTGGAGCAGGCCATCCCCATCGGCCTGCGCGACAACGCCCAACAGCTGGCCGAGCGCCTGGCCAGCCTCACCGGCAGCTTGCTGGTGCAAGCCATGCCGCTGATCGAGGCGGCTGGTCCAGGGCCCGAGGCCGAACGGCTGGTGCGCCTGGGGGTAAGGGCGCAGGGCGAGCAGGGGATCACCTACGCCCGCATGCTCCACAAAGACGACTATCAAATCGATTGGAGTGCCTCGGCACTGACCATCCACCGTCAAGTGATGGGCCTCTATCCAGGCGCCCATAGCTTCTGGCGAGGCAGGCGGCTGAAACTGCTGGATAGCGAACCGCTGGTGGTGCGGTTGGGGTCTGAGCTAAGCCCGGAAGCCGCAGAGCTGGCCCAACGCTGGGCAGCGCTGGGTTTGGTTGGCAGCGCCCCGCTAGCAGACTCTGACCAGCCCGGCAAAAAGACCGCCGGCCAAGTACTGGAGGTGGCAGAAGGAGTGGGGCTGGTGGTAGCCACGGGTGGATGCCCTCTGCTGATCCGCTCGGCCCAGTTAGAGGGGAAACAGCTAGCCAGCGGCTCGATCCTGCTGCAACAACTGGACCCTAAAACCGGCGATCAGCTGGGCCAATAGCCTGCGGCGCCACAGAAAAACCCAGGAGCCCAGAGGCGAAAGCCAGCCACTAAAAAAAGACTTCAGGAGGCTAAGGAAAACCGCCACAGAGTAAGCCCAGCAAAGCTGCCAGTTCAGCAGCTTCCAGGTGAGCAAAACTAGCAGGCGAGGCATAGCCAATTTGGCCAGTGCCTATGCCGCCTGCCAAAAGCTCAATCTGTGGATAAAACCGGCTGGCGGCGATGCAGGGTATGTAAACCCTCTAACTGAAGATGCACTGACCTGAGTTGATCGCTGATGTGGCCACTGTTTTCGATCCGCTGCAGGCTGAGCAACATTGACTCGATCTGGCTTTTGCAGTCGATCAGGATGCGGCACTGGGGGGATCCGGGCTCGTATGGCATGAGACTCTGCACTGACAACTTCATCTCAGCGCACAAGGCCGAGGCGGAGTGTATCGGTAGGCACCATATCCAGCCAAACCACAGACGCCACCACCGCCAAGTGCAGACAGGCATCAGACGATGGCGCAAAAATGCTGGCAGCGCTCGCAGGGGCCTTCCGGCAGCACCGCGCAGCGCAGCAGTGGACTGCGGGCGTTGTAGCGGCAGTTGGGATCGCCGATCACCCAGCCATGGCGCCAGCGGCGGGCATCGGTGGGTTGGCGCTGGGCCTTGACCTGCAGGGCCACCGCCGCCAGCTCATAGCGACCATTGCAAAGCCGGTAACGGTGGGTCCGCTGCATCACCAAAAAACTGCGCTCGCCCAAATCCAGCCAAAGGCCAGGCTGGGGGATATCGGCCAAGCCCTCCACCTCCAGCTGATCAAGCAGCTGGTCGGTGCCGATTTGGCGCAGTTCTACCAGCATCAAGCCCGCTCGATCACTCAGCTTCTGAGGCACTATCAGCCCCGGAGAGGCGGGCCGAAAATCCCCAGGCAAAGATGAGTACCACGCTGAGCAGCAGCGCCCACTCGGGAATCACCAGCTCCGGCAGCACCAGCCGCAAAAACAGGCGAATGCCCACCAGCCCCACCGCCACATAACCAGCGGTTTCCAGGTATCGATAAATCTCCAACCAGCGTATGAATAGCTCAGCGGTTAACCGCAAGCAGATCACGCCAATCACGCCGCCAAGCATTACTAGCGGCAACCGATCACTCACCGCCACCGCCGCCGCCACGCTGTCCAAGGAAAAAGCCAGGTCGGTAACCGCCAGGGTGGCCACCACGCGAACCAAGCTGGCTTGGGGATGAAGCTTGGCGCCAGCAGCGCCGCCGGATTCGGCTTCAGGGTCTCGATCTGGTGTCGCCAGATTCCACAGGTGACTGCCGCAGAGCCAAAGCAGGTAGGAGGAAGCCGCCAATTGCAGGGGCCAGAAATGCAACACCCATTGGGCCGCCGCAATCAGGCCCAGCCGAAACACCAGGGCCAGCAGCAGGCCCAGATTCAGGGCTACCTCCTGCCGTGCGCGGTCGTGCAGGCTGCGGGAGATGGCGGCCAGGGCGATGGCGTTATCCGCCGACAGCACCACCTCCAGGGCCACGAGCAGGGGCAGCAGCAGCAGCAGCTCACCCCAGTGGTCAACCCCTTGGATCAAGGGAGATAGGGACTGGATCGACTCGGCTTCCATCACGCCCTGCGAAGGTTCCACTCTAGGAATCGATCACTGCCCCCCGGGAAGCCCGATGCAACTGCAGGCCCGTCTGGTGCATGCCGAACCCGGAACCCGGGTGGTGGAGGTCTCGGCCCACCAGCAGGGTCGCCGGCTAGCCAGCGCCCTGGGGGAAGCCGCCAGCGCTGAAGCGGCAGAGGATCGGGCGATCGAACGGTTGAGCCAAAGGCTGGGGGCAGCCCTGGGCAGCGAGCCATGGCCAGCCCCAGAAGCCCATCAGAGTGCGCCACGGCCAAAGCCAGCCACTGGCAACCGAGCTGCTGCTGCTGACAGCAGCTCAGCTGCCGCCAACAGCCCTGCAGCTGCAGCCCACAGCCCCCTCACCGCCGCGCCTGGCGCATCTAGCTCTCCTGGTGAACCGACGCCAAAGCAGTCGCCAGAAGCCTTGGGCAATCGCCGGCAACTGATCAGAACTGCAGCTGCGTCCACCAGCTCAGAACCAGCCGCAGAATCTGGCCCTGCTGCGGCAGCTGGCTCAGCAGCGGAATCCGGCCCAGCTGCCGCCACTGAATTTTCGGTTGATTCAGCCAGTGCAAAGCCAATGGCGGAGGAGCCCCCAGCAGACCCGGAGGACTGGAGTAGTGAATTGGCCCAGCTAGAATTGGAGCTAAAGCGCCTGGGCTGGCAAAGGGAGCAGGAGAGCAGCTACTTGGAGCGGGCCTTCGGGCACCCCAGCCGCAGCCGCCTCACCACCTACGCCGACCTGCTGGCCTACCTGCAAGCCCTGGCGGGCCTGGAGCCGGGCTCTGATCCAACCAATGCTGCGATTCCGCTGCGCCGTCGCGACCTGTTACTCCAATGCGATCAACTGATGAGCCAACTCAACTGGGATGCCGGCAAAGGCAAGGAGTACCTGGAACAGCAGTTCAACCTGAACAGCCGCCAACAATTAAGCGATTCACAACTGCTGCACTTCAACATGCTGCTGGAAAGTGAATGGCTAAACAAGGAAAGCTGAACTGGCTCCTGAGCTGTCTCCTGAACAGTGGCCCCTACCCCCTGTCCCCCTGCGCTGACCCTCCGCCGCGAGGAAGGCTGTGCTCTACGCCACGGCTGTGCTTTTCGCAACGGCTGTGCTCTACGCCACGGCTGTGCTCTACGCCAGGGCTGTGCTCTACGCGAAAGCTGGGCTGCGGGCGAAAGCTGGGCTCTACACCACGGCCGTGCCGTAGCGAAAGCTGTTCTGGGGGGCATGAATGTGGCAATTGATGCTTTGCGCTGGCTGGGTATCGATCAAGATGGACTGTTATGAACAACAACGACATTGAGCGTCCCTTAGCCACCTGGCCCGCCGCCCTGGCCATCCTGGCGCTGGTGGGGCTGGCGGTGGGGATGCATGTGATCCAAAAGCAGCCTGGCCAGAGGCCCGCCAGCGAAACTGGGCGCCCCTGTCTACCCAGTGAAGAACTGGTCTGCATCGACAGGGATCACAACGAACGGCTGATCGACACCCAAGAGGCAAGAGCAGAAAAATCCCCTGGGGCGGCGGAAAGCTTGAGTGAATAACCACAAATCAGCAGCAACTTCCGCAAGGGCCTCGGCATTAAGGCCGGAGCAATTCAATCAATATCTCTGAGCAGCGGCATGGCGCTTCTTTCCTCAATATCCTCTAATTAGTTTTTACAGCAAACCAAGGATACTCTAAAAGCCCCGTCTACGGCCGAGGGCGCGATGGCGCCAAAGGTTTTCAGGAAGCAGAAGAGCAGAAATCGTGGTTTTCCAGTGCTTCCCTAAATATACGGCACATTAATATAATGCAAAGCAGCAGCCGCAACCAGGTCTTGATTGGCGCCCATGTGGGCGACCCGTTGATCAACTTACATGGCCAAAGATTTATATAAACAAAGCTAAATAAAGGGCCCTCCCCAGAAAAGCTTGTTCACTTGCGGCGATCGCCCAAGCGCGGCGGGCCCACCAGCATCCAACCTAATCCCGATAGGCGTTTGGAATAAATTGTCAAGTCACTCAGCCACCTCCCTGGTTGGTGACCGCCACCTCATGGTCCCTGGCCACGCGGCAAGGTTGCAGGGTTATAAATCTGCCTATCAATCGATGCACCTGTGCGGGCCCCACCAAGGCCTCCCCTGCCCTTTTCTGGGGACTATGGCTATGGCCAGTTGGGTCTATGGCCTGGCCATTTGAACAGGGGAAGCGCTGAGTTATCGACTGCCCGAGATGGTCAGCTGGCTTGAAGCGGACTTTTTCCAATTCAGTCCCCTTGCTGATCTTCTGCGCCTAGCTGAGAAGCTTTGAATGCTCGTCCCTGATCCGCTGATGTTGCCTTTTGCGGCCATCACTTTGCATATTTCCCTCTCCTAACTCCTGAAGATGCAGCTGTTCTGGTTCATTCCCCACCACGGCGATGGCAAATACCTGGGCACCTCCACCGGAGGTCGGCAGATCACCCTGCCCTATTTGCGCCAGATCGCCCAGGCGGCGGATCAGCTGGGCTACCCAGGAGTGCTGCTGCCCACTGGCCGCTCCTGCCACGACGCCTGGGTGGCGGCCTCGATGCTGGCCGCCAGCACCGAACGGCTCAAGTTCCTGGTGGCGATCCGCCCTGGGCTGATGTCGCCGGGGGTGGCCGCCCGCATGGCCGCCAGCTTCGATCGGCTCAGCAACGGCCGGCTGTTGATCAATGTGGTTACCGGAGGCGATCCGGTGGAGAACGCCGGTGACGGGTTCCACCTCAGCCATGACGAACGCTATCGACTCACCGATGAGTTTCTGACTATCTGGCGTGGGGTGATGCAGGGGGAGAGGCTCAATTTTAAGGGCGACTACTTCGACATCCGCGATGGCAACGTAATCCATTGCGGCGTGCAGCGGCCCCATCCGCCCCTCTGGTTCGGTGGCTCATCGCCAGCTGGCCAGGAGGTGGGGGCCCGCCATGCCGACACCTATCTCACCTGGGGTGAACCGCCCGAGCAGGTGCGCGAGAAAATCAAGGAAGTGCGCGAAAAAGCCCTGCGTAATGGCCGCAGCCTGGAGTTTGGCATTCGCCTGCACATCATCGTGCGCGAAACCAATCAGCAGGCCTGGGAAGCAGCAGAAAATCTAATTCGGTACGTGGATGACGAAACAATCGAAGCGGCTCAGAAGGTCTACAGCCGCATGGATTCGGTGGGCCAAAGCCGCATGACCCAGCTGCATGGCGGTAGCCGGGAGAGCTTGGAGGTTAGTCCTAACCTTTGGACCGGTGTCGGCCTGGTGCGGGGTGGAGCTGGCACAGCCCTGGTGGGTGATGCTGACACGGTGGCCCGCAGGCTGGAGGAATACGCCGACCTAGGCATCGAGCACTTCATCCTCTCTGGTTACCCACATCTGGAGGAAGCCTATCGGGTGGCGGAATTGCTGTTCCCGAAGTTACCGATCCAGCTGCCGGAACGCCCAGAGGGCCAGCTTGTGCTGGCCCCGTTCGGTGAAATTATTGCCAATGAACGGATTCCCAACGCCGCGAGGGTGCAGGGCTAATCAATCGTCGCGAGCAATGCTTCCAACGACATTCGCTCCCTCGATACCGAACGGCTTTAAGTTGAGTAAATTCCTTTGGGATGATGTGGTTCAAGCCACACTCACCAGTGGCAATGGGCACGTCCAATCATGCCCCGACCCGAAGAAGATGAGATTGCAATTCATGGAAGAGTTGCTCCCCAGTCTCCACCCCTGACGGGCCGCCAAATCAGCGGTTGTCTTCGCCTGACATCAACTCCACTTAGCGCCATTTTACACCTCTCCCACCTGTTTCATGACCCGCGTTCTTCTGATCAACGGCAGCCCCACCAGCATCTCCCGTTCAGCCGCCCTGCTCGACCATGCTCGGGCAGTCCTGATCTCAGCTGGAATCGAAGTGATTAATACCAGCATCCTCGATTTTCCCGCCGAGGATCTCATTCAGGCCCGCTTCGCCAGCCCATCCTTCAGCTCCTTTACTGCCGAGGTGGCCGCCGCCAGCGGCATCATCGTCAGCACTCCCATCTACAAGGCTTCCTTCTCGGGCGGCCTGAAGGCTTTGCTCGACATCCTTCCCCAGGAGGCCCTGTTGGCTAAAGCGATCCTGCCGCTCGCCTCGGCTGGCACCATCTCCCACCTGCTGGCGATCGATTACGCCCTCAAGCCAGTGCTGTCGGTGCTGGGTGCAAGGGATATTGAGCAGGGGGTATTCGCGGTGGATGACCAGTTTGAGAAGTTTGATGGGGGATATACCCTCAAGCCTGAACTAGTGGAACGCCTGGACCGCAACCTCGGCTATTTGATCAGTCGCGTACAGCCCTAGGCCCATCTGGCCACCTTCGCCCCTGATCTCCCATGGCGCCTCAGCTCGAAACAAGCAAGAAGACCCTTGAGGCGATCGCGGACCGCTTCGCCTAATCGATCGCCCCCACAGCAGTGGAGAGGGATCACCAGGGCGGAACGGCCAAGGTTGAACGGGATGCCCTGCGCCGCAGCGGCCTACTCAACCTGCTGATCCCAACAACCTGGGGGGGCCACGGGGCCAGCTGGCCGCTGATCTATCGGATCCTGCGCCGCATTTCCCGCACCGACAGCTCCCTGGGCCAGCTATTCGGCTTCCAGCACCTGATGCTGGCCACAATCGACCTGTTGGGCAGCCAGGAGCAAACAGAAAATCTCTACCGGCGCACCGTGGCGGGCAATTGGTTCTGGGGCAACACCCTCAACCCCCTCGACCCAGGCCTGAGCGCCAGCTGGGAGGGCGACACCTTGGTGATCGACGGTCGCAAGCGCTTCTCCACAGGGTCCAGCGACGCCGATGCCCTGATCGTCTCGGCCCCTGATCCAACCTCCGACAGCAATCGCCTGCTGGTGGCGGCTATTTCCCTACCCAGAGAGGGAATTGTTCCCCTGAACGACTGGAACAACATGGGCCAGCGTCAGACCGAAAGCGGCACAGTCGAGTTCCAGAGTGTGCGCATCCATCAGTCGGAGCTGCTGCGCTCCCCTGGGCCCTTCGGCAGCCCTCGGGCCTCGCTGCGACCCTGCATCGCCCAGCTGGTCTTCGCCAACGTCTATCTGGGCATCGCCGAAGGGGCGGTGCAGGAGGCCAAGGCCTACCTCCAGGCCAATCCCCAGGCCTGGTGGCTTTCGGGGGTGGAGAGTAAACAACAGGATCCCTACGTGCTCCGCCACTTCGGCCAACTATTCGCGGCACTGGAGGCGGCGCGGCTGGTAACGGACCGGGCCGCCGACAGCCTGCAACGGGCCTGGAAACTAGGTGAAAACGTCAGTGAAGCCGAGCGGGGCCAGGTATCCGTGGACATCGCCACCGCCAAGGTGATCACCACCCAGGCAGGGCTGGATGCAGTGAACCGAATCTTTGAGGTAATGGGAGCCCGGGCCACCACCTGGCCCCGCCGTGCGGACCGGTTTTGGCGCAACCTACGCACCTACACCCTGCACGATCCAGTGGATTACAAGCTGCGCGAACTGGGCGAATGGGCCCTCGCCGACCGCCATCCACGCCCCACTTTTTATTCCTGAGACATGCCCCCATGCTTCGTTTCGATTCCATCCTCAATGCCATCCTCGATGCCGTCGCCGCGATCCGCAACGGCGAGATGGTGGTAGTTGGCGACGACGCGAACCGAAAAAATGAAGGCGATTAATTTGCGCTGCCCAGTTCGCCACGGCTGCCCAGATCAACGTCATGGCCACCGAAGGCCGGGGCCTGATCTGCTTGGCGAGGCAGGGCGAACGGCTCGATCATGCAGTAACAGCGCAATAGCTCAGGGCCCAGGGGCCGGCCCTGCAGGATTGGGCCCCATGCAAGACTTCTCCGGGCAATCGCCCTGGGCGGCGGCGGTGGCGACCGACAATCCCAGCGGCGATTCTGGAGAAGCGCTGGCAACGGCGCCCTAGGCCAGTTGCCACAATCGACACCTGCCGCCCCGCCGCCGCCATGCCCCTCTCCGCCCTGGTGCGCCAGCTGCAGCAGGCGCCCCTCACCGGTGAGGTGCTGGCCCGCATCGACCGCCCCGAGCGGCTGCGGCTCAGCGGTGCCGGTCGAGCCGCCAGGGCCCTGGTGAGCAGCGCCCTGGCGGGCTCCGCCAAATCCTCCCTGCTGGTGATCGTGCCCACCCTGGAGGAGGCCGGCCGCTGGGCTGCCCTGCTCGATCTGATGGGCTGGAGCAGCAGCCATCTCTATCCCACCAGTGAAGCCAGTCCCTACGAACCGCTGGATCCCACCAGCGAGATCACCTGGGGGCAGATGCAGGTGCTCAGCGAGCTGCTGGATGGAGGCGAGCGGCTGGCGATCGTGGCCACCGAGCGGGCCCTGCAGCCCCACCTGCCGCCGCCGCCGGCCCTGCGCGCCCAGTGCCTGAGCCTGCGCAAGGGCTGCAGCTTCGATCTGGAGCAACTTGCCCTCAGCTTCAGCCGATTGGGCTATCAGCGGGTGCCCAGCATCGAACAGGAGGGCAGTTGGAGCCGGCGGGGCGACATCGTCGACATCTTCCCGGTGAGCGCTGAACTACCTGTTCGCCTGGAATTTTTCGGCGAAGAGCTGGAAAAGCTAAGGGAATTCGACCCGGCCAGCCAGCGCTCCCTCGATCCAATCGAGGTGGTGCGGCTCACCCCCACCGGCTATGGCCCCCTGGTGGCCGAGGCCCTGCGGCAGGCGATGCCCGACGCTCTCGATCAGTTGCTGAGCCCTGAGGCCTGCGACCAGTTGCTCGAGGGCGGCACCCCTGAGGGCATGCGCCGGCTGATGGGCCTGGCCTGGGACCAGCCCGCCTCGCTGCTCGACTACCTGAGCGAGCAAACACTGGTGGTGGTGGATGGTCGGCGCCAGTGCCTATCCCACGGTGAGCAGTGGTACGAGCACAGCGCTGAGCATTACTCAGAATTGGTTAAGGAGCTCAGCCTGGCCGAGGGCGCGGGCGCAAATCCTGGCAGCGGCACCAGTGCGCTACCAGCAGCTCCGTTGCAGCCGCTGCTGCACCGCCCCCCTGCGGAGCTGCTGGCGGCCGTGAACAGCAACTGGCGCGGCTTCGACCTGGCCGAATTGCACGAAAGCGACCAGCACGCCAACAGCTTCGATCTGGCCTCGCGCTCGGTGCCTGCCCACCCCAATGCCTTCGGCAGATTGGCCGATCTGGTTAAGGGATTCCAGCGCGAAAAGGCCTGCATCTGGCTGCTCTCAGCCCAGCCATCGCGGGCCGTGGCCCTGCTGGAGGAGCACGACTGCATCGCTCGCTTCGTGCCCAATGCAGCCGATCAACCGGCCATCGATCGCCTGGTGGAACAGGGGACCCCCGTGGCGCTCAAGGCCAGGGGCACAGCTGAACTGGAGGGTCTGCAGCTGCCCGCCTGGCGGCTGGTATTGATCACAGACCGGGAATTTTTCGGTCAGCACTCCCTGCCGGCCAGCGGCTACGTGCGCCGGCGTCGCAAAGCCACCAGCCGCACGGTGGACCCGAACAAAATGCAGCCAGGCGACTTTGTGGTGCACCGCAACCACGGCATTGGCCGCTTCTTGAAGCTTGAAAAACTAGCCATCGGTGGCGAATCACGCGACTATCTGGTAGTTCAGTACTCCGACGGTCTACTGCGGGTGGCGGCCGATCAACTGGGAAGCCTCGGTCGCTTTCGCGGCACGGGCGATAGCGCCCCGGAACTGAACCGCATGGGCGGTAGCGCCTGGAACAAGGCCAAGGAGCGGGCGCGCAAGGCTGTACGCAAGGTAGCACTAGATCTGGTGAAGCTCTACGCGGAGCGCCATCAGGTGCAGGGATTTTGCTTCCCTCCCGATGGCCCCTGGCAGGACGAATTGGAACAGTCCTTCCCCTATGAACCCACCTCGGATCAGCTCAAGGCGATCACCGATGTAAAGCGCGACATGGAGAAACCCGAGCCGATGGATCGACTGATATGTGGCGACGTGGGCTTTGGTAAAACCGAGGTGGCAATTCGTGCCATCTTCAAGGCCGTCACCGCCGGCAAACAGGTGGCCATGTTGGCCCCCACCACGGTGCTGGCCCAGCAACATTGGCGCTGCCTCAGCGAACGCTTTGCCCCCTACCCGATGAAGGTGTCGCTATTGAATCGCTTCCGCACTGCATCCGAGCGCAAGGTGATCCAAGATGGCCTGGCCCAGGGCACTGTTGATGTGGTGGTGGGCACCCATCAGCTGCTGGGTAAAGGCACTGGCTTTAAGCAACTGGGATTACTAGTGGTTGATGAAGAACAGCGTTTCGGCGTACAGCAAAAGGAGAAGATAAAAGCGCTGCGCAAAGATGTGGACGTGCTGACATTAAGTGCCACACCAATCCCCCGCACCCTGTACATGAGTCTTTCAGGCGTGCGAGAGATGAGTTTGATCACTACGCCGCCGCCCCTGAGGCGCCCGATCAAAACCCATTTGGCCGCACTAGATGAAGAGGTGGTACGCAGCGCCATCCGTCAGGAACTAGACAGAGGTGGGCAGGTTTTTTATGTGGTGCCGCGGGTGAATGGCATCGAGGATGTGGCCGCCCAGTTGCGAGCAATGATCCCGGGCTTGAGGCTGCTGGTGGCCCATGGCCAGATGCCTGAAGGTGAGCTGGAAAGCGCGATGGTTGCCTTTAATGCCGGCGATGCCGATGTAATGCTCTGTACCACGATCGTGGAGAGTGGCCTCGATATACCCAGGGTAAATACGATTCTAATTGAAGACGCTCATAAATTTGGCCTGGCCCAGCTTTATCAACTAAGAGGAAGGGTAGGTCGCAGTGGCATTCAAGCCCATGCCTGGCTATTCTATCCCGGCGACTCCTCTTTGAGCGACGCGGCCCGCCAGAGGCTAAGGGCGATCCAGGAATTTGCTCAACTGGGCAGCGGCTATCAACTGGCAATGCGCGACATGGAAATTCGGGGAGTGGGCAATTTACTAGGAGTGGAACAGAGCGGCCAGATGGAAACCATCGGCTTTGATCTTTACATGGAAATGCTACAAGAATGCCTGGCGGAAATCCAAGGGCAAGACATCCCAGCTGTAGACGACACCCAAATTGACCTGCCGATAACCGCCTTTATTCCCAGTGGCTGGATTAGCGATAATGACGAAAAAATAGCTGCCTATCGAGCCGCCGCTGATTGCCGTAGCCAGGATGCCCTACTGGAACTGATTGCCGGTTGGATGGATCGCTACGGCAGCTTGCCGCCGCCGGTGCTCTCGCTAGTGCAGCTGATGGAATTGAAGCTGGTGGCAAGGCGCTGCGGCTTCTCACGGATCAAACCAGAACAGGCAAATATCGCCCTGGAAACTCCGATGGAAGAGCCCGCCTTCAGGCTTTTGCGCCAGGGTTTACCCCAACATCTACATGGGCGCTTGGTCTATCAACCTGGCTCCACCAGTAGCGCCAAGGTGCTGGCCCGAGGCCTGGGCATGCTGCCGATGGAGAAGCAATTACAGGAACTTACTAATTGGCTGAAGGCCATGGCTGAAGTGATTCCCGGAGCCGATGGCCTCAACAACAGCCAGCGCAGCCAAGAACTAGCCGCAAAAAATGATGCAGTATTGAGCCTGTAGCAGGGCTTCAATTCTAGTGGAGTCTCTAGTGCTTATCTGCATTGATCAACTGATCCACTAGCGCCAACTGTTGCGGCAGGCAGACGCTGCGCAGATCAAAGCGTTTAATCACCTGCTGGCGGGCAGCCTCCCCGAGGGGGAGATAGGCGGCTGGCTCCGCCAGTACGCCAGCAATGCAATTAGCCATTGCCTCAAGATCAAAGAAATCCACCAATAGACCAGTGCGCCCATGTTCGATCACCTCCTGAACGGGAAGAGTTGAGGAACCAATCACAACAGCGCCACAGCTCATCGCCTCCAATAAACTCCAACTAAGCACGAAAGGATATGTTAAATAGACATGGCAGGCGGCCACCCTGAAGAGATCATGCAGCACTGAATGGGAAATTCTGCCCACAAAATGAATGCGATTCAGATCCAACTGACCAGCCAACTCCGCCAGCAATTGCTGGCGCCAGCTGCCGCCGCCGGCGGGCGGCGCCCCATAACTAACACCATCAGAGCCCACAATAATCACGTGGGCATTAGGTCGTAGTTTTTGCAACATAGGTAACATGCGCATAAAACTGTGAAAGCCGCGATAGGGTTCAAGGCTGCGGGATACAAAGCTGATCACCTCATCGCCTGGCTCAAAACGCAATCCCAATTTCTGCAGCTGGATAAACGAACCAGAGCGCGGGGCAATTGCATCAGTATCCACACCTTCATGGATCACACTGAGTCGTTGACGATATTCAGACGGTACGGTACTAGCCTGAAATTCAGTGGGAGTAACACCCCAATCAAGATCATGTAGTGCCTGCAGTTGATGCAACCGTTTCAGCCTTAATCGCGTACGACTGCGCCAGTCTAGCTTGGTGAACTCAGGGTCAAAGTCGGTATCGCCATCTCTGAGCTGATAGATGAGTTCCACCTGATGCCATACAGGTACATCTGGAAAAATATCCTTAATCATCAATAACTCACCCCAGCCTGGATGGCCGATCACCAGATCGGGATCCAAACCCTGCGCCAACAACTGGATCAGCAATTCACCGAGAGCCTCGGCCCGAATGCACTTGGTCTGCAGGTCGGCCACCCAGGCATGGCAGGCCGGCACCCCAGCGCGAGGCCTTGGGTCATAGCGATGCAAATTCACCCCAGGTATTGGCTGGGCCGTGGCGGTCCCAATCGCGGTCACCCGATCACCCCTCCTTACCAGCTCCGCAGCCAGGTGGGGAAACTGGCCAGGAAAGTTTTGGTGAAGAAACAAAACGTGGCGAGACACCACGACCCCTCTCAATAGACGTTGCAATAGTAACGCTTCCAAGCAGGCCAGTTGATAGCAACTAGGACAGCCAGAGAATTTATTGATTTCATTTTTCCATAACTGCGAGCAGCCGTGGGATAGATAGAGTCGGGTGGTCGGCTCTGTGGCTCAGGTTGCCGCCAAAATCACCACGTATTTATCAAAATAGCCAAAGCGGCGGATTTAATTAACAAAACCACCAGCAAAAGGCAAGGGCATCTCAAAAGATCCCGAAACTAACAATCAGACCTCTCTCCCCTAGGGAATGGTAGCGTCCAGAGATCCTGATGACCTTCGGCCTATCGGAGCCCTGGGATTCGGACTTTTCCGCTGCCCTAAAACTGTCCCGGAAGAACTGTATTTTAACTGCCCAGAAGCTGTCCCGTAATAGCGGTCAAAGCCTGACGGGCAACTTTCCTGACGCGGGGGGCCTGCTCCATTTCAGCCCCTTAACTGAGTCATCGGTTGTCCCACCAAGAAAGTCGTGTCAACCGAAGGAGGTCGTGAGGGCCGAATCAGTTTGGACGGTCTGCACGTAACTGCCACCGATGCCAGTGGAGCAAATTGAGTTCACCGGGGGGCAGCCAAAGGTTGCCATCACGCTCCTGGTTCATCAGCCAACCTTCACAAACAAAACACCATGCTGACCCTGCGTACCTCTTCCCCTTTTGATTTGTTCGACCGCCTCGAGCAGCAACTACATACCGCAGAACGGGTACCCGCTGCTGAAGTATACGAAACCGCTGATGCCTATGAGGTGGTGCTTGAACTGCCCGGTGTCAACAAACAAGCAATCAGCGTCAAGGCTACCGATCGCAACCTGTTAGTAAGCGCGGAAAGGCTATCCAGCCTGGAACGCAAGGCCACAAATGCCACCAAACCAGAAGCTAGCGACCGCTCAGCAACAGGCCGCGGCCTGTTGCTGAGCGAGTTTCGTCCTGGCACTTGGAGCCGTAGTTTTCGCTTCCCAGCGGAGATCGATCGCGAACATCTGGTGGCCAGCTACCGGGACGGCATGCTCAGCGTGACCGTTCCCAAAGCCCGCAAGCTCACCACTGTGTCCGTGAACGTGGAAGATTGAAGGGCGCCGGCCAGTGCTGGCTGGGGCGGCGCCTTGCTCGGTTGAAAGCAGGTCGGAGGCTTTGCTTGCCCTGGAGTTGGCAAGCTCAAGCCCCGACCTGGTGCGATCAGCTGAACTGGAACCTCAGCCGCAAAAGGCTTCAATCCTCCTCGTCGGTACCGCCGAGGGGAATGAGCTTGATCTGCTTACGACCCAGCTTGATCTCGAACTCGTCACCAGGCTTGAAGTCAAGCTGCACCGTGTAGGCCCGGCCCACCATTAGATTACCATTAAACTGCACTTTTGTGTGATAAGTGAGCTGCCGCCCCCTGCGGCCCTTGCCCTTACTGGAAGGCTCGCCGAGGCTGACGCCCTTTGCCTCCAGCAATGCCTCATAGAAGGCTGTGAAGTTTAGGCGCTCACCCCCATCAGCCTTGATGCTGACGTAGCCGCAGCTGCGTACCAGCTCAGATTTGGAGGCTTCCCCCAGGTCCTTGACCTTGGCAAGCAGTTCAGGTCCGGTGAGCATGGCAGAAAATCATGGATGAGCACATCTTAGCTATCGGTTTGTCCCTGTCCAGGGGTGGATCCCCTGTTTCAAACCTCTACAAGGCCAGCGCTCTGGCTGAATTGGCCCAGGGAATGGGGTCTCAAGGTTGTCAATAGGTGGCCTGGGGTTATGATGCAGTGCTTCGCTGCTCAGGGCTATACGGTTCATTGCTGGTTTTTGGGCACCGAACCATCCGCCAAGCTGGCCACTCCACCAGTCTGAGCTGCCTCCCTTTCCGCCAGTGGTGGCAAGCAACCTGAATGCTGTTGCCCGGCCAAGCCTGCTTATCTGAGCCTTGGTTTGGGGCGTAACTTTGGTTAAAAACCAGTCCAGCACAGGGTTTGCTAGCTCTATTGAGCTGAAAGCCATGGCCGCCATCGCCAGGGCAAGCCCACCAGAAACTCGAGTCAGCTAGTCTTTTCTGGATTTCAGCCCTGCTCCACCCCTAAGCCAGAGCCAGGGAGCAGCGATCGCGCAAGGCCCGATCAGCCCCCTGGCCAGCGGCCAGCCACCAACTGAAAGAATTGGCAGAAAAATCAACGCATACACTTCATCTGCCGCAGATTTGACCCGTGCTTATGGGCCATATCTGCGGCAGTACACGCTGAAGCTCCGGCGAAGCAGCGCCGCCTTGGTTTGACTTGGCCCTCAGCGCCGCTGTTTACAGGCAAGTTGGCAGCCGAGCCAACCGTTGGCTTTGGCCCCTGCCTAACCCGTAGCCCAAGCGGGATCAAGTCACCCATTGACATCCAGCATTTCCGACCAGCTTTGCCGATCTCCTGGCCACCAGCTTGGCAGCACTAGCTCGGGGCCAGGGCGCCCATGCCGATTTATGGAAGCTAAGCCATTCAGGCCAAGGTGCTTGCCAATCCCTGCCCGCAGGCAATCTCCCTAGGCAGCTAAGGCCACCAGCCAAGAAGCTGAGCCAGGCGACCAGCGCCCTGGGCCCCAGGCTCGTCTGACAGGGAGCCCAACAACTGAGCCAAGCGGACACCTGCCCATCCTCCCGACGGCCAACCAGCCGTTGAGGACAGTCTCGCGCTTCACGGCGCCAATACAGCATTCACAACCCTGACCACCTGTAATCCCATTCAAAACCAGCCCTATCCTAGGTGCTGACACTGAATAAAAGACTTAATACTGCTCCAGCCATGCGCCGCTCGGGCCATGAAAGGACAGGGCCTTCGCGAAATTCACCGCAACAGCATGGGACCCCGCGCAATTGCCCCCAGGGATATTGGACCTTGCAGTATTAGACACGGTGATATTAGACCAGATGATATTGACCATCTAACCCAGTGCCTTGACTCCCTGGGACTGGTGGTGCGCGATCTAAGTGAGCAACTGGCTCAAACTTATCCGCCACCAGAAGCCCATGCGACGGTGTGGCAGGGGGTAGGCCAGGGGCAGTCAGTAGCCGCAACGCTTCTCGCTGCATGAGATCGATGCACCTGGTTTTTGCCGCTGCCCTTGAGCAGACTACGGAAAAGCCCCAACCGCAGCCATTGCTGACCTGATGCCGCAAAGATTTTCCTGCGGCAAATTGGCAGAGATAAAGGTTTTCCAGAATCTGCTTAAGCAAGATTCTGGCGGTGGAGAAGCGGATCACGAAAGCCGGTGACTGGATTTGAACCTGCGACCTACTGATTACGAATCAGTTGCTCTACCGCTGAGCTACACCGGCACCTTAGAGAAACTAGCATTGAGGCCCGCCAAGCCGTGTGCAGCCCGTGGACTCCAAGCCCCGATCGTCTGATAGCCGCCTGGATCCCGCCCTGCGGGCCAGGCTGCTGCAGGAGGCCCGTACTCCCTGGCGGGGTTTGCGCAGGGCCCTGTGGCTGGCCTTGAGTGCCTCCGCAGGCCTGGGATTGGCCACCATGGCCATGCGCAGCGCTGCCGGAGCCGAGGTGGCATCAACCGATCTGTTGATCCAGATCGCTGCCCTGCTGATCTTTGGAGGTTTGCTCTGGTTCGACCGCAATGCCGAGATCGACGCTGACATCTAGGTTGGTAACGGCTGGAGCAGTGACGGCTGAAGCGGTGACAGCTGGAACTGTGACGGCTGGAGAAGTGACAGCTGAAGAAGTGACAGCTGAAGCGGTGGCTGGGTTGCGCTCCAGCTCTTGCTGGCCTTGGCCAGGCGGCTGAAGTTCCCCAGCTGCTGAAACGACTGCATATCCCCGGGGAGATTCGACGACAAAGGGCGGCAGCAGCAACAGGGGTAGGCCAAGGCAGAGCCTTTGCTCCTGCAACTGTTGTTGGCTCAAGGGGCTGATCGACTCAAAACTGGCTGGCGAAAGCGTTAGCAACACAACCGCCTGGCCCAGCTGTTGCCACTGCCAGAGCAACAGGGCCAGCAGGGGAATGCTGAGCAGCAGCAGCACCAGCCGATTGGCGGCGGGCAGGGGCGCCAGCGGACCAGCCAGGGCCGCATTGGCATCCAGCCACCAGAAAGCGACCAGCAACAGGGCTGCGCCGCTGATTACCAACAAGCGTGGCGTGATGCCGCTTTGCCAGGCGGACAAGCGGCGCTGCTCGCTGCTGCGAGCCCGCAGGGGCACTTGAGCAAGCAACAGCGAAAATGGATCAGCTGGGTAGCGCCAGAGCAGTAACGCTGGCCCAAGGGCACCAAGGCCCCAGGCCAGCAGTCGCTCCAGGGCTGGCACCGGTCCCGGGTCGGCACCAGCCAGGAGCAGCAGGATCAGCAGCAGCTCCAACGGCATGGCCGCAGCTCCCAGCAGCTGCAGCCAGATCATCGGTTCGCGGCGGGCGTTCACCACGACGGCGGCACTCAGAGACTGAGGGTGCGCCGCTGGGTGACCAGCTTGAAGGCCTCCACCCGGTCGCCTTCCCTCCAGGCATTGAAGCGATCGCAGCCAATGCCGCACTCGAAGCCGGTGGCCACCTCCTTGACGTCGTCTTTGCTGCGACGCAGGGAATCGAGATCCCCCTGGAAGACCACCTCCTTGCCGCGATGGACGCGCACTTTGCAATTGCGCTGCAGTTTGCCGTTGGTGACATAGCAGCCAGCCACAGCATTGCGGCCAATCATGAACACGGCACGCACCTCTGCCTCGCCGAGAGCCTCCTCCACCAGCTCCGGTTCCAGCAAGCCCTCCATGGCCATTTGGATATCTTCCAGCAGCTTGTAGATCACGTCGTAGTCGCGCACATCCACGCCCGTGGCATCGGCGGAACGCCTGGCCCCTGGAGCCATGGAGGTGTTGAAGCCCACGATCACGGCGCCGGAGGCGGCCGCCAGATCCACGTCGGTCTCGGTGATCTCGCCCGGCGCCGAGAGCAGCACCCGCACCTGTACCTCCTTCTGGGGCAGCTGCTCCAGGGCCCCGAGGATGGCCTCGACGGAACCCTGCACATCGGCCTTGAGGATCAAGTTGAGTTCCTTGAGGTCGCCATCGCTGACCTTGCTGGACATCGAGGCCAGCGAGACGCGGCGGGAGGCCATCTGCTGGGCCAGACGGGTGGCCCGGGCTTCGGAGGCTCGATCGCCCACCACGGCGCGGGCACTCTTTTCATCGGGATACACCTCGAATTCGTCGCCGGCGGTGGGCACCTCGCTGAAGCCGAGGGCCTCCACGGCGTAGGAGGGACCGGCGGCCTTGACCCGGCCACCGGTGTCATCCACCATGGCGCGTACCTTGCCCAGCACTGGGCCCGCAGCCACCACATCGCCGGTGCGCAGGGTACCGTTCTGGATCAGCAGCGTGGCCACCGGTCCCTTGGCCTTGTCCAGGTGGGCCTCAATCACCGTGCCCTTGGCCAGTCGATCCGGGTTGGCCTGGAGGTCTTCCACCTCCGACACCAACAGAATCATCTCCAGCAGGGTGTCGATGTTTTCGCCCTTGATGGCACTCACCGGCACCATCACGGTATTGCCGCCCCAGTCTTCGGCCACCAGCTGTTGACCCGATAGCTCCTGCTTCACCCGCTCGGGGGAAGCCCCCACCTTGTCGATCTTGTTGATCGCCACCACGATCGGCACCTCGGCGGCCCGGGCGTGGCTGATCGCTTCCAGGGTCTGGGGCCGGACGCCGTCGTCGGCGGCCACCACCAGCACGGCCACGTCGGTCACCTTGGTGCCTCGGGCACGCATCGCCGTGAAGGCCTCGTGACCCGGGGTGTCCAGGAAGGTGATCTTGCGCAGCTCACCGCCCACCTCAATCTCCACTTGATAGGCACCGATGTGCTGGGTGATGCCCCCGGCTTCGCCAGCGGCCACCCTGGTCTTGCGGATGGCATCGAGCAGGCTCGTTTTGCCGTGGTCCACGTGACCCATCACCGTCACCACCGGTGGGCGGCGAATCAGGTGCTGGAGATCGCTCTCCTCGATCATCTCAACGGTCTTGCGGGCGGCGGCCTGAACGTCGTCCTCCAGCACCGGCACGCCGAATTCATCGGACACCGTCTCGATCGTGGACATGTCCAAGGTCTGGGTGACCGTGGCGATGATCCCCTTGAAGAAGAGGCTCTTGATGATTTCGGAGCTCTCCACACCAAGCTTGTCGGCCAGCTCCTGCACCGTGAGGTTGCCCTCCGGCACGATCAACATTTCCGGCCGCTGGGCCTTGGCTTCGCGGGAAGCCCGCAGCTCCATGGCACGGCGACGCTGCCGTTGACGGGTGGTTTCCTTCTTGCGCTTGCGCACAGCCACGGTGGGCTTGGCGGCAGCGGCGGCCAAGCCCCTGGGCTTGCTGGGCCGGGCCAAACTGGCCGTCAGCACCACGGCTTCCTGTTCGCCGGCGTAGCCACCGGTTTCAGCCGTCAGCGCATCATCGTTTTCGCCGATGATGTGCACCTTGGTGCGCTGTTTCTGCGGCGTACGGCTGCGCAGAGCTTCCAGCTTGGCGCTGTCGTCCCAATCGGGCCGGCGGGGACGCCCCGGGGCGCCAGCGGAGGCGACGGGGGGCCGGAAGCCAGGGCGCCGCGGTACGGCGGGCGGCGTGGCGGTGGGGCGCACCAGTTCCGGCGTGGGGCTGGTGGTGGCACCTGCTTCGGGGGCGGGTCGTTCGCCCGGGCGGCGCGGCGGTGGCGCTGCGGGACGGCCCGTGGGCTTCTGCAGCTGCATCAACTCGCCGGGTGCCACCGGCTTGCGCATGCCAGTAGGCATGCCAGGGCGGATCGGGGCCGCTGCGCGGCCGGCACCAGCACTGCTGTCGCGACGAATTGGCTTGCCGACCAGCTCCAAGGGCGTCGGTCCGGGACGGCCCGTCTGTTGCCCCCCCCGGACGATCGGGGCGGGGGCCCCGGGTCGCTGACTCAGGGGCGGACGACCGGATGGTGAGGCGGGACGACTGCCTGCCGTGCCTGGGGTACCGGCTTGACCACCTGCTGGGCCAGCGCCACCTGCTGGGCCAGCACCACTGAAGGGGCGGCCCACCAGTTGAGGCCTGCCAGACGGACTGGCTCCGGGGCGACCAGGGGTCTCCGGCTTGCGGGCCGGGGCCGGCGGTGCCGGCCGCGCTGGCTTGGAGGCGATCACTACGGGTGGCTTAGCCGGTACCGCCGGCCTTGCCGGAGCATCACTGGCTCGCGGGCTGGGCACCGCGGGTCGGGTGGGAGTTGGCGCCGCGGGTCGGGCGGAGGTGGCCGGAGCGGGCCGCGGCGAGCTGGGCCGCGCCGGTGGCTGACTGGCCTTGGTGGGGGGCGCCGGCCGGCCGGCGGCTGGGCGAGGCGCCGCGGAGGTGGGGGCTGCCGGCTTGACCACCTCCGGCTTGACCACCTCCAGCTTGGTCGCCGCAGGCTTGATCACCGCAGGCTTGATCACCACGGGGGCGGCAGGCCGACTGGGCGGGCCACTGGGGCGAGGCGCGGCAGGAGCGGCGGAAGCGGGCCGCAAGGGGGGGGCACTGGGTTTGCTCGCAGCAGCAGGGGCAAGGCCGCCGGCGGGACGGGGCTGATCGCCAGCCTCGCTGGAGACCGCAGGCGGGGTGCTCGTCTTGGCCAGAGGGGCACTGGGCTTGATCACCGCAGGCGCACTGGGTTTGATCACCACAGGCGCACTGGGTTTGATCACGACAGGCGCGCTGGGCTGGTTGGCCGATACAGGTGCGCTCTGCTGGCTGGCCACGACAGGGGGCTTGGCGGGAGCGGGCTTCGCAGGAGCCAAAGGCTTGTTCGGAAGGACGGGTTTGTTGGAGGCCGTCGGCTTGGTCACCACAGGGGCTACTGGCCGGGCTGGCATGGGCTTGGCCGGCGCCGAGGGTTTGGCAGCGATGGGCTCAGCTGAGCTGGCAGGACGCTCTGGCGCGGGCGCGGCGGCTTTCTGGACAGCCAAGATCGCCTTCGCCGGGGCACTAGCCGGACCACTGGCATTAGCCGGGCCACCAGCTGGGCCGCTGGCTACAGCTCTGGAGCCATTGCCAACCTGCAACAAGCCGCGGATGCGGGCAGCTTCGTCGTCACTGATCGAGCTGCTGTGGCTCTTCGCGGCGATCGAAAGCTTCTCGGCGGCGTCGAGCACGTCCTTGTTGTCCAGGCCCAGGTCCCGGGACAGCTCATAGATTCTGACTTTGCCGCTGCTGGTCATTCAGGTCTCCAGTGGACGGAGCTCCGGGACCCCAGGGGCCAGGAAGCATCCAGGCCGCAAGCGCTATGCGACCAAAGTTCATCTTGCCTCAGAGCCCGATGCGGCGCTGGGTCGCAGCCGCAGCTCCAAGGCATCAACGATGGAATCCGCAACTTGGCAGCGCAGGGCCCGTTGCAGGCGCTTCTTGCGCCGGGCGTCATCGAGACAGCCGCCATTGGGGCATAGGTAGGCCGAACGGCCCATGCCTTGGTCGAGGGCGATGCCGCCTGCCGCCAGTCGGATCACCCGCCAGAGCAGGGTCCTGTCACAAAGCTGGCGACAGGACACGCAGCGGCGCATCACCGGCTGGGGATTCACCGGATCTCCTCCTCCTCAGCTGGCTCATCCTCCAGGGACTCTTCTTCAGCCACCTCGTCTTCAGCAACCTCGTCTTCAGCCGGATCGGCATCAGGAGCTTCGGCATCAGACGCCTCGGCTTCAGCCACCTCGGCTTCAAGGTCTGCGGCATCCGGCTCAGCAGCACTCCCCTCCGCCTGGGCTTCGTATTCGTCTTCTTCGTCTTCTGGCAGGGGATAGAGCTCCCGCAGGCGGGCATCCTCGGCGGCCCTGGCGGCCTGCTCGGCAGCCAGGCGGGCATCCGCTTCCGCCTGGAGGGCCTCCTCTTCCTGGCGCATGGAGATCGAGTTGGCCACGGTGGCATCTTCCGTGCCCTGGTCGTACTCGTTGGCATTTTTGATATCGATCTTCCAGCCGGTGAGACGAGCCGCCAGGCGCACGTTCTGGCCCTCGCGGCCGATCGCCAGGCTCAGCTGATCCGGGGGCACCAACACGTGGGCGTGGTGACCATCTGGATCCACCAAACGCACCCGGTCCACCCGGGCGGGGCTGAGGGAGTTGGCAATGTATTGGCCGGCATCAGCCGACCAACGAATCACATCGATCTTCTCGCCACGTAGCTCATTGACCACCTGCTGGATGCGGGAGCCGCGGGCGCCGATGCAGGCACCGACGGGATCGACCTCCCGCTCGACGCTGTCCACCGCCACCTTGGTGCGCGGTCCCACCGAGCGGCTGGGGGGATTTGCCTCCCGGGCCACGGCCACGATGCGCACCGAACCCTCTTGGATTTCGGGCACCTCGTTTTCAAATAGATAAACAACCAGGCCGGCATTGGCGCGGCTCACAAATAGCTGAGGGCCCCTTCTAGGCACCTCGCTCACCTCCTTGAGAAACACCTTGAAGGTGGCGTTGGCGCGGTAGTTGTCGTTGGGTAACTGGTCGCGGCGGGGCAGCTCGGCCTCCACTTCAGGGCGACCAAGGCCGCTACTGACGGCCATGATCACGCTCTGGCGCTCAAAGCGGATGACGCGGGCGGTGAGCACCGGATCCTCCAGATCCGCGAACTCCTCCTGGATCATGCGCCGCTGTTGATCGCGCAGCTTCTGGGCCAGCACCTGCTTGGTGGTGGCTGCAGCCATGCGCCCGAAATCGTCCTTCTCCGGCGTGACATCGAGCACCACCGTGTCGCCGATCTGGGCATCATCGGCCACCTGCTGCACTTCTTCCAGGGCAATTTGATGGTCTTCGCTCTCCACCTCGTCTACAATTATCTTTGATGCCAGCACCCGATAGCCCTCTTCATCGAGGTCAAGCTGCACATCAAAATTAGAGAAATAATCCTCTTCGAAAGGATCTTCGCTGATGCCGATGTAGAGGGTTCGCCGATAGCGCTCGTATCCCTTGAGCAGGGCCTCCCGCAGGGCGGCTTCCACCACCGTGGCGGGCAGCTTCTTCTCGTCGCTGATGTCCTCGATCAAGGTGTTCAGACCGGGGAGCAAGACCAGGGCCATGACTGTTCAGTTGTTCGGGTTTTTCAGTTGTGGGAAGATCACGGGCGATGCTGAGCTCACGTCTAGACGCAGGCCATTCAGCTGTCGCCGGAGGCGGTCACCAGGCGCACGGCGATCACCTCGTCGCGGGGGATGCGCAGAGGGCGTCCCCGCAGGTTGAGATGCACAGCCTCCGCATCGCGCTCGAGCAGTAGGCCCTCGCGCCTGGTCTCAGCGCCCTTGCAATCTCGGAACAGCACCTCCACCGGAAAACCGCGAAAGCTGCGGAAATCACGATCGTCGTGCAGTTCCTCGCCGATGCCGGGGCTGCTGATCTCTAAAACATAGGCGCCAGGGAGCAGCTCAGCCGCTTCGATGGCTTCGCCCAGGGGGGCGCTCAAGCTGGCGCACTCATCAAGGCTGATGTCGCTGCCATCAGCCTTTTGCACCAGCACCTGCAACGTCAGCGGAATGCGGTGGCTGTGGAGCTGCACGCCGCGCAGCTCGTAGCCAGCACTGGTAAGCAGGCCATCGGCCAGGGCCTCGAGCTGGGGGATCAGGGGATGGGCCATAGGGGTTCAGGCCGGCCCGGATTCACTGAAACCAGTGAGGTCGATCACCGGAGCCTCGTCGTAGTAATCACTCTTGACCACCTTGCCCACCAGGTTGCTGTCCTGGTTAATGCACTGGCACTTCTGCTCATCGCTCCGCAGGTACTGACACACCCGCGCCCAGAGCTTGGCGCGGCTGCCCGGGGCGCCCTGGGAGAAGTGCACCAGATCAACGCCGCCTGTCATGCCCTGGATTTCCACCTGGCAGAGGCTGCAGCGACGGCGTTCGCCGGGAGGGATAGCCACCATGGCAAGGCATGTGCACTGCGAGCAACTTAATCCGATGCGGTTGCTACAGCTCAGCGATCCCCATCTTCTGGCCGACCCCGTTGGCGTTTATCGCCAGGTCGAGCCCCTGGCCCGGTTGCGGCTGGCCCTGGAGCGGGCGGGGCGGCAACCCCACGACCTATTGCTGATCAGCGGCGACCTCTGCCAGGACGAATCCTGGGGCGGCTACGCCAGGCTGCGGCAGTTGCTGGCGGAGCGGGCGGTGCAGCGGCCGGTGGCTCTGCTGCCGGGCAACCACGACCAGCCGGCCCTGCTGCGGATGGCCCTGGCGCGCTCTGCCCTGGTGGCACCGGCGGTAATCGATCACCACGGCTGCAGGTTGGTGCTGCTCGACAGCCATCGGGCCGGCCAGATCGGCGGCTGGCTGGGGGAAAGCCAGCTGGCCTGGCTGGCAGGGCAACTGGCCAGTGCCCCCGATCGAGCGACGCTGGTGGCGCTGCACCACCCGCCGCTGGCGATCGGCGATCCAGGCCTGGATGCCATCGCCCTGGGGGACGGCCGCCAACTTCTGCAATGCCTGGCGGCAGTGCCTGGCTTGCGGGCGGTGCTGTTCGGCCACATCCACCAGCACTGGCAGGGCTGGCTGCCGGGTCGGGCGGCGGGGCTCGAACCGGTGGCCCTGCTCGGCTGTCCATCCAGCCTGTGCAGCTTCCCGGCAGTGCAGGCCTGCCCCCTCGGGCGCCCCCAAGATCCCGGCGGCCGCTGGCTGCAGCTGGAGGCCTCGGGGGCCTGGCGGCAGCGGCTGCTGCGCTGGTAGCTGGCCGGGGCCCCTAGCCTCAGCTCACCTCCAAAGAGCCGCCGCCGCCGTGATTCGCGCCCTGATCGGCTTCATTTTGGCCCTGGTTTTACTGGTGCCGATGCCGGCGGCGGCCCTGACCAGCGCTGAGCTGCCGGCTTCCTCCCAGCCAGCCACCAGCGGGGAGCTGGCGCCCAGCACTGCCCTGGCGCCCAGCACTGCCTTGGCGACCGGTACGGCCTTGGCGCCCAGCACGGCCCCATTGGCGGCAGGCGCCACTGCCCACAGTTTTGTCGCCGCCGCAGCCCGGGCGGTGGCGCCGGCGGTGGTGCGGATCGACACCGAGCGCCAGGTGAGCCGCCAGCAATTTGATCCGGCGATGCTGGATCCGCTGCTGCGGGATCTGTTCGGCGATCCCTCCAATTCGATGCGGGAGCGGGGCCAGGGATCCGGGGTGGTTATCGACGCCGCCAAGGGGCTGGTGCTCACCAACGCCCATGTGGTGGATGCGGTGGATCTGGTGGAGGTGACCCTGGCCGATGGGCGGCAGCTGGATGGCCAGGTGGTGGGGGCCGATCCAGTCACCGATCTCGCCCTGGTGAAGCTGGACGGCCAGCGGCGGTTGGCGGCGGCGGCCCTGGGGGATTCAGAAGCTCTGGAGGTGGGGGATTGGGCGATCGCCCTGGGCAGTCCCTATGGCCTGGAGCGCACGGTGACCCTCGGCATTGTCAGCAGCCTGCATCGGGATATCAACAGCCTCGGCTTCAGCGACAAAAGGCTGGATTTGATCCAGACCGATGCCGCCATCAACCCGGGTAACTCCGGCGGACCGCTGGTTAATTCAGCCGGGGAGGTGATCGGCATCAACACCTTGGTGAGATCCGGGCCCGGGGCCGGCCTCGGCTTTGCCATACCGATCAATTTGGCCCGGCGGGTGGCCCTGCAACTGGCCGATGGCGGCCAGGTGGTGCACCCCTACCTGGGCCTGCAGCTGGTACCGCTAACCGCCCGCCAGGCCCGGGCAAACAACAGCGACCCCAACGCGCTGCTGCAATTGCCGGAGCGAGATGGCGCCCTGGTGCAGCGGGTGCTGGAGGACAGCCCAGCCCAAGCGGCCGGACTGCGCCGCGGCGATTTGGTGGTGGCGGCAGCGGAGCAGCCGGTGGGCGATCCGGCCAGCCTGTTGCGGCAGGTGGAGCGCTCCAGCGTTGGCGAACCGCTGGCCCTGAGTGTGATCCGTGCCCAAAAGCAAATGAAGCTCACGATTCGGCCCGCCGCCCTGCCAAAGCCTGGTTAAGGTCTCTGGCCCTTGCTACGGTCGCGCCCCAGATGGCGAAGCCCGATGTCGGATCTGCAAGACCAGATGAAGCAAGCGGTGGCCGAGGCCGCCACCGAGCAGATTCGTAGCGGCATGGTGGTGGGTCTGGGGTCAGGCTCCACGGCGGCCCTGATGATCCGCTCCCTGGGGGCCAAGCTGCAAAGCGGGGAGCTGCGGGACATCACCGGCGTGACCACCTCCTTCCAGGGGGAGGTGCTGGCCGCCGAATTGGGCATTCCGCTCAAGAGCCTCAATGCGATTGAGCGCATCGACCTGGCCATCGACGGTGCCGACGAGGTGGATCCCGACTTCCAGCTGATCAAGGGCGGTGGCGCCTGTCACGTGCAGGAGAAGCTGGTGGCCCGCAGGGCCGATCGCTTTGTGGTGGTGGTGGATGCCAGCAAGTTGGTGGAGCGCTTGAACCTGGGCTTCCTGCTGCCGGTGGAGGTGCTGCCCGGCGCCTGGCGGCAGGTGCAGGGCCAACTGCTGGAGATGGCTGGAGAAGCCCAGCTGCGGATGGCCCAGCGCAAGGCCGGCCCGGTGGTGACCGACCAGGGCAACCTGGTATTGGATGTGAAGTTCGCCGGTGGCATCGCCGATCCGGTTGGTTTGGAGCGGGAGATCAACAACCTGCCCGGGGTATTGGAGAACGGCCTGTTCGTGAACATCACCGACCAGGTGCTGGTGGGAGAGATCCAGGACGGTTTGGCCAGCGTGCGTGATCTGGCCAAACGCTGAGCCTGCCTGGCCTGCATCCTCAGCAGTCAACCCGCAGCGACAATTGCTGCCCCATGGGGCTCGGCGGCCTGGTGATCGCCTTGCTGAGCTTCCCTGGCAGGGCTAGACGCTAGCCAGGGCCACGGCCGCTGGAAAGGCTGCATTTGTGAACTACTTTGCTGGCTTTTCCCCCGTTTTACGCTTTATTTCGGAGTTTTCCCCAGGAATCAGGCGGTTTTTCCACAGCCCCCCTGGCTCAGGCTGCTGCAGGAATGCGGCGTCTTCCCATCCGATTGCTCACCGCCCGGCTGCGATTTTGGTAGTTATGCACTAGGGGCAGGCGTTCCGCCTGGTAGGCCAGCAGGGCTGCGGGGAGATCCCGGGGGCTGGCGGCCAGGGCCTGGGCGAGGGCCAGGGCATCTTCCAGGCCGGCGGTCATGCCCCGGGCCTGGGAGGAGCTCATCGCGTGGGCGGCATCGCCGATCAGGGCCACACGACCCTGGGCAATGCAAGGCAGCGGCTCAATGTCATAGGACCAATTGGCCGTGAGCTGCTGGGGGAGCGTGGCGGCGATCAGGGCCGCGGCTTCTGGATGCAGCTTGGCCAGGGCTTCTGGGGGGATCGGCTCGCTGAGCAGCTGACGCTGCCGCTCCCGACTGGCGGGCAGGAGTTCCTCGTGGAAAAACCCCCAATGGGTGCGCTGCAGGCCACTGCTATCAGCACCAAGATCGAAGAAATTAGCGTAGATACCTCGACCACGGGCGTATACGAAGAAGTCGCCACCGGTGCAGAAGTGGGCATCTTCCACCACGCCACGCCAAACCCGATCACCCAGGTAATTCAAGCTATGGCCAGGTACTAAAACCGGCGCCACACGCGAAAAAATACCATCGGCGGCGATCAGCAGATCACCGCTCCAGATGTCGCCATTGGCAAAGAAGGCCTCCACCCGATCGTTACTCTGTTGCCAGCCAATCAGCTCGGCCTCGCCGCAGAAATCTTCTGCGGCAAACCCCTGCCAAAGGGCATCCAGGATGGCGGAGCGGGGAATCAAGAGGGAAGGCTGGCGGCCTGGATCATGGCTGGCAGCCTCCGCATTGATCGTGTCGCCGCGCAGGTTGCGCACCACAAAGCGAGCGACTGGTTGGCCCGCCGCCAGCAGCCGCTGCAAAAGTGACGAATCGCCACCGGCGGCTATTGCCTCCACGCCGGCGGCCACTAGCAAAATGCCGCAGCCCTCGCTGCGGGGAGTGGGCGAGCGCTCAAACAGGCGCACCTGGTGACCGGCGCGCTGGAGCAGCAGCGCCAGGTAGAGACCGGAACAACCGGCCCCCACCACCGCGATTCGAGAGCAGGGATAAGCCATGACTAGAAGCTAGCCCGATACCGCCAGGGCGCTGTGCCCACGCCTACCATGGGCATACACCTGTCAAGTGTGCACGCCTATTAAGTGTGCACGCTTAGCATTTGCCCACGCTTACCAGTACGGAAAATCCAGACATAATCAATCTGCTCTACAAAGCACTAAACAATTGCAGCCCGCCAATCCATCTGCCGGGCTCTGTTACGGAAACAGCCTGCGGGGTGGGGCCAGGGTGAGGGGGGGGATCGGTGCTGGATCTCGATGCAGAGCACAATCAAGGCAGGCGGCAGGGGCGATATCCGCAATCCACGCGATGCGATTCCAGCGGCGGCCCGCTACCTGGTGCGCCGCGGCGGGCTCAAGGACATCCGCAAGGCTCTCTGGGGTTACAACAACAGCGACTACTACGGTCGCGCCGTACTCATCTATGCGGGCCTATTGCGCGAAGATCCCGCCGCCTACCGCGGTTTCTACAATTGGGAGGTGCACCTGGCCACCAGCGCCGGCGATGTATGGCTACCAGTGGGCTACAGCCAACCCCAACCCATTCCCGTAGCAAACTACCTGAAGCGCATGCCATCCAGCGCCCCACCACCGGGCACATCTGGATTTTAAATGAGTCTAAAACCCCAGGCTTCACCAATTACAAATATAAGAGGTATTGACAGATACCACTGGGGGTTTCTTGCTACCTGTCGCTAGCCATCGGCTATTGCCACCCATCGGCTCGGCAATGGCTGCCCCTGGTGAGCTTTAGGCTCGCTCAAGCGGGGGCCAGGCCGGGCTTGAGGATGGGAAGCCGCCCCGCTGCCCACCCCGCTGGCCGCCCTGCGGCGTAACCGGAGGCCAGCTCAACCCCCTGCCCATGACGACATTTGTAGTTACGCCAGATCTGGAGATCCTGCTGCGCCTGGGACTGGCGGTGCTCTGTGGCCTGGTGGTGGGCATGAACCGTGCCCACCATGGCAACACCCTGCGGCCGAATCGATTGCGGGTGCATGTGTTGGTGGGGCTAAGCGCCTGTCTATTGGTGCTTGCCTCAGGGGGTGATAGCCAGGCCCGCAGTCGTGCCATTCAAGGCGTGGCCAGCGGCGTGGGCTTTCTGGGCGCCGGTGAAATTCTGGTGGCCTCCAGGCCCAAGCAAACCATTCCTGAAGTGCATGGTCTCACCAGTGCCGCTTCTATCTGGTTTACGGCCGCCCTTGGCGTCACCGTAGCCACCTCCACCCCAATAATGGCGGGAGCAGCCCTGCTGCTTGCCCTCATAACACTCACCGATCGCGACCATCGCAGCGAGAAGCAAGGCGACCAAACCCCTGGAACCGAAACCGGAAAATCAGCTGAAAATCCACCAGAAACGACAGCCCAAAAATAAAAACCCTACAAATAACAACTCCGTTAATAACAGCTGCATCAAGAAAGCCTAGGTGAATAAAAGCTGCATAAACAAAGGCTAGGTTAGTGACACGGTTCCGCCAGTGATACGGTTGTGCAAGTGACAAAGCTCCGCCAGTGACACAGTTCCGCTAGTGACACGGTTCCGCCAGTGACACGGATCCGCCAGTGACAAGTCTGCACCAGTGACAAGGCTGCACCAGTGACAAGGCTGCACCAGTAACACCCGGCCAATTAGCCAAAGTTTACCGCCCTAGTCCAGAGGCAGCGAGAGCTAAAGCCCTACAACAAGTAGACCACGCCTTAAAAAAGGAAACGATAGCGGTCGTCGCCACCACTGGATTCATC
>JBIKVR010000102.1:0-9631 GCA_044356735.1 Prochlorococcaceae cyanobacterium
CGCCCTAGTCCAGAGGCAGCGAGAGCTAAAGCCCTACAACAAGTAGACCACGCCTTAAAAAAGGAAACGATAGCGGTCGTCGCCACCACTGGATTCATCCGCAGTGCCAGGAGCCGGCCAATCAGCGTCCCAATAACTCAAACCATTGCGCGTAAAAGGCCGTCCTCCCAACCGCTTGGTTTCCAGATTTGTGGTGCCCATGGCGGTGATCAACCCTCCCAGCTCCATCGGTCCAAGATCTGTTTTTAGATTGCGGCCAGCACTGGCCAACAGGATCGGCAAACGCACCAGCTGATCAGGCCTGGTGAGCTTGCGAAACAAGGCTTTAAGGGCCAGTTGCTGACGCTCAAGGCGTCCGATATCACCCATCTCGTCGTGACGAAAGCGCAGGAAACCCTCCAGGGCCCGACCCTTCAACAGCTGCAGACCGGGCTGCAGGTCAATGTACAGCCCCTGGCTGTTATCCACATAATAAAGCCGCTTGGGCACATCCACTTCGATACCGCCCAGGGCATCGGCCATCTGGCGAATTGCCGCAAGATTTACGATCACATGGTGGGTGATCGGACGACCCAACTTACGCGACAACTCCCGCTTAAGCAGGTCAACGCCGCCCAAAGCATAGAGAGTATTTACTTTTTGCGGCCCATAACCCTCGGCTTCTATATATGAATCCCTTGGAATTTGAGTGAGATGGGTTACGTCACCCTCCACCCGTAGCCAAGTGATCACATCGGTGTTACCGCCGCCAACATCGGTGCCCAGCACCAAGATGTCCTGACTGCCAACACTTATCCAAGATGCAAAGGGATTAGCGAGATCAGAGCCGCCAGCGATTGGCTTGCCGTTCAGCAACCCCGCCAGTGGTGCTGCCAACAACAAACCGCCGCCAAGGCCCAGCGCCATGGCGAGCAAAACTGGGCCACGCCTATAACGGCTGCGCCGGCTCCTAGGCGACGGACCTTTCGCAGTTAAGCCCTTGGAATTCAGCCCAACAGCCATTAAATTAAAGATATTGAATTTATTATAACTTCAACCAACCTACGTTTTCCGCCCATTGAGAATTTAACGATGCCTACGGGGCCTTGCCGTAGGCTTTGTAGCATTATACCACGATTGTCTAGGCCCGTTCGGGATTGGTTGCTGGGTTGCCCCCGCTTCGGGAGCCTGGCGGCTTGATAACTCTGCATCAATTAAAGCTATTACACCGCTGCTGGGAAGATGCCGCAGCTAGCGGCTACTGCGGTCAGTTCGCTGGCCGGCCCAGCCAGCCGCCAACCAGCAAGCTGCGGGCAGCCAGCTGCGGGCCAGTGGGTCAAAGGCATAGATCTTCCCCTGGCCGCAGACCAGCCTGAACTCGCCAAAGGTTGGCGTAAGCACCATCGCGGCGGATCAGCTGGTCATGGTTGCCACTCTCGATCAGTTGGCCATGGTCCATAACCACGATCTGATCGGCATGTCGCACGGTGGAGAGGCGGTGGGCAATCACCAGCGTGGTGCGTTCCGCCGTGATCAAATCCAGCGACCGCTGGATAGCCGCTTCTGTTTCGTTATCGACAGCGGCGGTGGCTTCATCGAGCACCAACAGGGGCGGATTTTTGAGAATGGCCCTTGCCAGGGCTATGCGTTGGCGCTGGCCGCCGGAAAGTCGCTGGCCCCGTTCACCCACCACGGTGTCATAGCCCTGGGGCAGCAGCTCGATGAACCGGGCCGCTTCCGCCAGTTGGGCCGCCTGCTCGATGGCGGATCGGCGGCACTGGAAGCTGCCGTAGGCAATATTCTCGGCCACAGTGCCGTGAAACAAAAATACCTCCTGGCTCACCAAACCAATGGCACGCCTCAGATCGCCCAACTGCAAATCGGCAATCGAGATGCCATCCAGCAGAATTTGACCCTGTTGCAGTTCATAAAAACGCAGTAGCAACTTCACCAAGGTGCTCTTGCCAGAGCCGGTGGCACCGACGACCCCCAAGGTGCTGCCCGCCGGTACCAGCAGGTCAAAGTTGCTAAGCAGCGGCTCCCGGCCGGCATAGCCAAAACCCACTGACTGAAAACGCAGCTCTCCTCTTACACGATTGATATCCAGGCGCCGACTGCCGCTGGGGATGGCAATCGGTGTATCCAACAAATCCAGCACCCGATTAGTGGAGGCCATCGCCCGCTGATAATCATCGAGAGTGCGTCCCAATGAGGTGAGGGGCCACAGCAGTCGCTGGGTGATAAACACGAGGAAGCTATAACTACCAACAGCAATAGTGCCCCTCCAGGCCTGGAGACCACCAATCACCAGAATCGCCAGGAAGGCAAACAGAATCGCGAATCTGATCAGGGGAATAAACGCAGCTGAAACACGAATGGTGCGGCGGTTACTGGCGCGATAAGCTTGACTCTGACGCTCTAAGCGATCCAGCTCCCAAGCTTCTGCCGTATAGCTCTTAATCGTGAGGATCCCGCTGAGATTGTTACTAAGCAGGCTGGCCAAATCGCCGGCCTGTTCGCGCACTTCGGCGTAGCGGGGCGCAAGCCGGCGCTGAAAATGCAGCGAACCCCATAAAATCAGCGGAATCGGCAGAAACGACACCCCGGCCACGGTGGGTGAAAGCCAAATCATTGCCGCCCCCACCACCGTAACTGTAGTGATCAGCTGAAGCAGCTCATTGGCTCCGTGGTCGAGGAATCGCTCAAGCTGGTTGATGTCATCATTAAGCACGGTCATCAACCGACCACTACTACTTGCCTCAAAGAAAGCCATCTCCAACTTCTGTAGATGATCATAGGCCTCAAGCCGCAAGCTGTGCTGCACCGTTTGGGCTAAATTTCGCCAGAGCAAGGCATAGAGGTATTCAAACAGCGATTCAGCGCTCCAGATCAAGAAGGAGAGCAGTGCCAAAATGGCTAACTGACTGGGCACGCTGGCAAAGCCAAACCTGCTCAGCCAGGCCGTCTGTTGCCGCACCACCACATCCACCGCCAGGCCAATCAACACCGGTGGAGCCAGGTCGAAAAGTTTGTTCAGCACCGAGCAGCTGGCCGCCAGCAGCACCAGGCGCCGATGCGGCTGCAAAGTAACTAGCAATCGCTGCAGCCCGCTCAAACGGGGATTGGCGCTTTCCATGGGAGTTGAGCCGAAAGGAGCAGAGCCCACCACTCTGCAGGGAAGCCCCCCCCTGAGCGGCAGACGCAATGCCAATAAACTTCAAAAATAGCCATATCACCGAAAGCGTTATCAAAAGCTAGCCATATCGTCGATAGCCATTAAAGCAATTAACCCCAGGCAAACGCAAAGCAATAACAAAATAACAATAAAATGATATCCTCCAGATTCCATGGAGCCAGGATCTACAGGAAGACTCAATACTGAGAAAGCCTGGCCATGGCTCCAACCGCTATGGGCCCTTAGCTGCTCCCATGGAGCGAGCAAATAGTCGCTCGCTCCATGGGAGCAGCCCCCCAGGCAGCCCTGGCTGAGGCCCCGCTACTCCCTAGCCAAGAGCGGAGTCGCCCTCGTCGATCTCCTCCTCGTCGTCTTCATCGGCTTCGTAACCGGAGTCTTCGTCATCCTCATCGGCTTCATCCACTTCGTCCTCGTCATCCTCATCGTCCTCGCCAAGCACCTCTCCCAAAAGCTGCCGAGCCGTCTTGAGACGGGCGCTGTCTGCGGCCCAGACGGCAATGCTGATCGGATCGGGCCGCTCATCAGCCAGGAGCTCCTCGAGGTTTTCCACGTGGTACTCCTGCAGGAAGTTCAGCAGCACCAGGCTGATCTCCAAGGCATCTTCTGGATTTATTTCAGCGGCTTGCATCGCATCCAGCACCTGTTGGACGGCTGGACTGACCAGCCCGTCAAGGGCATTGGCTTCGCTGGCGCTGCTCATGGTCTGGGCTCATGGGTCAACCCCACCATGGGCGAGCGGGGGCCAAAATGCGGCAGCGGGGGATGCAGCGGCCGGTGTTAATGGCGACTCATAGTTGAGTGTCCAGGCCACGACCAAGGCGACGCCGGCCTGGCCAGCGATCTAGATCTGCCGCAGATTAATACCGAACGCCTTTGGGGTTGGCGGCCGTTGCCCTTGAGCATGGCTGCTGCGCAGCATTCACAAAAGAGGGCCCGCCAGCTCCGCTCAGGTTTTGGGGCCGCTGGGCTGGGTCCAGCGCCCGTAAAGCCAAACGCCACCGGCACCCCAGAGCAGGCTCCAGAGCAAAAAGGTGATCGCCGTACCCAGCTGGCCGCCCTCCAGGGAGTAGATGCCGGCATTGATCAAGCCCGCGTCGATCAAGGAGCCGCCGATCCCCCAGCCCAGCAGCCAGCTGAACAGGAAGCCAATCGCCTGGAGATTACCGGTCATGTTGTTAGTAGATATGACTAAAGAGGATGAGCGAGATGAAACGGGATGCAATGAGACAAGACTGGGTTAGATTAGATTAGATTAGATTAGATTAGATTAGATTAGATTAGATTAGACTGGATGGGATGGGATTGGACGGGATAAATAAATGGGAATCATCGGCTAGAGATGGCGATGGCGTAGCGGTGGTTCACCTCATGCCAGTTCACCAGCGGCCACCAGGCCTGGATGTAGTCGGGCCGGCGGTTCTGATAACGGAGATAGTAGGCGTGCTCCCACACATCTAGCGCCAGCAGGGGCACACCGCGCTCGATACCGGGGATATCCATCAGTGGATTGTCCTGGTTGGCGGTGCTGGTGATGGCGAGGCTGCCATCGGGCCTGCGAATCAGCCAGGCCCAGCCCGAACCAAAGCGGGTAGTCGCCGCCTGCTCAAACTGGGTCCGCATTGCCTCGATCGAACCGAAATCCCTATCGATAGCCGCGATCAGGTCCTGGGAGGGGCTACCCCCCTGGCCCGCAGGCGCCAGCAGGGTCCAAAACAAGCTGTGGTTCCAATGCCCACCGCCGTTGTTGCGCACGGCCAGCGGGTATTTGGAGATCTTGGCCTGTAGATCGGTGAGGTTGAGATCGGCCAGGCTGGGGTTGGCCTGGATCTGGCCATTGAGATTGGCCACGTAGGCGCCGTGGTGGCGATCGTGGTGGATCGTCATCGTGGTGGCATCGATCGCCGGCTCCAGGGCATCGACGGCGTAGGGCAGCGGCGGCAGGCTGAACTCAGCCCAGGCGGGCGAGGCGCTGCCCAGTAACAGACAGAGCGCCGTGAGCCCAGCCAGCAGAAACCTGGTGAACAAGGTAGCGGGCATCTTGCGACGGCAAGGGGGGAGGTGATTAGCCTGCCGGATCGACACCCTAGGCGGTGGATAAGGGCGTAAAAGAGATCCGGTAAGCAGTTAAATATGCAGAACTGGCCTGGACAAGCCACTAAGCGATAGAAAAATTACAAAAGATGCCGGTCTCTGCCTGCGCAGATTAACACTGTAGATCTAGGCCGATACAGCAGCCACTGTGGTGAGGGTACCGGCGCTCTGATCCCAGAGGATGTAGTCAAAGCAGCTGGGGATGTCGCGCAGGCCTAGCCGTTTTACGCCTGTGAGCAGATGGGCATTGCGCTGTTGGCAAGCCTGCAATCGATAGTTGGGAATCGCCTCACAGAGGTGATGAATCGCATGGCAGCCAATATCGGCTGAGAACCAGTTCAGCAGCGCTGGCAGCTGCAGGTCACTGGTGCCGTGCATTGCACCATCAATGGCCTGCCAATCATCGCTGGCATGGGCGTAGGAGCCCGGGAAGTTGTGCTGCACAAAGAAGATGCAGATGAAGATCGCCGCGCCACAGGCCATCACCGGGGCATAGATCAACCAGAAAGTGCTAGCGCCGAGCCACCAGGCCATGCCGATCCAGCTGGCCACCACGGCGAGGTTGTTGAGCAGCAGATCCCGGAATTCTTCCGGGCTGTGCCACCAGCTGGTTTTGTGGCTGGCGAGTAGCTGTCGCCAGCTTGGCAATGGCGATTGCCCCAGGCTGGTGATCAGATGGGGCAGCAGGCCCGCCAGGCCGGCCAGCAGTTCCAGCCGCGGCTTGATCACCAGGTAAAAGAAACCGCCGGGAAACAGCATCAGGGGATGGCGCAGTAAGCGGTAGAGGAACTTGCCGCGGTTGCTGAAATTGCTATATGTCTCAACGCTCACCAGGGCCGAGGGGCCCTTATACCTCTCCCAGTTGCCGTTATGGCGATGGTGAAAGGCGTGCCCCTTAGACCAGGGCAGTTGGGGAATACCGGCCACGATGCCAAACAAAAAACCTACCCAGCGGTTGGTGGCGCCATGGCGAAACAGGGCGTAGTGGCCGCAGTCGTGCATTAGCGAGAAGCAGCGGGCCAGAAACAGCACCATCAGCCCCAGCACCGGCAGCAGCAGCCAGGACCCCTGCCGCAGGCAATACACCGCCAGCCACCAGAGCAGGGCGTAGGGCACCAGGGTGTTAGCCACCTGCCAGGCAGCCACCCAGTTGCTGCTGGCCATGAACGGCTTCAGCTGAAAATCACTGCGCCGCGGTGTGCCGGCAGTGACCGGCACAGCGAGGAGCTCCCGGGGTGATCCGATGGTCGGCTCCGTGGTCTGCAGAACAGAAATGCCAGCTCCTTCACAAGGTTGGCAACAACTTTAGGTGTCTGCTGAAAAACCGCGTCATGTCAACGAAAGAGCATCAATCGCCCAGAGGGGAGGCGGGGAGGCGGGGAGGCGGGGCGCGACCGTGGGCCAGTGGAGCTGCTGGATCGCTGCGGGGCTCTGGCCGACAACCCCAGCGCCTACGCATTGGTGGCTCGCTACGAGCGCTTCGGGATTCGCCAAAATGATCAGCTCAGCGGCGGGGCCATGCCCAGCCAGCACAACAGCCGAGACAGCAGTGACGACCACCACGTTTGCGGAATTGGCACAACGGGCCGACTATTCGCTGCTGGATTCACTGCATGCGGATCCCCAGGCAAGCATTGATGGCGACGATCACCAGCCCCGCCAGGTGTTCTCCGGTCATTACCTGCCGGTAACGCCAACTCCAATTCCAGCGCCGGAGTATGTGGCGCATAGCAAAACCCTGTTCAACGAACTGGGCCTGAGCGATGAGTTGGCCCACGACGAACAATTTCGGCGGCTGTTTTCCGGCGACATCAGCGTGGTGCGGGAGCCGATGCGACCGTTTGGTTGGGCAACTGGTTATGCCCTCTCCATTTACGGCACCGAATACATCCAGCAGTGCCCGTTTGGCACCGGCAACGGCTACGGCGATGGCCGGGCTATTTCGGTAATGGAAGGCATCTTCAAGGGCAAGCGCTGGGAGATGCAACTGAAAGGCGGTGGCCCAACGCCCTACTGCCGCGGCGCCGATGGCCGCGCCGTGCTCCGCTCCAGCTTGCGCGAGTTTCTGGCGCAGGAGTTCATGCAAGCCCTGGGGGTGCCAACTTCACGCTCGCTGACGCTCTATGTGTCGCGATCGGAAACCGTACGCAGGCCCTGGTATTCCCCGAACTCCAGGTCGTTCGAGCCCGACATCCTGGTGGACAACCCTGCGGCGATCACCACCCGCGTGGCGCCATCCTTTTTGCGGGTAGGCCAGCTGGAGCTATTTGCCCGTCGCGCCCGCAGCCAGGCCCATCCAGATGCGCTGAACGAACTGCGGATGATCGTGGCGCACCTGATCGAGCGAAACTACCGGCAGGAGATTGATCCAAGTGCGGATTTCAGCGATCAGGTAGTGGAAGTAGCGGGCTTGTTTCGCGGAAGGCTCACCTCACTGGTGGCTAACTGGATGCGCGTTGGCTACTGCCAGGGTAATTTCAATAGCGACAACTGCGCAGCAGGTGGTTTCACCCTCGACTACGGCCCCTTCGGATTCTGCGAACTGTTTGATCCCAGATTTCAGCCCTGGACAGGCGGCGGCGAGCATTTCTGCTTCTTCAACCAACCGCTGGCTGCAGAAGCAAATTACCAAATGTTCTGGGCAGCTATCCGGCTGCTACTAGAGGGCAACACAGATGCACTGGCGCGGCTGGATCAAATTCGGGACGGCTTCGCCGAGGCGATGAACCAGGAAATGGAGGCAATGTGGGCCAGCAAGCTCGGCCTGATCAGCTATGACGCCCCGCTGGTGAATGAGCTGCTGCAGCTGATGCTGCTCTCCAAGGCCGACTACACGATCTTCTTCCGCAAGCTATCTGATATTCCAGAGCAACTCTCAAGCTTGAAAGAGAGCTTCTACCTGCCCTGCTCAGAACAACTCAATGCCCAATGGGAAAACTGGCTGCAAAGCTGGCGGCACCAGATCACCAGCGGCGGCGACATCAAAGCGACATCAGAAGCGATGAAATGCATCAACCCCAAATACACCTGGCGCGAATGGCTGATCGCACCAGCCTATCAAAAAGCTGCCCAGGGCGATTACACCCTGACCAAGGATCTGCAGGCGGTATTCAGCAATCCCTACCACGAGCAATCAGCGGAGGTGCAGGACACGTACAACCGTTTGAAGCCCAGGGAATTCTTCAACGCCGGAGGGGTGTCTCACTACAGCTGTTCGTCGTGAGTTGATTAACCACAGGGCCTTGCGGCCGCCAGCCACGCTCACGCCAGCTCGTGGGGCAAGCTGCACACGGGCTCCAGATCCACCGGTACTCCCTGCTCCTTCCAGGGCTGCAGGGCCAGGCCTCCCGGCCGCGCCGTTTATGCAAGGCCCTCAAAAGTCGTGGCATGGCTGGTGCAGATTATCCGCCAATTCTTAGAGCAACGCAGCCGCCCATACCGGCAGGCGATCCAGATGCAGTCTCAAAAAGCCGTTGGTGATCGTGAACACTGGAATAAACGGATCAACCGCTGAGGAGTTGTCGTAGACCCGCAGCACATCTACCAGCGGGATTGAGGCACGCACCTGATCCAGCAAGCGGGGTATACGGCTGATCACCTTGTCCACCGGGACAGCATGGCCGCCTTCACTAACCCGGCCGGCGATACGTGCCTGGTTGAGCTCGACGCTTTCAAGGTGGATCAGCACCATGATGATCTGATAACCAAGGGCCCTGGCGCGAGCGATGAAATCAATCTTGGAGGGATGCGAATAGACCGTTTCAAAACAGAAGTTCACTGCCTGCTCCAGCAGCTGATTACGTTGCCGCTCGGCCAGTTGGGCGGCTGCATAGCTGTGGGCTTCCGGCGCCTCGGCAAAGACGATCCTGGCCAGCACATCGGCATTCACGCAAGGCAGCCCGAGCGGCTCCAATGCCAGCCGGTAGTAGGTGCTCTTGCCGGCACCGTTGCCACCCACAAGGATCCACAACTGCGGGCGTTCGCTCAAGCTGCCGCAGGATCGCAGGGCCGAAACACACCATCGGCAAAGCTGCCGACACTGATGCTGCCATCGCTTTCGATCCGCTCCAGCAAGCCAGGCCGACTGGGGCAGGCCTGGTAGCGCACAGAAGCAGTACTCACGCATGCGGCCAGGTTGCCGCTCTGGCGTTGGGCATTGAGGCAAGCGAACACGCTCTCCGGCGCCACCGCCGCCGCTCGCACTGGTTCAACCCGCAGCCGCGCCAGTCCTGCCTTCACATCAAGCAGAAGGTCTGGATCGAGAAGCGCCGCCACATCCTGGCCCAGGGCGGCCCAGTACTCAATCTGCTGGGAGGCACTGCGGTGGTGGCGGGCACCAACCAGGGCAGCCCTGCGCATCAATTC
>JBIKVR010000060.1:0-16775 GCA_044356735.1 Prochlorococcaceae cyanobacterium
CAGAAGCGGGAGCAGGGCCGCGAGCGCCTGTTGGCCTCCACGCTGCAGCGCCTCAACCAACCCGCCGAGGACCCCGCCAGCTTCCGCAAAGACGCCAGCTTTGCCCTGCAGGTGCTGCCTTCCCTCACCACCACCTCGGCCCAGATCAAGCAGCTGCGCCAGACGATCCTGAACCTGGCGGTGCGCGGGAAGTTGGTGGAGCAGGATCCGGAGGATGAGCCGGCGGAGGAATTGTTGGCTCGCTTTGCTGAAGCCAAGATTGAAATAAAAAGAGCAACAGGAGATGCTCGAATTAAGGTCGCAGATGACGCCTGCCCGGATTCATTGCCGATGAGTCTGCCTCCGACCTGGGAGTGCCAGTCGTTTCAGAACCTTTTTCTCTTTATTGACTACAGGGGAAATACGCCACCAAAGACAACTGATGGCGTGCCTCTAATTACTGCAAAGAATGTTCGCATGGGCTATCTCGATAGGGAGCCTCGCGAATACGTTTCTCCGCAGACTCTTGTCGCGTGGATGACGCGAGGTTTGCCGCGCCTGGGTGACTTGTTTTTCACTACAGAAGCGCCTCTAGGCAATGTGTGCATCAATAACATCGACGAGCCATTCGCTCTTGCTCAGAGAGTGATCTGTCTTCAACCGTATTCAGAGATCAGCACCCGATTTGTGATGTATACCTTGATGAGTAGTGACATGCAGGAGATGATTGAGGCACAGGCAACCGGTCTAACCGCAAAAGGCATCAAGGCAGCCAAGCTGAAGCCACTCCCTATCCCCCTCCCACCCCTCGCCGAACAACACAGGATCGTCGCCAAGGTGGATGAACTGATGGCCCTCTGCGACCAGCTGGAGCGGCAGCTCAGCCAGGCCGATCAGCAGCGCAGGCGGTTGCTGGAGGCGGTGTTGGCGGAGGCGTTGGGGGATCCGGAGAAAATGTTGGAGGTTGCTTAAGATTGAATTCGCTTTCGCTCTCTTCAGTCTGGCGGCTGGGTCGGTCAGTATCACAGGCACTCCAGCGAAGTTCGATCCGGCCCCGCTGCTTCCCCCTGGAGATTCGTGATGCTCAACGCCCTCACCCTTCATGACTTCACGGTGTTTGCCAAGGCCGAACTCCGCTTCGGCTCCATCAATGTGATCCATGGTGAGAACGGCAGCGGCAAGACGCACCTGCTCAAGCTCGCCTACAGCATCGTGTCCAGCCTGGTGGTGGCAGCCAATGAGCCGGCGACGGACCGCCCCACCAAAGCATTCATGGATTCACGCTTCGGATCCAAGCTCGTCGGTGTCTTCCGACCGGATCGGGGCAAACTCGGTCGGCTGGCCCGGCGTATCCAGGGCCACAAACGTGCTGAGGTTTCGGCTGATTTTGGCTCTGCGGGGCAAGCTTCCTTCTCGTTCTCCACCCAAAGCGATAAGGCGGTTAAGACAGAAGACCTCCCCTCGGCATGGTTGCCCCATGGCCCGGTGTTTCTGCCCACGCGTGAATTGTTGTCGGTCTACCCCGGTTTCGTGAGCCTCTACGAAACCCAGGCCATCCCCTTCGATGAAATCTGGCGCGACACCTGTGTGCTTTTGGGTTCGCCCATTGCCAGAGGTGCCAGGAAACGGGAGGTCGCAGATTTATTGGCACCACTGGAGGATTCTCTGGGGAGCAAGGCATTGCTGGAGGGTGATCGCTTCTTCATTCAGATGGCTGAGCCGAGCATAAAGGTGGAGGCTGATTTGGTAGCCGAGGGCTATCGCAAGCTCACCATGGTGGCCAGGCTGATTGCCAATGGCAGCCTTGATGCCAATACGATGTTGTTCTGGGATGAACCCGAAGCCAACCTCAACCCACGGCTGATTCGGCGTCTGGCGCCGTTGTTGCTGGATCTGGCCGATGCAGGCGTGCAAGTCTTTATTGCCACCCATAGTCTTTTCTTGATGCGTGCCCTGGAGCTGGAGCGCCATCACCGCAGCAGCCTCAAGGCCGTCTTCATTGGGCTCAAGGCAACGGCTGAGGGAGTGACCGTTAAACAGGGCCCCTACCTCACCCAGTCTGGAGACATCGTTGCTCTGACGGAAGACATTCAGCAGGCGGAGCAGCTGCTTGATCAGGCCATGGGAGTGTCGCCATGACCAGCATCTCCGTGGAGCAGCTGACCTTTATATTTGATCCCTCTGTAGCGCCCTTCCAATACGAAAGTCGTGCCATCTGTGTAGTCGGATGGCCACGAGGTTCCAAGGTTGTCGATGTTGTTGCCCATCATCTCCCTGTACCCGCTTCGCTCACATGGCTGATTGAAGCCAAGGACTATCGGGTGATCACCAATCCTCCCAAACCCACCAATCTCACCGGTCTGGCCGCCACCGTTGAGGCGAAGGTGCGCGATTCGCTCGCTGCTTTGCCGGTAGTTGGAGCTCAGTCCACTAATGCAGCGGCCAAAGCTCATGCCTTGGTCGCCAGTGCTGCTCCGGCGATGCGCGTTGTTCTTCATCTCGAACCCCACCCAGCGGCAGGTCTTCATGCGGCTCTGACGCCGGCCAGCTGGATCGCCAACGTGTTGCTGCAGCTGAGGATCAATCTGGTGGATATTGATCCCAATCCTCTGGTCCTTGATATCGCGCGTACGCCTGCTGCCAATGTTCCTTGGTCTGTTTCCTGATCTGACTGGTTTATGGGGGGCAGAGCGATGCGGCTTGAAACGCCTAAAACTCCAGGCCTGAACAGGGGAGTGGTCCTCAAATGGAGAATAGGGGACTCGAACCCCTGACCTCTGCGGTGCGATCGCAGCGCTCTACCAGCTGAGCTAATTCCCCTGGTTTTTGTCTGGCTGGGCTCTGGATGGGCTGCGGCGGCAGCACCAGAGTGGAAGTGCCGTAGCCGGGGATTGGCTTGGCCAACACCCGGCCTCTGGCCCCTTGGGCGCCATTATCTCCCAGACCGCCCTGTCGCTTTTCCTTTCCGTCAAGCCATGTCCCAGACGATCACTCCAGAACGGCTGGAAGCCTTTGATGAGGCAGAGATTGCCGTGCTGGCCCAGCGCCTCGATGACGACGACTACCCCACCCCCTTCGATGCGCTGGCCGACTGGCACCTGCTCAGGGCCCTGGCGATTCATCGCCCCGAGCTGGCCCGTCCCTACGTACACCTGGTGGACTCGGAACCCTTTGATGAGGAGTGAGCTGGATCAGCGCTGAGCTGGCCGCTGGGGCTGCTGCTATTTGAGTTCTGTGGGGGGTTGCTGCTCGGGCGCCTCCTCCGGCGGCTCTGCTGGTTTTTGCTGGAGTTGGTTGAGGAAGCTCTGCAGCTGCGGCCTGGGGATGTAGGGCCAGCCGCCGCTCTGCTCCAGGTGCTGCAGCAGTTCAAACAGCTTGTGGCGGTCGGCGGGCAGGCTGCCGCGCAGGGGGCCGTCCTGGATGCCGCGATGCAGTTGTTCCAGTTTTCGCAGCAGGTTCACAAGCGCTTTCGGCTGGTTTGCCAGCTGTTGCGAAAGGCTGAATAGCTCGGCCAGCAGGGCATCGAGGCGCTGCTCTGGCCCTGGCGCAGTTGGTTCCTGCTGCTGTTCGGTTGACGGGCCGCAGGGGTTTGACGGAGTCATCGGTGCCGCGGGCGGCGCAGACGGGTTGTTGAGAGCCGCGACATCGTAGGGGGATCGGGATTTTGCACCGGTAGGATCCGCCCCAGCCCAGTATCCATCTGCCGTCTCTGCGGCGTTCTCCCATGAGTTTTCGTCCTCTGCTGGCCCTGGTGCTGGCGCTGTGCCTGACCCTGGTGACTGCCTGCAGCGGCGGCGCCAAGGCGACGGATCGCGCCAGCCTCACCTACGACGACATCCACAACACCGGTCTGGCCAACAACTGCCCGACCCTGCCCGATTCAGCGCGCGGCTCGATCCCCCTCGATGCCGGCAGCTCCTATCAGCTGCGTGAGATCTGCCTCCACCCCTCCGAAGTTTTCGTCAAGGGTGAGCCAGCCAACAAGCGCCAGGAGGCCCAGTTCGTGGCCAGCAAGATCCTCACCCGCTTCACCACCAGCTTGGATCAGGTCTATGGCGATCTGTCCTTGAGCGACGAAGGCCTGGCCTTCGATGAGCTTGGCGGTCTCGACTTCCAGCTGATCACCGTGCTGCTGCCCGGTGGCGAGGAGGTGCCCTTCGTGTTCTCCAGCAAGGAGCTTTCGGCCACGGCCCAGGGCAAGGAGATCAGCACCAGCACCGATCTGAGCGGCTCCTACCGCGTGCCCAGCTACCGCACCAGCAACTTCCTCGATCCCAAGGCTCGCGGCCTCACCACTGGCTACAGCAGCGCCATGGGCCTGGTGCCCGCCGGTGACGAGTTCTCCAAGGAGACCGTCAAGAGCTACGTGGATGGCACCGGCACCATGAACCTGTCGATCACCAAGGTGGATGCCGCCAGCGGTGAATTCGCCGGCGTTTTCACGGCCATCCAGCCCTCCGACACCGACATGGGCACCAAGGAGACCATGGATGTGAAGATCACCGGCCAGCTCTACGGCCGCCTGGAGAAGGCCTGAGCTCTGGGCCCGGCCAGGGTCCTGAGGGCCCGCAAGGGGCCTTTGTTTTGACCCCAAGGCCCCGCAAGGGGCCTTTTGTTTTATCCGTTTGCCCACCCTCCCTGCTCTGGCGCCATTAATGGGCAAGTATTTGGTTGGTTTCGGGCCGGTCTGGGAGAATTTCGCCATCGCCGCTTACCGATCGGATGTCCGTCGCCGAGCCCACCACCCTTGGTCTGATCGCTCCCCACGGCGGCAGCTTGGTAAACCTGATGGTGCCCGCCGCCGAGCAGCAGGCGGTCAAGGCCAGCGCCAGCCGCATGGTCGAGTGCAGCGATCGCCAGGCCTGTGATGTGGAACTGCTGGTGGTGGGTGGTTTTTCGCCCCTGCGCGGCTTTATGCATCAGCAGGATTACGAGGCGGTGGTGCAGGGCAACCGCACCACCAGCGGCCTGCTGTTTGGGCTGCCGATCGTGTTTGACAGCGACGACGACACGATCGTGGTTGGCGATCGGCTGCTGCTCACCTACTGCGGCCAGGAATTGGCGGTGCTCAGCGTGGAGAGCATCTGGGAGCCGGATAAGGCCAAAGAAGCCCAGGGCTGCTACGGCACCACCTCGATCGAGCACCCGGCGGTGCGGATGATCAGCGGCGAACGGGGCCGCTTTTACATCGGTGGTGAGTTGCAGGGCCTGGAGCTGCCCCAGCGGGTGTTCCCCTGCAAGACCCCGGCCGAGGTGCGCGCCACCCTGCCCGAAGGCGAGAGCGTGGTCGCCTTCCAGTGCCGCAATCCCATCCACCGCGCCCACTACGAGCTGTTCACTCGGGCGCTGCACGCCAGCAACGTCAGCGAGGCCGGCGTGGTGCTGGTGCATCCCACCTGCGGTCCCACCCAGGACGACGACATCCCCGGCGAGGTGCGCTTCCAAACCTATGAGCGGCTGGCGGCGGAGGTGAACAACCCCAATATCCGCTGGGCCTATCTGCCCTACTCGATGCACATGGCTGGCCCGCGGGAGGCGCTGCAGCACATGATCATCCGCAAGAACTACGGCTGCACCCACTTCATCATTGGCCGCGACATGGCCGGCTGCAAGAGCAGCCTCAGCGGCGAAGACTTTTACGGTGCCTACCAGGCCCAGGACTTCGCCCGCGACAACGCCCCCGAGCTGGGCATGGAGACGGTGCCATCGCTGAATTTGGTCTACACCGAGGAGGAGGGCTACGTGACGGCCGAACATGCCGAGGCCAGGGGCCTGCACGTGAAGAAGCTCAGCGGCACCCAATTCCGCAAGATGCTGCGCGGCGGCGAGGAGATCCCCGAGTGGTTCGCCTTCCGCAGTGTGGTGGAAGTGCTGAGGGCCGCTGCTTAAGCGGCCATCCGGGACCACCAGGGCTCCGGTTAACATTCCTTTACTTCAAACCCGGCTGAGGCATTCCCTGTGAAGAAGCGCTGGCGTAACGCTGGGCTCTACGTGTTGCTGGTGATCGTGATGATCGCCGTGGGCACCGCATTCCTGGATCGTCCCGATCCGGCCAATGCCCCTCGCACCCTGCGCTATAGCGACTTTGTGGAGGCGGTGCAGGCCAATGAGGTGTCGCGGGTGCTGATCTCCCCCGATCGGGGGACCGCCCAGGTGGTCGAAAACGACGGCCGCCGGGCGGTGGTCAACCTCGCCCCCGACAAGGACCTGCTGAAGCTGCTCACCGACCACGACGTGGATATCGCTGTGCAGCCCAGCCGCGAATCCGCCCCCTGGCAGCAGGCGATTGGCAGCTTGATCTTCCCGCTGCTGTTACTGGGCGGGCTGTTCTTCCTGTTGCGCCGCGCCCAGGGCGGTGGCGGCAACCCGGCGATGAACTTTGGCAAGAGCAAGGCCCGGGTGCAGATGGAACCCCAAACCCAGGTGACCTTCGGCGACGTGGCCGGCATCGAGGGGGCCAAGTTGGAACTGAGTGAGGTGGTGGATTTCCTTAAAAATCCCGATCGCTTCACAGCCGTGGGAGCCAAGATCCCCAAAGGTGTTCTGCTGGTGGGCCCCCCTGGCACCGGCAAAACCCTGCTGGCCAAGGCGGTGGCTGGTGAGGCCGGCGTGCCCTTCTTCTCGATTTCCGGCTCGGAATTTGTGGAGATGTTCGTAGGTGTCGGTGCCAGCCGGGTGCGCGACCTGTTCGAGCAGGCCAAGAAAAACGCCCCCTGCATCGTGTTCATCGATGAGATCGATGCGGTGGGCCGCCAGCGCGGCGCCGGTCTTGGTGGCGGCAACGACGAGCGGGAGCAAACGCTCAACCAGCTGCTCACCGAGATGGACGGCTTTGAGGGCAACACCGGCATCATCATCGTGGCGGCCACCAACCGCCCGGATGTGCTCGACCAAGCCCTGCTGCGGCCAGGCCGCTTTGATCGCCAGGTGGTGGTGGATCGCCCCGACTACAGCGGCCGCCTGCAAATTCTCTCGGTGCATGCCCGGGGCAAGACCCTCTGCAAGGACGTAGACCTCGACAAGGTGGCCCGCCGCACACCCGGCTTCACCGGCGCCGATCTGGCCAACCTGCTGAATGAGGCGGCAATTTTGGCCGCCCGTCGCCAGCTCAGTGAAATCTCCATGGATGAGGTGAGCGACGCGATCGAGCGGGTGATGGTTGGTCCTGAGAAGAAGGACCGGGTGATGAGCGAAAAGCGCAAGCGCTTGGTGGCTTATCACGAATCCGGCCATGCCCTGGTGGGGGCGCTGATGCCCGATTACGACCCGGTGCAAAAGATTTCGATCATTCCCCGCGGCAATGCCGGTGGCCTTACTTTCTTCACCCCCAGTGAGGAGCGGATGGAATCGGGTCTCTATTCCCGTGCCTATCTGCAGAACCAGATGGCCGTTGCCCTAGGGGGAAGGGTTGCCGAAGAGCTCGTCTACGGCGAAGATGAAGTCACCACCGGTGCCTCCAACGACCTGCAGCAGGTGGCTCGGGTGGCCCGCCAGATGGTGACCCGCTTCGGCATGAGCGATCGGCTTGGGCCGGTTTCCCTGGGCCGCAGCCAGGGGGGCATGTTCCTGGGCCGCGATATCGCCGCTGAACGCGACTTTTCGGAAGAAACAGCCGCCGCCATCGACGAAGAGGTGAGCCAACTGGTGGCCGAGGCCTATCGCCGGGCCACCGAGGTGCTCAGCCAAAACCGTCCGGTGCTGGATGAGCTTGCCGAACTGCTGGTGGAAAAGGAAACAGTTGATGCCGAAGAACTGCAAGAGTTGCTGATTCGCAGCGAAGTGCGAGTAGCTGAGTACGTCTGATTGCTGTCCGGCTCTCCAATCGCTGGCCGATCCGTAATCCTAGGGTGTGAGTGCTATTGATTTGGATGCTCTGGGTCTAGAAATTCTAGATCTAGAGACTCTAGATCTAGAAATAAATTATGTATTCGACCGGTTTGGATCCTGACAGCCTGATTATTGGCCTGCGGCGCCAGCCCCTGCTGGTGGTGTTGCGGGCCGATCAGCCCCTGCAATTGCAGGGGCGTTTGGCTGCTTTGGCCCAGCTGGGGCTGGTGCATGTGGAAATTGCCTGGACGCCCCATCCAGCTTGGGTGGAGCAGGTAACTCAGCTGCGTCTTGGCCATCCCAGCTTGAAGCTGGGGGCTGCGTCGGTGACCAGCTTGGAGGCTTTGGCGGCGGTGAGCGAGGCCGGCTTGCACTACGCCATGGCTCCCATCTTTTCGCTCGAACTGCTCAGCGCCGCCCGGCAAGCCCAGCTGTTGCTGGTGCCCGGTGTGTTCAGCCCCAGCGAGGTGCAAGCCGCCAAGGAGCAGGGTTGCCGGCTGGTGAAACTTTTCCCCGCAGCCAGCCTCGGGCCAGACCATTGGGCCCGGTTGCGGGCCCCGCTGGGTGGTCTGCCCTTTTGCATTGCCGCTGGCGGTCTAGCCACGGCCGATTTGGAGCCCTGGCTGGCGGCGGGCGTGGATGCGGTCACCCTCGGAGCCGCCGTCGCCGACCCCGCTGGCCTGGCGACACTGGCGCCGCTGCTGGAGCGCTGGCGACGCAAGCCTGCCTGGCAGTAACCCTCCGAGGCAGGCCCCTGCTCAATGAGCAATCTGCCGCGGTTAGCCCTGCAGGGCCTGTAGCAGGATTTGGTTGGCCAGTTTGGGATCGGCTTTGCCACCGGTGCGCTTCATCAGCTGCCCCACGAAGAAGCCCTGCAATTTGTTCTTGCCGCCGCGGAAGGCTTCCACTTCGGCGGGATGGGCCACCAACAATTCGGCCACGATCGCCGCGATCGCCGCTGGATCACTGATCATGCCCAGACCCTTTTCGGCCACGATCGCCTTGGCTGAGCCTCCCTGGGCCAGCAGCTCCGGCAGGATTTCCTTAGCGATCTTGCCGCTGATCGTGCCGTTTTCAATCAGCTGCACCATCTCGGCAAGCTGTTGGGGCTTGAGAGGCAGGGTTTCGTAGCTGAGGCGATTGGAATTCACATGGGCGGCGACGTCGCCGGTCACCCAGTTGGCCACTGCCTTGGCATCGGCGCCGCTGGCTACGGCCGCTTCGAAGTATTCAGCCATCTGCCGTTCATCGGTGAGCACGCGGGCGTCATAGATCGATAGCCCCAGTTGATCGGCATAGCGGTGACGCTTCTGGGCCGGCAGCTCCGGCAGCTCGGATCGCCAGCTCTCGCGCTGCTCGCTGCTTACTTCAATGGGGCCGAGATCGGGATCGGGGAAGTAGCGGTAGTCGCTGGCCCCCTCCTTGCTGCGCATGCTCTTGGTGAGCTGTTTGCTCTCGTCCCAGAGGCGGGTTTCTTGCACCACCGGCTCGCCGGTTTCGTAGGCCTTGATCTGGCGCTGAATTTCATATTCACAGGCCCTCTGAATTGCCGAGAAGGAGTTCATGTTTTTGATCTCCACCTTGGTGCCGAAGGGTGCATCGGGACCGCGGCGCACGGAGATATTCACGTCGCAGCGCAGGGAACCCTCCTGCATGTTGCCGTCACTCACTCCTAGATAGCGCATGATCCGGCGAATCTCCGAGGCGTACTCGGCGGCTTCACGGCCGGTGCGCAGGTCGGGCTTGGAGACAATTTCGGCGAGAGCTACGCCGGCGCGGTTGTAATCCACCAGCGAGTGGGTGCTGCCGGCCAGGCGATCGCTGCCGGCATGCACCAATTTACCGGCATCTTCCTCCATGTGCAGGCGCTCGATGCCAATCTTTTTGAGGTAGGTTTCCTTGCCCTTTTCAGCCACCTCAACTTCGATCCAGCCCTCTTCTGCAATCGGCTCGTCGTATTGGGAGATTTGGTAGTTTTTTGGTAGATCGGGGTAGAAGTATTGTTTGCGGTCGAATTTGCTGTGCTCGGCGATATGCAGGTTCAGGGCCATGGCGGCCTTCACCGCATACTCCAGCACCTTTTGGTTCAGCACTGGCAGGGTGCCCGGCAGTCCGCAGACCACCGGATCGATGTGGGTGTTGGGGTCGTCCCCGAAGGCGGTGGAGGCACTGGTGAAGATTTTGCTCTCGGTACCCAGCTGCACGTGGGTTTCCAGGCCGATCACGGCCTCCCAATCGGCCTGCGCCGCGGCGGTGCCCGCCATCTGTGTCTCCAGCTGCTGTCTTGATGGAATCCTATGGAAGAGTGGCCAGGGTGAGGCTCGTGGACCCCGCCCTCTTGAATCGAATTGCTGTCGGCTAAGGCCGGCCCCTCCCCTAGCCCATCGCCGCCGGTGTCGACTTCCCCTGTAAGCAGCTCCGCCAGCCAGCAACAGCCGGTGCTGATCCTGGGCGGCGGCTTGATGGGCTTGGCCATTGCCCACCAGCTGGCCCGTCGGGGCCAGGCGGTGCTGGTGCTCAGCCGCCGCCGCAGCGAGGCGGCGGGTTTTGTGGCGGCCGGCATGTTGGCGCCCCACGCCGAGGGCTTGGCGGGGCCGCTGTTGGCCCTGGGCCAGGCCAGTTTGGCGCAGATTCCCGCCTGGGTGGCCCAGGTGGAGGCCGATAGCGGCTTGGCCTGCGGCCTCAGGTTTTGCGGCATCGTGGTGCCCTTCGCCACGGCGGCTGAGCGCGACGCCTATCCCACCGCCGCCTGTGGGGAAGCCCTGGATCGGGCCGAGCTGCAGCGGCAGTTGCCGGGCCTGGCCGGCCATTGGCAGGCCGGTTTGCTGTTTGGCCAAGACGGTCAAATCGACAACCGCCGCCGGCTGATGCGCGCCCTGGAGCGGGCCTGCGTGAACCGCGGCGTGCGCTTTGAGGAGGGCAGCGAGCTGCTGGAGCTGATCACGGCGCCCGGCGGGGCCGAGACCGCTGCCGGCAGGCAGCTGCAGGCGGTGCGGTTGCGACGGGCCGATGGCCAGGAGCTGACCCTGCCCTGCGCTGCAGCCGTGCTCGCCTGCGGCGCCTGGAGTGCCCAGCTGTTGCCCCAGTTGCCGATCCGGCCGGTGAAGGGTCAGATGTTGTCGCTGCAGGGGCCGATCGGGGCCCTGCGGCGGGTGATCTTTGGGCCGGGCACCTATCTGGTGCCCCGGGAGGACGGGCTGGTGGTGGTGGGGGCCACCAGCGAGCCGGAGGCCGGTTTTCGCGAGGGGCTCACCCCGGCGGGCCAGCGGCAGCTGCAGGAGGGCATCAGCGCCCTGCTGCCGGAGGCCGCCGGTTGGCCGCCGATGGAGCGCTGGTGGGGTTTTCGGCCCTGCAGCCCCGATGAAGGGCCGCTGCTGGGGGCCAGCCCGATTGCTGGGCTGCTGTTGGCCTGCGGCCATCACCGCAACGGCGTACTGCTGGCGGCGATCACCGCCGAGGTCCTGGCGGGGCTGCTGGTGCCGGCGGAGCCGCCCGGCGATCTCGCCGCCGGGCAAGCCGAGCGGCTGCTGGCGCCATTCCGCTGGGATCGCTTTGTTTGAGCGCCCAGCTAAGCGCTGGGCGGATCAGTGGTGGATCAGTAGTGGATCAGTGGCGGATCAGCCCTCTACGCGCCACACCTGATCGGCGGGGGTCCAGTCACTCAGTTCAGAAGGCTGGAACCAGAGGCCGATTTCGAATGCGGCGGTTTCGGGGGCGTCGGAGCCGTGGATCACGTTGCGGCCGATGTTGATTGCCAGATCGCCGCGGATTGTGCCGGGCTCGGCCTCCAGGGGCTTGGTGGCGCCGATCAACTTGCGGGCGCTGGCAATCACGCCATCCCCCTCCCAAACCATCGCCACCACCGGGCCACTGGTGATGAACTCCACCAGGCCGGCGAAGAAGGGCCGCTCGCTATGCACGCCGTAGTGACTCTCGGCCAGCTCGCGGCTGGGGGTGAGCTGCTTGAGACCCACGAGTTTGAAGCCCTTGCGCTCAAAGCGGCCGATGATTTCACCCACCAGAGCGCGCTGCACGCCATCGGGCTTGATGGCAACAAAGGAGCGTTCGGCAGGCATGGCCAGAATTACGAGTGGATTCAGGGCCATCGTCCGCGCCCAACCCGCCGCTTGGCAAGCACAGGCCAGCAATGCCTTTTGTGGCCCACCCGCGGCCCAATCGCGGCCGGCATGGCCATGGCTAAGCGCTATTTGGGGGCTTCTGTTTTGCTGGCAGGTGTTTTTCAGAAGTCCCTACTCGCTGGGGCAAATATTGCGAGCGGAGAATCTAAGCAAAGAATATGCGCTGTTCGCCCAGGTGAGTTCGTGTGTTTAGGTTATCGGGTTGGATAAGCAAGGGGAGATGCATTTGCAATCTCCCCTGGCAGTTGTTTAGCTAATTTAGAGGATTATGTCTGAGGCGGTGATGTTGGCCAGGCCCGACAGCTGCAGTTCAAACTCCGAGGTGGCGAAGTTTGCATCGATGTTGCCGAACAAGAACAGATTGCCTCCGGTTACTTGGTAGCGGAGTTGGCCTGCACTCGTAAATTTGGCGCTGTTGCCTAGGAATCTGAAGGCTTGATCAAGTGCAAACAAGGAGTTGGCATCGATTGCCCCCAGGTCCAACTTGTCAAAGCCAAGTTGGAAGTCGGTGATCGTATCTCTGCTGGCAACGCCAGCTGCGGATTCTGTGACGCTAGTGTATAGGAATACATCCCTGCCGAAGCCTCCCGTCAGGCTGTCGCTGCCGCCTAGGCCACTGATGGTGTCATTGCCGGCGCCGCCAGTGAGAGAGTTATTGGCGGTATTGCCTATAATAGTGTCGTTGAAGTTGCTACCGATTACATTTTCAAACTGCTGCACCGTGAAACTTAGTGGCAGCGGTGCGCCTGTGCCATTTACGGTGACCACTCCAGTGGTTAAGTTGGTGTTGGTGCCGCTAACGACCACGCCGCCACTGGAGCTGGCTGCGGAGTGATCGACGGTGTCGCCGAGCAGGCTGCTGCCAACGATGGTTTCGATACCGATGAGGTTGTCGATGCCGAGGCCGCCCTTGTTGAGCAGGCCAAAAGCGCCGAGGCTGACTACACCGCCGAGGGCGCTGTAGTTGGCGATATCTGTACCGCTGCCGCCATCGATGGTGTCGTTGGCTGAGCTGCCAAAGATGCTGTCGTTGCCGGCGCCAGCGGCGAGGGAGTTGTTGGCGGTATCACCGGCGAGGCTGTCGTTAAAGGCGGTGCCAATCAGGTTTTCAATGCTGATCAGCAGATTGCTGCCGGCGGCCCCGGTGTTCTGGAAGCTGCCTTGGAGGGCGAGGGAGACATTTACGCCAGTCGCCAGGGTGTCGTAGGAGACGGTGTCAATGCCGCTGCCGCCATCGATGCTGTCGCTGCCGCCTAGGCTACCGATGGTGTCATTGCCGGCCCCGCCCACAAGTGTGTCTGCGGAATTGTCGATTTCGATGATACCTCTAAAGAACTCGCCTTCCGGAAGATCATTCCAGATTCCAGGGGCAGCAAAATTGATTTCTACGTAATCTTCTAGACCACGAAAATTATCTGGTTGATTTCGGGCGAAGTTGGTATAGGTAATTGCCTCTCCATTTGCCCATCTGAATACGCCTTCGGTCACTTCGTCGGTAAGGCCAATCCATAATCTTTCGGTGCCGCCAAAGGTATTTACCAGGAATTGGTTTTCCGCGGCGTCATTCACGGTAACCAGATTTCCGCCTAGGCTAATGGCTTGTGCCTGGGCCTGAGCCCAGCCCGCCGCGGTGCTCAGGGTGTAAAATTTATTATTATAAGCAAAAATTGGATTAACGGAAGATATAACAGAATCACCCAGTATGATGTCATCGCCCGCGCCGCCGGCGAGAGAGTTATTGGCGGTATTGCCTGTGATGGTGTCGTTGAAGTTGCTGCCGATAACATTCTCAAACTGCTGTACGTTAAATGTCAGCGGTAATGGGGCACCTGTGCCATTTACGGTGACCACTCCAGTGGTTAAGTTGGTGTTGGTGCCGCTAACGATTACGCCGCCACTGGAGCTGGCTGCAGAGTGATCGACGGTGTCGCCGAGTAGGCTGCTGCCAACGATCGTTTCGATACCGATGAGGTTGTCGATGCCGAGGCCGCCCTTGTTGAGCAGGCCAAAGGCGCCGAGGTTGACTACACCGCCGAGGGCGCTGTAGTTGGCGATATCTGTACCGCTGCCGCCATCGATGGTGTCGTTGCCGGTGCTGGCAAAGATGATGTCGTTGCCGGCGCCACTGGCCAGGGAGTTGTTGGCGGCATCTCCGGTGAGGGTGTCGTTAAAGGCGGTGCCAATCAGGTTTTCGATGCTGATCAGCAGATCGCTGCCGGCGGCCAGAGTGTTCTGGGCGCTGCCTTGGAGGGCGAGGGAGACATTTACGCCAGCCGCCAGGGTGTCGTAGGAGGCGGTGTCAATGCCGATGCCGCCGTTGATGGTGTCGTTACCGCCTAGGCCATTGATGGTGTCATTGCCGGCGCCGCCAGTGAGGGAGTTGGCAGCTGCATCACCTGTGATGGTGTCGTTGGAGTTGCTGCCGATTACATGTTCAAATTGCTGCACAGTGAAGCTAAGTGGCAGCGGTGCACCTGTGCCATTAACGGTGACCAGGCCAGTGGTCAAGTTGGTGTTGGTGCCACTGAATACCACGGAGCCACTGGAGATGGCGGCGGAGTGATCGACGGTGTCGCCGAGCAGGCTGCTGCCAACCACGGTTTCGACGCCCACGAGGCTGTCGATGCCGAGGGTTCCCTTGTTGAGCACACCAAAGGCCCCGAGGGTGACTAGACCCCCAATGGTGCTGTAGTTGGCGGTATCTGTACCAGCACCGCCATTGATGATGTCGTTGCCGGAGCTGCCAAAGATGATGTCGTTGCCGGAGCCAGCATTGAGGGAGTTATTGGCGGTATTACCTGTGATGGTGTCGCTGGAGTTGCTGCCAATTACATTTTCAAACTGCTGCACGGTGAAGCTAAGTGGTAGCGGTGCACCTGTGCCATTAACGGTGACCAGGCCAGTGGTCAAGTTGGTGTTGGTGCCACTGAATACCACGGAGCCACTGGAGATGGCGGCGGAGTGATCGACGGTGTCGCCCAGGAGAATGCTGCCAACCACGGTTTCGACACCAACGAGGCTGTCGATACCGAAGCCGCCCTTATTGAGCACACCAAAGGCCCCGAGGGTCACTAGGCCGCCAAGGGTGCTGTAGTTGGCGGTATCAAGGCCAGCACCGCCATTGATGCTGTCGTTGCCGGTGCTGGCAAAAATGATGTCGTTGCCGGCGCCACTGGCCAGTGAGTTGTTGGCGGCATCGCCGGTGAGGCTGTCATTAAAGGCGGTGCCAATCAGGTTTTCGATGCTGATCAGCAGATCGCTGCCGGCGGCCAGAGTGTTCTGGGCGCTGCCCTGGAGGGCGAGGGAGACATTTACGCCAGCCGCCACGGTGTCGTAGGAGGCGGTGTCAATGCCGGTGCCGCCGTTGATGGTGTCGTTACCGCCTAGGCCATTGATGGTGTCATTGCCGGCGCCACCAGTGAGGGAGTTGGCCGCTGCATCACCTGTAATGGTGTCGTTGGAGTTGCTGCCAATTACATTTTCAAACTGCTGGACAGTGAAGCTAAGTGGCAGCGGTGCACCTGTGCCATTAACGGTGACCAGTCCAGTGGTCAAGTTGGTGTTGGTGCCGCTAAATACAACAGAGCCACTGGAGATGGCGGCGGAGTGATCGACGGTGTCTCCCAGGAGAAAGCTGCCAACCACGGTTTCGACGCCCACCAGGCTGTCGATGCCGAGGGTTCCCTTGTTGAGCACACCAAAGGCCCCGAGGCTAACTAGACCCCCAATGGTGCTGTAGTTGGCGGTATCTGTACCAGCACCGCCATTGATGCTGTCGTTGCCGGCGCTGCCAAAAATGGTGTCGTTGCCGTCGCCAGCTGTGATTAGATTGGCAAGAAGATTCCCGGTTAGGGTATCCGCAAAGCTGCTACCGGAAAGATTTTCAATGGAAATCAGTAGGTCAGAGCCCGCATTAAGCGTGTTTTGAGCGACGCCCTGGAATGCCAGTGATACGCTAACTCCTGCGCTGGCGCTGGCATAGGAGGCGGTGTCAATACCTGCGCCTCCATTGATAATGTCATTGCCGGTACCTCCGTCAATTGTGTCGTTTCCGCCGGCGCCGGAAAGGGAGTTATTGGCAGTATTTCCAGTAATTGTGTCTGCGAGGTTAGATCCCCTGACATTTTCAAACTGAATTACGCTAAAGTTTAGCGGTAATGGCGAAGAACTTCCATTAACTGTAATCTTGCCTAGGGCTAGGTTCACATTGGTGCTGGTGGCAGCTGGAGCTGTTGCGCCGCTAAGGTCGATAACGTCGCCCAGGATGTTGCTGCCAACAATCTCTTCAACGCTTACTAGCAGGTCAGCGCCTAGAGACCCTTTATTGATAGCGCCAAATGCGCTGAGGGTTACGATTGATCCGAGGGTGCTGTAATCGACGCGATCGAATCCTGCGCCGCCATTGATTACATCGTATCCGATTGAACCAACTGCTATATCATTGCCTTCGTCCCCGTTGACCTCGTCATCTCCATCTCCGCCATTTAGTGTATCATTTCCGAGGCCGCCATTTAGGGTGTCATTTGTATTTAATCCAGCAAGAATATCATCACCTTCGAATCCGTTTATTATGTCATCAAGATCGAAGAAAAGTGGAAAATCGACCAGGCCATTTAAGGAATTAGGCAATGAGTTGCCATTGATTGTTGTCATAATTCTGTGGTGGGGAATTGAGCTAAAATGATTTTTGACTAATTAAGGAATACAGCGGTGAAGGCATAGGAACCTGCATTGCTGCGAGCTAATACATAATTGCTTTTATGTATTTAGCGGTGATTGTGCTTTAGGCTTGCCGGAGTAGCCAGTCAAGGCTTTCCGTTGAGAATTATC
>JBIKVR010000115.1:0-7969 GCA_044356735.1 Prochlorococcaceae cyanobacterium
GGTTCGCAAAAGGGCTGGGAGTTTGTGGGTATCCAGGCCCTGGTAGGTCTATTGGTGTTCTTGGTTGCTTTGGTCACCTGCGGCCTGGGGGCTATTTTGGCCGTACCTGTTTCTACCTTCTATATTCAGAATGTAGCTTATCACAAGGGTGTTCTATCTTAGGGGCATCTCGAAAAATCTCAAATCTAGTCGATCTCGTGAGCTGAGAAGCTTTGCGGCTACTGAATTTACCCTGACTCGCGGGAGCCGAATGGGCAATTTTCGATGTGCCTCTGGTTTTGAAGGTGCTTTAGCTAAATTTTTATCGAGTTTCTAGCTTTTTCAAGTCTCTAGCTTTTTCAGGTCTCTCGATTTTTATCCGGTCTCCCCTGGATCTTTTTGCCTATACAGGTTTTGTTTCTCGGCAAGTCTGCCCAGGCACCTATCCAGTTGCAAAGGCCGGCAAAGCAATAAAAGCGGGAAATGCCAGCAAGCCGCCCAGGCCCAGGCCATAGCTGAACATCAGCCGCATCGCCCAGTAGGCCCCCAGGGCCAGGGCGGTGGCGGCTAAATGCCAAGGCTTGATCCCCGCTAGCCCCAGCCGCCGCCGCCGCATTGCCGCCAGCGACCAGATCACCAGCCCTGCCGCCAGCAGCGGCCCAAAGGCGTGCAGCTGCAGGGCGCTGCTGAAATCCCCCCGCAGGCTGGCGCAGGTGGCGCGGGTGAGGAAGCAGCTGGGGCAGGGGATGCCGGTGAGCGCCCGCAGCGGACAGCTGAAGCCAGGCAGCCCTGAATAGCCGCCCTTCAGCCACAGGTAGGCGGTGAGGCCGGTCGGCAGCAGATAGGCCGAGCGCCGCAATTTGGCCAGCAGGCGATTCAGGGGGCGCCGATCAGCGATCCACAGAACCCATGATCACGTCGATTGAGCCGAGAATCGCCATGATGTCGGCCACTTTTGCCCCCTTGAGGATGTGGGGCAAAATTTGCAGATTGTTTTGATCTGCGGCGCGAATTTTGAAGCGCCAGGGGGTGACGTCGTCGTTGCCCTGGATGAAGACGCCGATTTCGCCCTTGCCCGATTCGAGGCGGGTGTAGAGCTCGCCGGAGGGAATTTTGAAGGTGGGGGCTACTTTCTTGGCCACGTACTGATAGTCGAAGCCATACCACTCGCTCTTCTTGCCCTGGGCCAGCCGCTGGGCCTCCAGATTTTCGGTGGCTCCGCCGGGGATCATGGCGCAGGCCTGGCGCAGGATCTTCAGCGATTGGCGCATCTCGCTAACGCGTACCCGGTAGCGAGCGAAGCAGTCGCCCTCTTTCTCCCAGGCCACATCCCAGTCGAAGTCGTCGTAGCACTCGTAGTGGTCAACTTTGCGCAGGTCCCAGGGCACACCGGAGGCCCGCAGCATCGGGCCCGAAAGGCTCCAGTTGATCGCCTGCTCGCGAGTCACCACTCCTAGACCCTCGATGCGGCGGCGGAAGATCGGGTTGTTGGTGATCAGTTTTTCGTATTCATCGATTTTCGGGCCAAACCAATCGCAGAAGTCGAGACATTTTTCCAGCCAGCCATAGGGCAGATCAGCCGCCACACCGCCAATCCGGAAATAATTGTTATTGATTAGGCGCTGGCCGGTGGCCGCTTCCCAGAGGTCATAGATCATCTCCCGTTCGCGGAAGATATAGAAAAAGGGTGTCTGGGCGCCCACGTCCGCCAAAAATGGACCAAGCCAGAGCAGGTGGTTGGCGATGCGGTTCAGCTCCAGCATCAGCACCCGGATGTAGCTGGCGCGCTTGGGCACCGTCACATTGGCGAGCCGCTCCGGCGCGTTTACCACGATCGCCTCGTAAAACATGCCCGCCGCGTAGTCCATGCGGCTCACATAGGGCACGAACATCACGTTCGTGCGGTTTTCGGCGATCTTCTCCATGCCGCGGTGCAGGTAGCCGATCACCGGCTCGCAGTCCACCACGTCTTCTCCGTCGAGGGTCACCACCAGCCGCAACACCCCGTGCATCGAGGGGTGATGGGGCCCGAAGTTGACCACCATCGGCTCCGTGCGCGTCTCCAGCTGCGTCATGGGGCCGTGGGGGGGGAAGGAATGTGCTGGCGGGATCTTAGGAAGGAGAGCATGCCAAATATGGCTTCCAGTTTTGAGCACCTGCCGGTGCTGGCCGACGCGGTGCTGGCCAGCTTTTCGCCGCTGGCGGAGCTGCTGGCGGCGCGACCCCAGGGCGGCCTGCTGCTCGATTGCACCCTGGGGGGCGGCGGCCATGCCGGCCTGCTGCTGCAGGCCCACCCCCAGCTGCGGCTGATTGGCCTCGATCAGGACGCCAGCGCCCGGGCCGCCGCCGCCGAACACCTGGCCCCCTACGGGGAGCGGCTGCGGATCGTGGCCAGCAACTTCGCCGCCTACAGCCCGCCGGAGCCGGTTTTGGCGGTATTGGCCGATCTGGGGGTGAGCAGCCCCCAGCTGGATGTGGCGGCGCGGGGTTTCAGTTTTCGCGCCGATGGCCCCCTGGACATGCGCATGGATGTGGAGCGGGGCGAGACCGCCGCCGAGCTGATCGATCGCCTGCAGGAGGCGGAGCTGGCCGATCTGATTTATGCGTATGGCGAGGAGCGGCTGTCGCGGCGCATCGCCCGGCGGATCAAGCAGGAGGGCCCCTGGCGGGACTCCGGCCGGGGCACCGCCGAGCTGGCCTACGCCGTGGCCGGTTGCTACCCCCCCAAGGCCCGCCACGGCCGCATCCATCCAGCCACCCGCAGCTTCCAGGCCCTGCGCATCGCCGTGAACGATGAATTGGCAGCCCTGGATCGGCTGCTGCAGCAGGCGCCGGATTGGTTGGTGCCGGGCGGGCTGTTCGGGGTGATCAGCTTCCATTCCCTGGAGGATCGCCGCGTTAAAAACGCCTTTGTGAGCGACGAGCGGCTGGAGCGCCTCAGCCGCAAGCCCCTGGTGGCCTCCGAGCAGGAGCAGGAGGCCAACCCCCGCAGCCGCAGCGCCAAGTTGCGCCTGGCCCGCCGCCGGCTCTGAACGCCCAGGCGGCGCTCAAAGCGGGGCCGTTAAGCAATTTCATCAGCCGCGTTTGATCAGCTGCGCTTGGTGAGCCGCGCTAATCGGTGGCGTTTGATCAGCCGCGTTTGATTGAGTGGCGCTCCTGGGCAACTGCCTCAGCCACCGCCGCGATGGCCAGCTCGATTTCGGCCTCGCTGGTGCCGCGCCCCAGCCCAAAGCGAATCGAGGCGCTGGCCTCCTGGCGGCTGCGGCCCAGGGCCGCCAACACATGGGATGGACTTCCCTGGCTGCAGGCCGAGCCGCTGCTCACCGCCAGGTGCTGGCGCAGGCGCCGGTGCAGTGCCGCGCCGTCCACCCCAGCCACGCACACGTTGAGGTTGTGGGGCAGGCGGGGGGCCAGAGCGCCGTTGAGCCGCACCTGGCCCAGGGCCTCCAGGGCTTGCCAGAGCTGATCGCGCAGCCGCCCCAGGCGCTCGGATCGCCGCTCTCGATCGGCCATGGCCCCCTCCAGGGCTGCCTCCAGCCCCACGATCAGCGGTACGGCCAGGCTGCCGGCCCGCAGCCCCTGCTCCTGGCCGCCGCCGTGCTGTTGGGGGGCCACCGTTACCCCCGGGCGAATCAGCAGGGCGCCGATGCCCTTGGGGCCGTAGCACTTGTGGCCGCTGAGGCTGAGTAGATCGATGCCCAGCTGCTCCATGGCCAGGGGGATGTGGCCGGCGGCCTGGGCGGCGTCGCAGTGGAACAGCACGCCCCGGAGGCGGCAGAGCTGGGCGATCGGGGCCAGGGGCGCCAGCACGCCGATCTCGTTGTTGGCGGCCATGGCGCTGAGCAGCAGCACATCGGGCCCCAGGGCCGCCTCCAGCTGGGCCAGATCCGGCAGGCCGTCGGCTTGAACGGGCAGCAGGGTGAGCGGAAAGCCATGGCGCTCCAGGTAGCGCAGCGGATCCAGCACGGCCCGATGTTCAGTGGCCAGGCTCACCAGCCGCCGCCGCTTGCCGCCGGCCGCCAGGGCCGCTTCCGCCACGCCTTTGATGGCGAGGTTGTTGGCTTCCGTGGCGCCGCTGGTGAACACCACCTGGGCGCCGCCAGCCCCCAGCAGCTCGGCGACGCGGCCCCGGGCCCGCTCCACCGCCGCCGCCGCCGCCAGGCCCGGGCGGTATTGGCGGCTGGCGGGGTTGGCGAATTGGTCGCTCCACCAGGGGGCCATCGCCGCCACCACGGCCGGATCGCAGGGGGTGGTGGCGTGGTGGTCGAGGTAGGTCTGCATGGTTCCATGCTGAATCGGCGGGGCTGGATTCAGCTGAGTGGAATTCGGTAGAACTGAAGTTCGCCGCGCTGACTTTGGCTACGCCGACTTTGGCTGCGCTGACTTTGGCTGTGCCGTTTTCAGCCGAGTGGCCTTTGGTCGCGTTGACTTTGACTGTGCTGAATAGGGTTGGGCTCGGCCACCCGCCGCTGGAGATTTTTTTGCCGCCTAGCCCCCTTAGCCCTTCAGCCCTGAGTCGTTTGAATTTCTCCTTGGCGTCCCATAGCCAGAGGGCTGATCGCCCCAGCCAGGGCACCCGCCAGGCTTCTCTAATGGGACTCCGCCTGGGCCCCTGTCTAGGCACCATCAATGGCTCCCTTCTGCCCCGCCGTTTGGGCCTGTCGCTGGGCTCTTGGCGGTGGCTGCTGGCCGCCCTGCTGCTGGCGGGGCCGCTGGCCCCGGCTCGGGCGCAGGATGGCGGGCCGGGCAATCCCCAGGACGTGCGGCCCAAGGGTTTGGTGTTGCTGCGCCAGCGCCAGGTGGCCGGCGGCATCCAGGCCCTGGGGATCTACGACATTCAGCCCGATCCCCAGCAGCCCGGCCTCTGGCGGGTGAAGCTGTGGGACGAGCAGCCCAACAATTTGGTGGTGCGCGGCGAGTCGATTCGCTGCAGCCCGGCCGAACCGATGCGGGTAACCAGCGATGGCAGCCGCTTTTTCCTGCGGGCGCTCAATCCCGGCGGCCAGATCAACCCCTCCAACCGCCTTGATCACCTGGTGTGGTGGGCCACCTGTTTCCCGGAGCAGGCCGGCAAGGATCCGGCCAGCCTGGGGCCCCTGGCCCGCCGGCTGGGCTACAGCGGCAATCTGCAGGAATCGGAGCAGGTGCTGCCCCGCGGCCGCTGAAACCCCTGAGCCCCTGGCCCCTGGGACCGCTGGTATTGCCCGCTGGCATTGGCCGCTGGCGACCGCCGCCGGTGGTGCCCCGCAGCGGTTGCCATCGGGCTTCTGGCTGCTGATGGAGGGTTGCTGGCTTGGTGCTGCTGTCGCTGGGAGAGGCTCGGCCGTGCTGCCTAAAGTTGGCTGATGAGCAGCGCACCTGGCGATTCGCTGGCCCCGGCCAGCCCAGCCCCCACCGCCGCCGGCCTGGCGGCCCCCACATCTGGCCATCCCTTGGCGGCGGATCAGGCCAGCGCTGATCAGCCCGGCGCCGCCGAGCTGGCTCCGCCCCAGCCCGCCCCCGTGCGCCTGTTGCTGGTGGACGACGAGCCGGGTCTGCGCACGGCCGTGAAGGCCTACCTGGAGGACGAGGGCATGGAGGTGACCACCGCCAACGACGGCGAGGAGGGCTGGCAGGCGGCCCAGGCGCTGCTGCCCGATCTGGTGATATCCGACGTGATGATGCCCCGCTGTGATGGTTACGGGCTGCTGGCCAAGTTGCGGGCTGATGAGCGGCTGGGGGGCACGCCGGTGATTTTTTTGACAGCCAAGGGGATGACGGCAGATCGGATCGCCGGCTTCCAGGCCGGCTGCGACGACTACATCCCCAAGCCCTTTGATCCCGACGAGCTGGTGGCCCGGGTCCACAACGTGGTGCGGCGCCAGGAGCGGTTGCTGGCGGAGGCGGCCCGCTTTGCTGATGCCGACATCGGCCAGATGGCAAGGCAAATCACCGAGATCCGCTCGCTGCTGGCCAGCGGCGGCGGCAAAAAACCGCCTGTGGCCAGCGACCACAGCTTCACGCCGCGGGAGGCCAGCGTGCTGCAGCTGGTGGCGGAGGGGTTGATGAACAAGGAGATCGCCCGGCGGCTGGAAACCTCCATTCGCAACGTGGAGAAGTATGTGAGCCGGCTGTTCATCAAGACCGGCACCGCCAGCCGCACCGAACTGGTGCGCTATGCCCTGGAGCGCGGCCTGGTGGATTGATGCGTTGAGTAGTTCTTGGGGAGGCGCTGGGGCGGCGATGGCGATGCCGGTGGCGATGGGCAGCCCGGCCAACGCCGCCGCCGCCCAGGCCGATGGCGTGCCAGCAGGCTGGTTACCGGCTGCTGTCAACCAGGGCTGGAGCTACCGCGACCGGGTGGAGCCCCCCCTGGCGGGCCTGCCGGCCAGTGTTTTCTATGCCGCCCGCCATCGCCATTCCGACCGGGCTTGCTGGCAGGCGCGCCTGGCGGCTGGCGAGATCTGGCGCAACGGCCAGCCGCTGCTGCTGGATGCGCCCCTGGCCAGCGGCGATCGGCTGGTGTGGCGGCGGCCCCCCTGGCTGGAGGGGGCCGTGCCGGCCGATTTCCAGGTGGTGTACGACGACGGCGACCTGCAGGTGATCGACAAGCCCGCCGGCCTGCCGGTGTTGCCGGCGGGTGGTTGGTTGGAGCACACGCTGCTGCGGCTGCTGGAGCGGCGCCATCGGGGAGCCGGCGCCGCCATCCCCCGGCCGGTGCACCGGCTGGGGCGTTACACGAGTGGTTTGTTGGTGTGTGCCCGCCAACCCCAGACCCGGGCTTGGTTGAGCGCCAGCCTGCGGGAGAGCACGGCGGCGGGGCTGGCCAGTGCCGGCGATGAGGCGAAGGCGGTGGGCGAGGCGGGCGGCTGCCGCAAGCTCTATCGCGCCCTGGTGGTGCCGGGGGCGCTAGCGCTGGCGCCGGGGGAAACGCTGTTAATAAATACCGCAATCGGCCGCCGTGAACATCCGCAGCTGGGCCAGATCTGGTGTGCCGCCGCTGGTTCCCAGCCCGACGACTTAGCCGCCAGCAGTAGCCTCACCCTGCTCGAATGCTCCCCCCAGGCAGACCTGGTGCAGGTGGCGATCGCCAGCGGCCGTCCCCATCAAATTCGCATCCACTGCGCAGCTGTAGGTGCTCCTCTCTGGGGCGATCCCCTCTACGGGCCAGGCGGCCAGGCGGCCGCGGCGGCCCGACCCGGCGACGGCGGCTACCAACTGCAGGCCTGGCGCCTGGAACTGCAACCCCCCAGCGGGGAGGCGCTGGTGCTGGAGGCGCCTCGGGCGTTGGGGTTGGGGCTGGCGCCAGGGAGGATGATGGCGTTGCTGGCTGAATCAGGCCGGTGACGACGGCCGGCTTTTGAGGAGAGGCAGATACCGGTGTTCTTTCGCCGGGGTGCGGCGACCGAGGCGGTGGTGGTTCCGCGCTTGCGGGCGGATAGCCAGCTGTGCGAATAGCTCACCCTCGTCTCCGGTTGCACCCACCAGCCAGTTAGTCTGACCAGAACGATCAGAGTAGGCTATGTCGTCTGCCGAGGGTGTCCCCGCATCCGGCACGCCAGGGCCCTCACCGCGCTGCGTCAACGTTCAGGAGGCGAAGACTCACCTCTGGGCCCAGCTGGTACCGCTCGATCCCAGCCCCCGCCGCCAGCTGGGGTTCCTGCAAGGCCGCGTGGATGAAGCGTTTTTCGAGCCCCTGCCCGACGACGAGCTGGAGCGCTGGGGAGCGTGAAGCTTCTGCTCGACAACCACGTTTTGCTCTGGGCCTTCCCACTGGTGTGGTCTAGTCGTGGCCCGCTTATCTCAAAGGGAGGCCGATCGCTGTGGATCCTGGTTTAACGATCTCCACAACGTCCGTTTTGCCTGTTGATACAGCGGCGGTACTGGCAGCGGCGTCACCAACGCCCTTCGCGGCCGTTCAGCGCATCGGCAAGGCCAACGGACAATGCCGAGGGCACTGCACGAGATATGGCGTTTCTGTATATGACATTTCTGTATGTGGCATTTCTGT
>JBIKVR010000109.1:0-8551 GCA_044356735.1 Prochlorococcaceae cyanobacterium
GGCCGTTCAGCGCATCGGCAAGGCCAACGGACAATGCCGAGGGCACTGCACGAGATATGGCGTTTCTGTATATGACATTTCTGTATGTGGCATTTCTGTGACAGAATGCGTATAGAGTAAACCTTGTTCAATCGGATAGAAAGGCAAAAGCGATGTGCACAGATTTTCTGCTCGTGGCGGGCGACGGCAGTTTTGTGGGCGGGCGCAGCATGGAGTTCGGGCGCGATCTGCATACGCAGATATTCGTGCGCGGGGCAGGCGTTGCGCATGTGCTGACCGGCTTCGACGCGGGCGAGGAGATGGCGATCACGCCTGAATACAGCTATGTCGGCACATCGAGCTTCGGCCTGCCGTTTGTGACCGACGGTCTCAACGTGAAGGGTCTCACGGCTGGCGCTTTGTGGATGCCGGGCTCGCAGTACCAGCTGCGCCGCACTTCTCCTGCCACGCGGAACGTGCTGATGGCGTTTTTCGTCGATTGGCTGCTTGCGCACTGCGCGAGCGTTGCCGACGTTAAGGCCGCGTTTGCCGCCGACGCTGTGCGCGTGGTCGGCGATGCGTTCCTGGGCAAGCTCGGGCCGCTGCATTACACGGTGCACGATGCCAGCGGGGCGAGCCTTGTGATCGAATTCGCCGACGGGCAGGCGCATCTCTACGACAATCCCGTGCGCGTGCTCACGAACTTGCCCGCCTTTCCCTTTCATCTTGCCAATCTCGGCCTATATGCGCATCTCACACCCTGGGACACCGAAAGCGTGACCCTGGGTGCGCTCACGCTCAAAGCGCCGGGTGCGATTTCAGGCGATCCGGGCATTCCGGGTCACGGCTCGGGTCTTGCCGGCATTCCGGGCAACTACCAGCCCGCGTCGCGTTTCGTGCGCACGGCCTACATGAAGGAGTTCGCATTGCCCGCCGCCACCGCCGACGAAGCGGTTGCGCAAGCGTTTCATCTTCTGAACGGCGTCGATATCGTCAAAGGGGCGGCACGCGCTAAAAGCCTGCTCGGCACCGACTACGACATGACGCAATGGGTGGTGGTGAAGGATCTCACAAATCTGCGCCTGTTCATCCGCATGTATGCGAGTCCGCTCGTCTATAGCGTCGATCTCAAAACGATCGATTTTGCGGCCACATCGTTCCGGCAGATCCCGGTACCGGACAAAGCGCTGGCGATTCCACTGACGGTGTAGCGCTCAAGGCGCGAGGGCAGGCGACATCGAGGCTTGCGAACAGCTTCCTGGCCGGAGTTCAACCCGCCTGCTGCCAGAGGCGCAGCAGGTCATCCAGCTGGGCCCGGTCTGGCGGGGGCAGGCGCTGCACCCGGTTAGCCGTTGGGCTGCCGCCCCGCCCATCCGGGCCACGAAAGCCGAGGGTTCTGAGCACCGCCTGAGCCTCCGCGCCAGCCAGGAAGTCCACGAAACGCTCGCCATCGGCCTCGCTGCCTGTGGCCTCCCCCCGCAGCACCGCCGCCGCCAGCACCATCTCGATCGTGGGGTCGGGCAAGATCAGGCTGTAGCCCCCCGGCCAGCGCTGCAGCGCCTCGGCGGAACGCATCAGCGCCGTCGCTTCGTAGACCATGGCGATGTCGCCATCGTTGCGGCCGCCGCTGATGAACTCCCGCAGCAGGATGTCGGTGGAGCGGGCAGGCCGGTAGACGGCCCGTTTCAGCACCGCCACAGACGCGGCCCCCGGCAGATCCCGGCTCCAGAGCGCCAGTGTCAGCTGGGCCGAATTGGAGCGCAGTGGATCGGTGGTGCGCAGATCGAAGCTGCCCCAGGCCTCAGGCCCCCCCAGGGCTGACCACTGGCCAGCCGCGGCTGCCTGTTGCAGTCGCGCCCAGGAGAAGCGGCCATCCGGGAACAGCCGTGCGCCGCGATCGGGCCACACCACCGCCACCAGCAGGGTGCGGGCGATCGGTTGGGGCTCCCCGCTGAATGGCGCCGGCGCTCCTTGCGCCGCCATTGATGTCTGGAATGCCCGCAGCTGCTCCCGGTTGGAGGGGATCAGCACCCGGGCTCGATCGGCATTGCCCTCCAGGTTCTGATTCACCATGTCCTGGGCGCCCTGCACCTGCCAGCGCAGCTCGATGCCTGGATGACGGCGCTCGAACAGCGGCACGAGTTGCCGCAACGGCTGCTCCAGCTCTGAACCCACCGCCACCAGCAGCGGCCGGCGCAGAAATGGCAGTGGCGCTGAGGCGAGCGCAAGGGCCGCCGCGGCGATGCATAGGGAGAGGGCTCGGCGGCGGGTGATCACGGACACCGCGGGGGGCCAGGCGGAGGGGATCGGTGGCGGCAGGTTGCCAGCCGCCGCACAATAGGGGCGACGCGAGGCCTTTCCAATGGCACGGCTGATCGTTGGTGCGCTGTCGCCTCTGGCACTCCTGTCGCTGCTGGCCGGCTGCGGCCTCTTGGCCGGGCCGAGTATCGAGATCACGATGCTGGTGGGCAGTGCCCTGGACGGGTTCTGCAAGGAGTCGGCTGCCGCCATCGAGCGCGACCCGCCGCGCCTCTCCGATGGCACCCGGGTGCTGTTGCGCTGCCGTGCCAGCGGCAGCGGTGATGTGGTGAGCGAGATGGAGAGCCACGCCCGTGCCGTGCTGCAGGGCGGTGGCCGTGCGGATGATCCCGCAATTCCCACCCTGGTGTCGGTGGATGGTGAGATTTACCAGGAGCTGCTGCGCCATCGCCTCCAGGCCATCGCCCCCGGGCGTTCGCTGATTCCCCCCAGCGCCGATAGTCCCGCCCTGGCCACCAGCCCGATGGTGCTGATGACCACGCCTGCCCTGGTGAAGGGGCTGCAGCGGCCCCAGCCCTTCCTGGCCCTGGCCCGTGCCGACAACCATCAGCAGCTCGATCCCGCCGGTCCGCCGCAGCCGATCCGCTTTGTGCAGACTGCCCCCAGCCGCTCCAATTCAGGGCTGCAGACGCTTGTGGCCATGGTGGCCGAGCTGTCCGGCAAGCGGCCCGAGCAGCTGAACCTGAACGATGTGAAGGTCCATGCGGCAGCCGTGGCCGCCATCCAGAAGCATGTGACTCGCTACGGCAGCTCCACCGATGAACTGGCGCGGACGATGCAGCGCAACGGCATCTTCTGGGCTTCTGTGGCCTCCGTTTACGAGTCGTCGGTGGTGGCGGCCAACGGCCGCCGCGCACCAGGCCAGGAGGCTCTGGTGGCCGTCTATCCCCGCGCCACCTACTCGAGCACCATGCGGGCCATCCTGCCCACGGCGCCCTGGGTGTCGGATCGGGAGCGGCAGGCTGCCCTGCTGTTGGTCGAGCGGCTGCAGCAGCCGGCGCTGCAGCGCCTCGCCGCCGATCAGGGTCTGCGACCCGCCAATCCAGCGGTGCCGATGGCCCGGATCAGCGCCGCCTACGGCGCTGATCCCAAGGCCGTGTACGACTCACTGCGGGCTCCCAGCCCCGAGGTGGTGGAGGCGATCATCACCACCTGGCGTAATCAGGTGAAGAAGCCCTCGCGCGTGGCCCTGGTGGTGGACAGCTCCGGCTCGATGCAGGGGGACAAACTGCCCGCCGCCCAGCGCAGTCTTCAGGCATATCTGGCCCAGACAGGCCCGCGCGATGTTCTCGGGCTGATCGATTTCGACAGCAGCGTGAGGGAGCCGGTGGTGCTGCGCGGCGGCCGTGCCGATGCGGCGAAGGCGATGACCTTCGTGAGCGGCCTCCGCGCCCAGGGTGGCACCCGCCTCTACGACGCCGTGGAAGTGGGACGCAACTGGCTGCGCCGCACCCGCAAACCCGGCGAGATCCTCGCGGTGGTGGTGCTCACCGACGGCATCGATTCCGAATCCAAGCTGTCGCTGCAGGCCCTTGAAGCCGATCTGCGCCGCAGCGGTTTCGCCAGTGACGATCGCATCGGTGTGTTCACGATCGGCTACGGCAGCAGCGGTGAATACGACGCCGACGCCCTGCGCCGGATCGCCGAGAGCAATGGCGGCGTGTTCGTGGAGGGCACGCCCGTGAGCATTTTGAAGCGCATGGAACAAATGCAGCTTTCCTTCTGATGTCGCGTCTGCCATCCGCCTGGGCCAATCCGCTCGATGATCCGCTGGCCGTGGCGGTGGCCGGGCTGCTGCTGGTGCTGCTGGTGCGGCTCACCCCGCTCGCACTGCCGCTGGCTCTAACGCTGGCGGTGCTGATTGCGCTGGGATTGGCCACGCTGCGGCACCGGCAGGGCCGCCGCGGGGAAGGGCTGCGCGACCGTCGGGTGCGCGAGAGCATCGATGGCGCCCAGCAGCGCGCCTCCCAGCTGGCTGTGCAGGCCGAAATGGTGAGCGGTGAGGCGATGGCCCGCTTTCAGGATCCCGGCCACCTGGAACCGCTCGGGATGGTGCAGCTCTGCTGCGAGCGCCTCAGGGGGATTCCCGAACGGATCGCCCAGCGGCGGCCCCTGCTCGAATCCGGCGGCGGCATCCTGCTCTCGGTGGACGAGCTCCAGGGCCGGCTCAGCCGGGAGCGGCAGGAGCTGCGCCGCGAACTTTCACCCACCCTGCGGCGCGAGCGAGAGCGCCTGGTGGATCAACTGATGCGCAATCTCGATGCGGCCCGCTTCGGGATGGACGCCCGCGAGGCCAGGTTGCTGGCGCTCTCCACCCGGCTGGAGCAGATCGATGGCGGGCTGCGGCATCTGCAGCGGCAGGTGGATGCCCAGTGGCCCAGCAGCGAGGCCACCGATGCCGCCGTGGCCGAGGCGATCGAACCACTGGATGAGGCGCTCGATCAGATCGACCGACTGCTCGATGCCGGCCGCGATCCCCTGGTCTGACCCCTGCGATCAGCGGGCTGATGCTTTCGCCTCCATAGGCGTAACGCGGTGCGTGAAGCTGCTGCTCGATTATCCTCACTCATCTGCTCAACTCTGGCTCGATTGGGATGTGTAGACCTGCCGACCTTTTGTAACTTGGCGAACCCTTATCGGTGGATTCGCCCATCAAACCAGGAATGGTTCCTTTTTATGTGAACTGCTTGTCATCGCAAGCGATCTTGCAGGCGCCTGCCGCTTGGTCTCCCGCTTTCAGACGGTCAAAACGTCGAGAAATGGGGTATTGTGTGGATGAGGTTTACTGAGCTTTGGCCCAACACCTGGCATTGAAGCTGAGCCAGGGGGCGGGGGCAATGCCATTGACCTGGATTGTTGCTACGGTGGTTGTAAAAAGTACCTAGATGATGAGTTTTACTTTGGAGTGCGAGCAAGAAGTTGATGGGTGCTGGATAGCAGAGATTCCCGAGCTGCCTGTTGCTCTCTCGTATGGAGACCCTGCTGCGGATGCAATGTCAAGGGCTGAAATCTTGGCTATTAGCGTTATCGTCGACAGGCTTGAAAATAGCGAGTTAGAGCTTGTGAGTATATGCTTTTCGCTCCCAGTTACTGCATGAGTACATGGCCATCAGTCAAAGCGAGGAGGGTGTTTGCTGCTCTCCAGTCTATTGGGTGGCGGCTAAAGCGACAGTCGGGATCTCACAAGACCCTTGCTCATGATTGATATGCCGACTTCGTCTTTGCTTCCCATAATGGCGAGGAGATAGGTCCTTGGATGATGTCACGAATTTCGAAGAACACCGATCTTCAGCCGAGTGACTTGTGAGGCGTGCTTCATGCTCCCACGGCTTCACTGTTTGCTCTTTCGATACCACCACAGGTGCAATGTGTAGCCTAAGGCCGCGATCAGCTCAACACCAAGTACACTCCTAGCGAAGCAATGAGATCCATGGGGCAATTACTTCTGCTTGCCAGCCAGGGCAATCACAAAGAAAACCTGAAAAGCGGGCGGACTTATCTGCAGTAGGTTCAAGCCCCTCAGCCCCCACAGGGCTGTGTTAGACCGACAAGACAACCCACTCAGAATGGGTTAAAGTACTTGGACGCGTCAGTGCAGGTTGCCAAGGGAGGTGTGCCATGGTTGCTGTGATAACAGGCAAAATTGATGCAATCCTTAGAGCTTGTGAACGGTTCAGAGTTGAGCGTTTAGATGTCTTTGGATCTGTGCTCCGAGATGATTTTGAACCCGGACGCAGCGACATCGACTTCTTAGTCGAATTCGGATCAATGCCACCTTCCGACAAACCAGATGCTTATTTCGGTCTGCTAGATGAATTGCGCACTATCTTCGGAGCTGAAATTGATTTAGTAATGGCCGGAGCACTCAAGAATCGCTACATCCGCGACGATGTCAATAGAACGAAATGGAAACTGTATGAACCGTAAACCTCTTGCTTATCTCGCTGACATTCTGGAATCATGTGAAGCAATCGACAGTGCTCTTTTCGGCTTGGAAGAGGAGGATTATCTGGTGAACAGACTTGTGCGCTCATCCGTGGAGCGTGAGTTCACTATTATTGGCGAGTCTGTTCTGGCACTGTCGCGTAAAGCTCCAGATGTCTTCGCGTCAATTACGGGAGCACCACGGGCCGTAGCAGCCAGGCGCAGCAACAGCTGTGGTTTGTCCCCGCCGATGAGCGCCATCGACAGCCCGGCGGCAAGGCTGGCCGCCGGGGAACGCAGCCTGCAGAGTTGGTTGGCTCTGGTGGGTAGGCAGGCGGTGCCCTTGCCTATGGAGCCGCTGCTAAGTGTTAATCAACCGGCTGATCTGGCCTTGTTCAATCGCCGTGAATTTTTGTAGGAGGCTGGCATTTGCCATGAAGCTCTGGGCAAGGATCGGCTGATGCTGCTCCTATAGAGCCCGGTTGGTGATCTGCCCGGACACATGTAGGAGGTGCGCGGTCAAGATATTCGCATGATTCAGTAATTACTCGGGCACAGCGATATAAAAACCACAATGATTTACACCCATGCGCTAAATCCAGCCCCGTTGGGCGTTCGCAGCACTGCCGCCCTTTTGTAACATGGCGAACCCTTATAGGCGGACCCGCCTATCAAACCCGGAATGGTTCCGACTTGTGTGAACTGCTTGTCATCGCAAGCGATCTCACAGGTGCCTGACGCTGCCTCTCCGCTTTTAGGCGGCCAAAACGGCGAATAAGGGGGGTATTATGTGGGTCCGCCGAAAACCTGTTGGGCAGATTCTGTCATTACAACAAAGGATCCCTAACCTCTGTTTGAACAACCCGTAGAGTGCGCATGACACTACAGTATGCCGACTAGCCTAAAGAAGTGCAATTTAATCCCACCATCCCACTCTCTCCACAGCTTGATGCTTATTCAAGCACTTCCCTTGAGCAGCTGACTGCTGCTGCATGTGCGTCCACAGGATTTACTGTAATGAGAAGTGTGTTATATGAAATGGATGGGCAGAGCGTAGCAGAAGTTGATGTCTTTGCGTCTCAGTTCTCGCCTTGGCGAGAGTCACGAATCATATTTGAATGCAAAGGTGGGCATCCATCTTTTCAGGATATTAGAAAGTCTGCTTCACTCAAGCAGCTGCTTACCCCAGCGCCCGACGACATTGTCTTTCTTTGCAAGAAAGCTTGTCCAGCCAATAGAAAGAAGCTTGCAGAACTCCTCGACACAAGGATTATCGAGAAGAATAATCTTACCTACTATATCCTCCCGCTTATTGGCGGAGCACCTCTGCGTGAGGAGCGGTCAAGATTCTTCAATAGGTTTCTTGCATGGCAACTTGTCCATGACTTCCTAGTCTCAAAGGCGAGCGCACACGCAAAGAGCAAGCAGCATCTTCGTTTTCTTACATCTCAGCTGTGGAAAGTGCATGACCCGCAGGAGCAGCTAAAGCTATCCTTTGATGAGTATACTAATCAATACTCTGACACGTCAGATGTTGTTGCAGCTGCAAAAGGAACAACAAAAGCAAGTTGCCTGAGATCGGCTCCAGATGACGAAGTGGAAGCTACCTTCTACATCCACTTGCTGCATCGGATGATGAATATCTACGCAGTCGTACGAATGACACAGCTTATTGTTCAGCACCAAAGCCCAGCTCATCTAATCCGAGCAGTTGGACCCAACCTGCGCCATGCAGTTAATGAGCTTTCATCGTACCCAAGGCTTATGCCTGGATTATTGCCGTTTGCTCAGCATTTTATCTATCTATGGGGTGGATTCTTGGTGAATGCCAAGCGCGATTACGAGATCGGAAGAATTGCAGAAGAAATCGGCGCCAGCACTGATGCGGTAGAGCTTTATCTTGGGTTAATCAAGCGAATTTACTCGGGCTCATCAACAAATCTATTTTGCAGCATGCACGGTCTATCTTTTATTAAGTATGTTCCGGCTTCTGTTCGTGCATTGGGCATGGAACATCGGCGTGCGTTAGATCCCACTGGATATTCAAAAGTGGGATTCTTTGGAACATCAGAATCAGCATACGAAGGAGCACTGGACAGAGCTCTTGTTGTGATAGGAGGCCGAAGTGGTCTTTTCTACTGACTCAAGAACTGTCCAACATCAAGATTCAGAAGACGGGAGCGGAGGGAACTGTAAATTCCAGATTTACACCCCGCTTCTGATCTTGAGCGTTCGAAGAATCAGCACCAAATCCAATTCATGGCAACCTTTTTGCATTCTGTCACAAGAAACTGCATGCAAGTGCCCGGATGTGGAGGCGCCAATCTGG
>JBIKVR010000029.1:0-23790 GCA_044356735.1 Prochlorococcaceae cyanobacterium
GGAAATGGATGGCACTGCGCGACATGGCTCACCTGGTATATGCGTACCAGTCTATTCGCCCGGTCGGCCCTGCGCGGAGCGAGCTGGGTAATCAAGAAATCAGATGGGTATCGATCAGCAGCGCCGTCACTGCAACGCCTCAAACAACCCATCCAAGGGCGCATCGAAATCATCGGCCAGGGCGATCTGGCCGCGCATCGCCCCAGGCGCCGCCACCGGCTGGGCCGGAGCCTGCCTTTGCTCCACCTCCTGCAGCAACTGGGAGAGATAGATATTCGCCTGGTGCACATTCACCAGATGCTGGTTAGCCAGGGGCTTCTTCGCGACGGCCATGACGCACCGCCTTGAACTAAGTCTTAGTTTAGTCGCACAATGACTCGTTCAGCGCCTTTACCTCTTCGTTTGCACCGAGGCGGCGGCGGTTTGCGAACTGCCAGCGACTCTGGGTGAACGCTTCCGGGCTGTAAAGGCGCTTGAGTTTGGCCCAGCAGTTGCGCATCATGGGCATCTGCGACGGGCGCTGCGGCACTTCGACAAGCACGTGGATGTGGTTGCTCATCACGCAGTAGTTGATGATGCATACTTCGCGGAATTCCTCGTAATACCATAGTAACCGGACAAACTCTTCTTTGTCCTCCGCCTGAGCTGTCGTGCCTACTCGTAGTGACTCCACATCCGTAACACCTTCACCAGCCGCATCTCATCCAGCAGCTGATAAACCAACCGGTGTTGAATGTTGATGCGTCTGGAGCAAGTTCCGCGCAGATCTCCCACCAGGGCTTCGTAGGGCGGTGGTTGTTGGTAGTGGTCAGCCGCCAACAGATCGGGCAGGGCCTGGGCCTTCTGCTTCAGGGAAGGCGATCCGGAGGTGAGTTTGCTGGCATCCTTGATCAGGCTCACGGCGAATCCCTGCAAACTACTCGCCAGCATGACGATCGCCACTACCAGCAACAGCCGATCGATGCGTTCAGAGTCGCGCAAGTAGCTGCTCTCCAGCTGGAAGATTCCCGACTTCTGGTCGCAGAACAAATGCTGGCAGCAGAAGCCCTGGCCGTAGGCCCAGAGCAGCATCAGGTGGCGCTGGGCGGCGAATCGACTGTGTTGACGCAGTAAGCCGATCAGCCCTGCGATGGAGCCGGGTGTGGGAAACCGATGATTGCAGGATGTTGAGAATTGAAGGGTGTTGCCAATTGTGAGGAACAAATACTCAAAAGCCTTCCCCCCATCCTGATCAAATCCCATGATCCAACCCGCCAGTCCTCCCCCTAATCACCCCCCTAACCCAACCGCCTATTCCGCCCCCTACTCCGCCCTCCCATCCCTGCTACTCGCATCACCACTGGCTCCAGTTCCAACTCCCCCTCCGGGGCCAGTGGTGAGCTGGTCGAGCTCCTGGATCAGGGCTTCGATGCCCGAACGATTCACCTGGCTGAGGTAGGAAGTTTTCAGTTCCTCCAGCATGGCAACAAGCAACTCCTGCGAGCGCTGCAGTACCGGCCCCCGCTCAAGAGCCGCCGCCAGTTCCTCCCAGAAGCGATCCACCCAGCGCTGCAGCAGGGCCAATTGCTGGTCATCGAGTTGGGAAAGCTGTTGGCCGGCATTGCGACTGAGCTCCACCAAGGTGTCCACCATGCCAGTGGCCAACTGGCGGCTGAAGCCGTTCTCCACCAGCAACAGGGGCTGCAAAGCTCTCAGCGCCGGCGGCACCACGCTGCGAGCAAGGCTCTGGCGCAGGGCATAAACCAGCAGGTTCTGGGCTTCTGGAGCCAGCCTGGGCGCCACCTGGGCCAGCAACAAAGGCGCCCAGATGCGCACCAGTTCGGCCAGCTGGCGATCATCCTTACTGGCGGCCACACTCTGGTGACTGCGCAGGCGCCGAATTCGCTCCGGCCAGCGGGCCGAGCGGATCAAAGATTGGCCGCCATCGAGTAACTGCAGAGCGAGCACCTCAAACAATTCCAGGGCCAGCAAAGCCACCACGGCGCGGCTAACCACCGCCCGCAACGGCTCCAGATTCACCAGCCCCGCCGCCTGCAGACGCGCCAGCACCGGCAACAGCCGCAACCAGCGCCAGAAGGGCAGCAGCAGCGGCAAATCAATCCAGCTCCGCAAACAGGCATGCCGCCAGCTCAAGCCGGGCAGGCGCCGCCGCAAACGCAGAAGCCGCAGCAAAATATCGATGGCAAAGACACTCTGGAACAGCAGCAGATCCAGCCGCCAGAAGTGGTCTGTGGGTCGCCCGTTTTCGTCGATTGAACGCCAATAATTGGTGGTCACCAGGGGCAACACCTGCTGGCGCCAAAACTGCCGCTCACCACTCCAGCCCACCAGCGCCAGCCGAGCTGGATCCAGTAACGCCGCCGTGGCGGCCTTGGCCGAGTCCAGCTGGGCCCGATGACGCAGCCTGTCCTTGATCGTCTCCAAGGTGGCCATGCCACCGGAGGCCAGGAAGGGATTGGCGTCGATCATCTGCACCGTCAAGGCCAGCTGACGCGCCAGCAACTGCCGTTGCTCGGGGCTAACACCGCCATTACCACTGCCTATGCCAGTGCCGCTGTTTTTACCAGTGCCACTACCTGGGTAATTGCTGGGCCGGCGGTCCATGGCCCGATCCAACTGATCAAAAGCCTTCAAATAGGCCTGGGTTTCGCGGTGGGGCTCGATGCCCTTGAGCGGATCCACCCAGGGGGTGACATCTGGCAACCAGCCCAGGGGTAACACCAGCGGCAGGGAGGGGATGGGGCAAAGGTTGCGCTGCAACCAAAAACTGCGCAGGGGCAAGTAGGTGAGATCAAAGGCCACCAACACCAAGTTGAGGGCGGCCCAGAGCGCCACCGAGCGATCCCAGTAGCGCTGCCACCTGCCGGGCTGGGTCACGAGCTGCCGATTCCAGCGAGGACGGGCCATGGGGAGCGCGCGGCGCAGGGCAAGGCGTTGCCTAATCTGCCCTTTCCGGTGCGGAAAGGTGGTTGGTGGCCGAATCAGGCGAGCAGCACAACGGTGATGGTGGCGGCGAAGCTGGCGGTGATGGTGGCGGCGAAGCTGGCGGCGAGCACCAGGAGCGCCACTGGGCGTTTTGGCGCAGCGTGGTGCTCACCCTGGGAGTAGCCCTCGGGATTCGCCAATTTGTGGTGGAGGCCCGCTACATCCCCTCCGGCTCGATGCTGCCGGGACTGCAAATCCAGGATCGGCTGCTGGTGGAAAAACTCAGCTACCACAGACGCCAGCCCAAGCGGGGCGAAATCGTGGTCTTCCACGCCCCCCAACACTTCGACCCGGTTCTGAAGGCAGGTCACCCGGTGAGCCCTTTGCAGTGCCTGGTGGTAAACCTGCCCCTGATCAATACCCTGCCGGGCATCGCCAATCCGGCCTGCGATGCCTATATCAAGCGGGTAATTGGCCTGCCTGGCGAACAGGTGACAGTAAATCCCCACGGCCTGGTAAGCATCAATGGCAGCAAACTCAAAGAGCCATACATGAAATATCCCTGTAGTGTGGATGCCCAGGGAATGGGTCCTTGCCGCACCTTGAACGTGGTGGTGCCCGCCGGCCATGTGCTCGTGCTTGGCGATAATCGGGCCAATAGTTGGGATGGCAGATTCTGGCCCGGCGGCCCCTTCCTGCCCGAGAGTGAAATCATCGGCCGAGCCTTTTGGCGCTTCTACCCCTTCAATAACACCGGCAATCTTTAGTAGTAAGCCAACCACTGGCTGGCGTCAAACTCAAACGCAGACAATACCCGAGCAAAAACTTCAAACACAGCCAGGCGTCACCCGAGCCCCAAGACACAACTGCAAGCCACAAATTAAAAAAGAAATAAGAACCTAAATCAGGCAGAATGCTTTATTAAAAACTAGCTATAACCTTAAAAGCTAAAGGGATCTATGAAAAAGCTGAGCCATGGCCAACAGACCCCTAATGCAGCAATGGCCATAAGCTGACTAGGCGACAAAATGGCGGCATTTGAGAGTTTCCTAAAATCCAAAAAATTAGAATTTCAAAAACAATAACTACAAATCCCAGTTCTCAATCGGCACCAGCCCGCTGGCCCGAATGGCGCCGCGCAGGGGCACGCCCGGCCGCAGCTGCTTCAGCAGCGGCCGGTTGGCGGCCAGGGAACCCTCGGCCGGTGGTGGAGCAGCTGCGGCCTGGGGGTCAAACAGCAGCCAGTGCCGCGTGCCGGGCCGCAACAGCGGCGGCTCGATCGCCAGCAGCTGCGCCGGCCCCCAACAAAGCACCTGCCAGAGTTGAGCCGGGCTCCAGCCGCGCTCTGCCACCAACTCCCGCCAGAGCAGCGGCAGTACCAGGCCATGGCCTGCCACACCACTGCGTCGCTGATCCAGGGGAAGCAGGTGCTCCTCCGCATCGAGAGCCAGATGGTTCACCGCCACAGCGCTGATCAAACCCTCCGCCAGGGCCCCGATCAGGGCCTCCCGGTCCCCGGGGGTACCCAGGGAGGGCACCAACCGCCAACCCTCGGCCGTGGGATCGAGACGAGCGGCATCGGCCAACAGGTGCCACCAACCCACACTGGCCAGGGGCCGTCGCTGACCGCGCCAGCCCCGCAGCAACTCCACCCCCGCCGCTGTTGAGATGTTCATCAGCCTCAGGGCCGGCACCTGCAGCGCCTCGGCCAAACTGAGCAGCGTCTGCAGCGGCAACTGCTCGCTGAGGCTGGGATCGAGGGGCCAACCGGCCCGCAGCGCCTCCACCCCCTCTCGCACGAAGCCAGCACCGACCAGGCTGGCGTCCCGGGGGGCCAGCAGCAGGGGCGCCTCGGCCTGTTCCGCCAATCTCAGGCCCCGCTCCAACAGGGCCAGCGGCGGGCAGTTCTCACCGCCGGCCAGGCCAAATGCCCCGGCGGCCAGTTGGTCGCCATGGGGGGCCAAGCGCTGGTCGGCGCCATCGACGCTGAAACTGCCCCAAAGCAACAGGCGCAGCGGATCGGGACCCACCAGCTGCAGCCGCTCGGGTCGGTCGCGCCAGCTGGCGGCCCAGGGCAGCAGGGCCATAGTGCCGTAGCCGCCAGCCAGGGCCGCGGCCGCCAGCGATGCCAGCGTCTCGGCCCGGCCGCCCCAGGGATCCTCCAGCACGCTGTGGGGATCCACCAGAGCCGGCCCCAGCCACCAATTGGCGGCATCTACAGGCCGCAGGCCCAGCTCCCGGGCGGCGGCTGCCGCTGCCGCCCCGATGGCGATCAGCTCACCATCACCAGCTAAAAGGGCATCCCCAGCGGCCGCTTCTCCGTCGGGGTTGAGCAACCCCACCCGCTGCAGCCAGATGGAAGCCATAGCCGGTTCAGAGGGCGCCAGCGGCCGTGCGATCGAGCACTCCACCCAGGTGGGTGGTGTGATTCAGGGCGGCCACCACCGGATTGCCCTGCCAGCCATTGGGGTAATCGATCACCGTCACCCCGCCATTGCCCTGTTTGATCGCCCAGATATCGGCCGGGGTGAGGCCCAGCAGGGCGCAGAGGATCGTCTTGTTGACGGCATCGTGGGCCACCACCAGGGCCGTCTCATCGTCCGCCAGGCCGCGAACGATTTTCTGCCAGCAGGCCAGGGAGCGCTGCCATACCGCCGTGATCGTTTCACCCTCGGGCATCTGCACGCTCTCCGGCTGACTCTTCCAGTCGGCCAGCAGCTGGGGCCAGCCAGCGGCGATCTCGCTCTCCAGCTGACCCTCCCAGAGGCCATGGCCAATCTCCACCAAGCCGCTGGTGCTGGTGAGGGGAACGCCGGGGTGGCTGGCCAGGATCGCCTCGGCGGTTTGGCGCGGGCGGGCCATCGAACTCGTATAGGCCCGCTGGAAGCAAACAGGAGCCAGGAAGCGGCCGGCCGCCTCGGCTTGAGCCCAGCCATTGGCATTGAGCGGAATATCGATCTGGCCCTGAAAGCGCCCCTGGCGGTTCCAATCGGTTTCACCATGGCGAACCAACACCAGGCGTGGGCCGCGGCCGCGCGAGGGCAGCTCATCCGGCTGATGGGGAACCGCATTCAGGCATTCCACCTGCACGCCGAGCCGGCCATCGGCGGCGCGGCTGAGGTTGAGCACCGACACCGCCGCGTTGTCCTTGCGCAGCCGCCGAAAGCCCTGCACTGGAAGGTTCAGCAGACAGAGCAGCAGACAGCGCAAAATGGCGTTGTGGGCCACCACCACCACAGTGCGATCGCCACTTGAGCCCTCGCCAGTGGAGCCCTCGTCAGTGGAGCCCATGCCAATCAGGGCATCGGCATGGTCGGCCAGCAGGCGCTCCTGGAAGCGGGCCGCCTGATCCATCAGCTCCAGCAGGGGCAGGTAGCTGCTGCCGTCGGCACGCTGCAGGCTGAGGCTATGGGGGGCTTCCCGCCAACACTGTTCCTGCTCCGGAAAGCGCTGACGCAATTCCTCGCGCCGCAATCCACTCCAGGGCGCCAGATCGATTTCGAGGAGGTCGTCATCGAACTGGGCCGCCAAGCCCTGCCCTTGGGCCGCCAACAGATTGGCGGCGGTGTCCCTGGCGCGAGCCAAGGGCGAGCTGTAGGCGCTGTGCAGGGTGAGCTCGGCCAGGGCCGCGCCAACACTGCGGGCCTGGTCCACGCCCTCGGAGGTGAGCGAGGAGAGATCATCCCGCCCCTGAATGCGTTGTTCCAGGTTGTAGCTACTCAATCCGTGGCGGACCAAGACAATCCGGAGGGTCACGGACCTGGCGCGTCTGGGCAGCAATCGTATGGGAGGGGAGAATCAGGCCCGATGCATGGCCGCGGAGGGCCGTCCCGTGAGCCCAACTAGTTCGGCAGCCCCGCGCCGCTGGAAGGGCCTTTTGGCCCTGCTCAGCCTGGTGATCTGCGGCCTGCTCTGGTTCAGCGGCCTGCAGCAGAGCCTGCAGCGGCCATCGGTGAACGGCATCCTCAGCATCCGCCAGCTGGAACTGAGCGCCCAGGTGGCACCCCTGCTGCCGGCCTACCTGCGCCAGGGCTTGGATGAGGAGCAGCGGCCGCTTGAGGAGCTGCGCAGGAGTTTGAACGAGCGAATCGAGCAGCCCGGCGCGACGCCGCGGCCCGCCGAAAAACTGGAACTGGCCCTGCTGGATGCCCGTGCCGGCGATCGCCTCAGCGCCAACCGCCGCCTGGCCGACCTGGAACAGCAGGTAACGCCCGCCCAGCTACCCCTGCTGACCTCCCTGGCCAGCGAGCAATCCCCCGCCAGCGGCGAATCCCCTACCAGCGGCTTCTACCAGTCCAGCGGGGAAGCCAGCCAGAGCAAGCAAGCGATCAAGGCCCTGCTGGAGCCCTGGTCGCTCGCGCCGCTAACCCATCAGCTGGCCTGTGAACAGCTGGGGGGCGGTGCCTCCCTTTGCAAAAACCCGGCGGTCGAGCGCCTGGCCCTGCTGCGCTGGCTCACCGTGAGCGTCTTGCCGGTGCTGCTGCTGCTGGCCGGCCTTGGCCTGCTGGGACGCGAGGGCTGGCGGCTGTGGCGGCGCCGCGGCGGCCCGCTGGCGACCCTGGTGGCTCCCGCCCTGGCTCTGGAGGACGTGACGCTGCTGATCGCCGGCGGCTTCGTGGTGCTGGGGGGACTGGTGGCGCCGCTGCTTTTGATGCCGATCGTGCATGGGTTGTTGATGCCCCTGGCCGATCGACCCGCCCTGCAACAGGGATTGCAGGTGTTGCTTCTTTACATGGGGGTGATGGTGGCTCCGCTGACGATCCTGGCGCTGCAGCTGAGACCCCTGGTGCCGGCGCCCCAGGGCGGCTGGCTGCAGTGGCGCTGGCGACCCGGGGGCTCGGCCCTGGGCCTTGCCCTGGGCCACGTGTTGATGGTGCTGCCGCTGGTGGCCCTGGCGGGCTGGCTGATCGAGCGCCTGTGGAGTCAGCCCAGCGGCAGCAATCCGTTGTTGGAACTGGTGCTCACCACCGGCGATCCCCTGGCCCTGGCCTGCCTGGCGATCACCGCCGTGGTGGTGGCGCCCCTGTTTGAAGAAACCCTGTTTCGCGGCGTGCTGTTGCCGGTATTGAGCCGCCACTGGGGGGCGGCGGCAGGGGTGGGCCTGAGCGCCTTGGTATTTGGCCTGGCCCACCTGAGCCTCGGGGAGCTCACCCCCTTAACGCTGCTTGGTTTGGCCCTGGGCTGGCTGCGACTGCGCCATGGCCGCCTGGGGCCCTGCGTACTGATGCACGGCCTCTGGAATGGCCTCACCTTCTTGAATTTGATCCTGCTCACCTGAACGGTCCAGGGGGGCGGCTGGTGGAGGCCGCTCAACTGCTCCAGATTTGCGCTGCTGTAGATGTGCGCTCGAAAACATTCAGCCGGTGACCTGCGGATGCTGCCTTGCTGAGCAGAGCATGTAGTGGTTGAATCGCGATGAAGTTAGGACCCGGCCTTGGTTGCCTCCCCATCTCCACGGCCGTCTGCCCTTAAGCCTCAGCCACGCCGCCAGGCCCGCCAAAGCCGCCGCCGAACTGAGCGATCCCAGCGCCAGTCCCTGGAGCTGCTGCAGGCCTCGCTATCGCCCCGTCGAATTGAACGCCAGGCCCCCTGGCTTGCAGGCCTCCACAGAGCCGCCGACGGCACACTTGCAGGCCTTGGCATAAGCATGTTGGCCCTGAGCACGCTCACCCTGTATTGGCAAAACCAGTGGGGGTATCGGTATCAACAATTGCAAAACGCTGAGCTGTTGGGCCATCAGCTGCAGGAATCCGGAGCACTTTTAGAGCGTCACCATCTCACTGCCGCCGGCAAACCTGGCTGGCTGGTGCCCACCAGCAGTGATAAATTGATATATCTCTCCAAACCAGTGCAGCCCCAAAGCCAAGCCGGCCTACCTCGAATCTCGGCGCCACATCTACGCCAGATTCCCACCGGCTACTGATGGGCCAGGCCCACCAATTCGGAGCTCGCCTTCCCCGTTCGAGCTCCCGGGTTGTACCAATCCAACCGGTACCCGTCCGGCGCCTGCTAGCGGTGTATCTGCTGCTCTGTGGCGGCCTGATCGGACTGGCAGGCCGACTCGCCTGGCTGCAGGTGATGGATAGCCGCAATCTGCTCCAGCGAGCCCGGGCGGTTCAGACCCATTCGGAGGTGCCGATTGGCAAGCGACGCGCCATCGTCGATCGCAACGGCCAGCTGGTGGCCCTAGACGAGGAGCGCTTCAGGCTCTGGGCCCATCCACGCTTGTTCAACTTTCCCGGCGACGATCCCCAGGCACTGCGCACCAGCGCGGAAGTGGCCACAAAACTGGCGCCAATCCTGGCCGAGCCCAGCCAGCAGTTGTTGACCCTGCTGGGCAATCGCCGCAGTGGCGTGAAGCTCGCCAACGAGCTCGATCCAGAGACCGCCAAGCGGGTACGCTCCCTCGGCATCAGTGGTCTCGACCTGGAGGCCTATCCCCGCCGCCTCTATCCCCAGGGCAACCTGTTCGCAAACGTGGTGGGCTTCCTCAACCTGGAGCGGATCCCCCAGGCAGGGCTGGAGCAGAGCCGCGACAGAGACTTAAAACGTCAAGAAACCACCCTGCGGATGCTGCGGGGAGCCGACGGCACGCCCCTGCCGGAGGGCCTCACCGCCGGGGCCCTCTATGGCGACGACCTGCGCCTGCAGCTCACCCTCGATGCCAGGTTGCAACTGTTGGCCCTAGAGGCCCTGGACCGCCAGGTGAAGCAATGGCGTGCCAAGCGGGGCGTCGCCCTGGTGATGGACGTGAACAATGGCGAAATGCTGGCGCTGGCCTCCACACCCACCTACGATCCAAACGCTTTTTGGAAGTTCAATCCAGGCCTATTTCGCGAGTGGAGTGTGCAGGATCTCTATGAACCAGGTTCCACATTTAAACCGATCAACCTGGCTATCGCCCTGCAGGAAAAAGCGATAGACCCCTATGGCAAGGTAAACGACAGCGGCCAACTAAGCATTGGCGGCTGGCCAATTTTCAACCACGACCGCAGGGCGAACGGGGTGATTGACTTCCCCACCGTGTTGCAGGTTTCCAGCAACGTAGGCATGGTTCAAGCGATGACCCATGTGAAGCGGGAGCAGTTCTGGCGCTGGCTCAAGGCCCTGGGCATCGATGCCCCCCCCGACACCGACCTGCCTGGAGCGGTGGCCGGGGAACTGAAAAACCGGGGCGACTTCGTCGGCCAACCAATCGAGTCTGCGGTGGCCGCCTTTGGGCAGGGCTTTTCGCTCACCCCCTTGAAACTGCTGCAGCTGCACGCCATGCTCGCCAATGGCGGCCGCCTGGTGAGCCCCCACATCACCCGCGGCCTGCGCTCAGGTGAGGCCCTGGCCGGCGCCCCCGGCGGAGCTGGCCAACAACTGCTCGATCCAGCCGTTACCCAAACGGTGATGCGCTGGATGGAATCGGTGGTGGAGAAGGGCAGCGGCAAAGGCTGCCGCATCCCTGGCTACCGCATTGGCGGCAAGACCGGCACGGCCCAGAAGGCCGAACGGGGTATCTACATCCCGGGTGCTCGGATCACCAGCTTCGTGGCCCACCTGCCGATCGAAGCGCCGCGCTACGTGGTGCTGGTGGTGGTGGATGAACCCCAGGGTGGCAACGCCTACGGATCCACCGTGGCCTTACCCGTGGCCAAGCAACTGATCGAAGCCCTGCTGGTGCTGGAGAAGATCCCCCCCTCCCGGCCGATCAGCAAGCCCACACCGGCCCAGGCCAGCTGAGGACATATCAGCAAGCTAGCTTGATGTGAGCGATTTCACCGCCTGGCCCAGGGCCTGCTTTGGGCTATCCGCCCGGCGCTATCAGCCCTGAGCTTTCCGCTCCCTAGCTATCCGCCCTGAGCTTTCCGCCCTGATGGCCAACCTGCTCGACCAACTCGCCGCCATGACCGTGGTGGTGGCCGACACCGGAGATATAGACGCCATACGGCAGTTCACCCCCCGCGATGCCACCACCAACCCATCACTGATTCTGGCGGCAGCCCAGATTCCCACCTATCAAGAGCTGATCGACCGCTCCCTGAAGGAATCGCGGGCAGCGATCGGGGCCGGCGCCGCTGCCGATGCCGTGGTCAGCGAAGCGCTCGATGAGATCTGCGTGATCTTCGGCAAGGAAATTCTCAAAATTGTGCCGGGCCGAGTATCCACCGAAGTGGATGCCCGCCTCAGCTTTGACACAGAGGCCACGATTGCCAAGGCGCGCAAATTAATTGGCCTCTATAATGAAGCTGGCATATCAAATGATCGCGTACTGATTAAGATCGCCTCCACCTGGGAGGGCATTCAGGCTGCCGAAGTACTCGAAAAAGAAGGAATTCATTGTAATTTAACCCTACTGTTCGGTTTTGCCCAAGCGGTGGCAGCTGCCGAAGCCGGCGCCACCCTAATCTCGCCATTCGTGGGCCGTATTCTTGATTGGCACAAGAAAAATAGTGGCCGCGATAGCTATCCAGGGCCAGAAGACCCAGGTGTAATTTCAGTAACGAGTATTTTTAATTACTACAAAACCTACGGCTACAAGACCGAGGTCATGGGCGCCAGCTTCCGCAATATGGAAGAAATTATTGAGCTGGCTGGCTGCGATCTGCTCACCATCTCCCCAGGCCTGCTGGATCAACTGCGCAAAACTTCTGGTGTATTGGAGCGCCGCCTCAATGCCTTTGACCCCGGCCCCTGCGTAGACCAGATCACTCTCGACGAACCTCGCTTCCGCGAATTACTGGCCTCCGATCCGATGGCCAGCGAAAAACTGGAAGAGGGTATCAGTGGCTTTACCAAGGCGATCGAAACTTTGGAAGCCCAGCTTGCCCACCGGCTGGCGGAAGTGGAGGGGAGCGCCGCCTTCGGCCATGCCGTCCATGAGATCTTCCTGCTCAACGACCTCGATGGCGATGGCTGCATTACCCGCGAGGAATGGCTGGGTAGCGACGCTGTCTTCGATGCCCTCGACACCGACAGCGATGGTCGCCTAGCTCCGGAGGATGTGCGCAGCGGCCTAGGCCCGCTATTGATCCGAGCCTGAGCATTGCCCAAAGCCCTGGGCAAGCCAGCCAAATCTCAAAAAAATCCTTTTTATCTCCCAACCAATCTCCATGAACGCTCTTGATACCATGCGCGCCCTAGCCAACAAGGGCGAAGTGATTAACGTAGCCGCAGATGAATTTATCTTTCACTCCGGTGAAACTGGCGAATGCATGTACGGGTTGCTGGAGGGAATGGTACAACTGAGCTGGAACGGCGACCAAGCCCACGAACACATTGAAGCGGGCGATGTTTTTGGCGCCGGCGCCCTAGTGACTCCAGACCATCGCCGCTATGGCGACGCCAAGGCCATCACGCACTGTCGATTACTAGTAATGAACCGAGAAAAATTTCTATTTGCCGTACAGGAAGCTCCAATGTTCGCCCTAGAGCTACTTGCGTCGATCGACCAACGACTGCGTCAACTGAAAGACTGCACCAAAATCTGATCAAAGCTAGTCATTAAATAGAATTAACTTTTTTGGATTCCTCAAGGAATTTCGAAAAACTTTATATCTAGCCGATCTCATGATGCAAGAGCGGTTAGCCTCGCTTAAATAACAAGCGCTTAATTACCCGCTGGGCAATATCGCCATAGCCCATCTCCCCTGAAAGAATCTGGGCGATACGCTGGGGGGCGGTGGGCCGTTTCACCCCCAGTTGATAGCCCACCCGGGGCAGCCGATAGAACACCTGGGCCATGCGTTTGCCCCAGGCCATCGATTCACCCCATTCCGCCCGCATCTGGGCGCTGTAGGCCGCCAGGGCAGTGGTGTCTCCAGCGAGCCAGCGATCGATCGCCGCCGCCGCCCGGCAGCCACTGAGCAGGGCCGGCCGCAGGCCTTCGGCCAGGAAGGGATCACAAAGGGATGCGGCATCGCCAGCCACCAGCAGCCCCGCATTGGCGCCACTGCCATGCAGAGGATGCTGGCCATCCCAGATGCGCAAGCGGCCTTGGCGTCGCTGGCCGGCCTCCGGGCTGATCCCCAAACTGGGCAGCAGTTGTCGCAGCACCGCATCGGCATCGGCTGGATCCCTGCCGATAAAGGTGCCAACGCCGATGCTGTAACCGCCCTGGCGGGGGAAGGCCCAACAAAAGCCGTGCCGCACCAGGCCGAATTCAAAGTGAGCGGTGGAGGGCTGATCGGGCTCACAGTCCACCTCCACCGAAACGGTTTCAGCGAAGCGGGGTCTGGCGGGGCCCAGGCCATGGGCCGTGGCCAATGTCGAGCCCGAGCCATCGGCGATCAGCACCGCTTGGGCGGTGGCGCTCCAGGGCTGGCCGCCACAAGCACCCAACAGCCGCCAACCACCGGCGCCATCGGGCTGCAGCCGCTCCACCCGCACCCCCTGTTCAAACCGGGCCCCGGCCGCCAGCGCCTGCTCGGCTAAAAAAGCATCGAGGCGGGAGCGACGCACGATCCAGAAAGGGGCATCGCCGGGCAATTGGGCGATTACAGGATCTTCCAGACACCAGCTAAAGCGCACCTGGTCAATCACCCGATCGACCGCCGGCAGCAAATCAAAGGGAAACAGCCGCTGCACCGATGCAGCCATGCCACCCCCGCAGGGCTTACTGCGGGGGAACTGGGCCTGATCCACCAGCAGCACGCGGCGACCAGCGGCGGCCAGATGAAAGGCGGCACTAGCGCCAGCGGCGCCGGCGCCGACCACCACCACCTCGCAATTAACGCTCACACCTAACGCTCACACCTTGAGAATATCGGCTTCCTTTTGAGCCAGGTGCTTTTCCAACTCAGCGATGTACTTATCGGTGAGGGTCTGCACCTTGGCTTGCTCATCGCGGCTCTGGTCCTCCGAGAGCTCGCCGTCCTTCTCCAGCTTCTTAACCCTGTCAATACCGTCTCGGCGAATATTGCGCAGGGCCACCTTTCCCTCTTCTGCATACTGAGCCGCCAGTTTGCAAAATTCCTTGCGGCGCTCCTGGGTGAGCGGGGGGATGTTGATGCGGATCACCCTGCCATCGTTGTTGGGGGTGAGGCCCAGGTTACTCATCGAAATTGCCTTCTCAATCAGTGACATAGAGCCCCGATCGAAAGGCTGTATCTGAATCGTCTGGGAATCGGGTGCGCTCAAAGTTGCCAGCGACTTTATCGGCGTATCGGCGCCGTAATAGTCGACACTAATTTTATCGAGCAGGCTGGGATTTGCCCGGCCGGTGCGAATGGTATTAAAGGTGCGCTGGGTGGACTCCACCGACTTGCGCATGCTGTCTTCCAGGTCCATAGCGATTGGGAAAGAAGCTGTGATTGAGGGAGCTGTGGGCTTGTGTGCTGTGGGCTGTGGGTCGTGACTGCTTAGCTGGGGTGTAGCTGGGATTTAGGGGGCTGGGCCGGGAGTTGAGCCGCTCAGGCTGGGTGAATGCGAGTACCGATCGGCTCACCCGCCACGGCCCGGGCGATGTTGCCAGGACCAAACAGATCAAACACCACGATCGGGATGGCATTGTCCTTGCAGAGGGCGATGGCGGCCCCATCCATCACCTCCAGTTCGCCGCTGAGTACCTCCAAAAACGACAGGCTTTCGTAGCGCTTGGCATCGGCGTGCTTGGCCGGGTCCTTGTCGTACACCCCATCCACCTTGGTGGCCTTGAACACCACATCGGCGTTGATCTCAGCGGCGCGCAGGGCCGCCGTGGTGTCGGTGGTGAAAAACGGATTGCCGGTGCCGGCGGCGAAGATCACCACCCGCCCCTTCTCCATATGCCTAATGGCCTTGCGGCGGATGTAGGGCTCCGCCACCTCCTGCATCGAGATGGCGCTCTGCACCCGGGTGGGCACCCCAGCCCGCTCCAGGCCATCCTGGAGCGTGATCGCGTTCATCACGGTGGCCAACATGCCGACGTAGTCGGCCGTGGCCCGATCCATGCCGGCGGCACTGCCCTTGAGACCGCGAAAAATGTTGCCACCACCAACCACGATGGCCATTTCGGTGTTGCCCTGCACCACCTGGGCCACATCGGCGGCAATTGAGGTGACGATTTCCGGGTCGATGCCGTAGCCCTGCGCCCCCATCAGCGCTTCGCCGCTGAGTTTGAGCAGCACGCGCTGGTAAGCCATCAACCACCGTTATTTGCCGCACCGTAGCAACTGGGTTGCTCTGGTTCCAAAGGCCCCCTAACACTTGGCTCAGAACTCAATGCCCGCTTGGGCCTTGACCCCCTGTTCACGGAAGGGGTGGCGCAGCAACTTCATCTCGGTGACCAGATCAGCCCGCTGCACCAGGGCCTCGGGGGCGCCGCGGCCGGTGAGGGCTACGTGGGTGAGCGGGGGCCTCAGCTCCAGGCCCTCCAGCAGCTGCTCCAGATCCAGGTAGCCCAGCTTCAGGGCCACATTCACCTCGTCGAGCACCACCAACTTGCGCGTGGCATCGGCCAGGTAGCCGCAGGACTGTCGCCAGGCCTCCTGCACCAGCATCCGATCGCGCTGGCGGTCCTGGGTTTGCCAGGTGAATCCCTCCCCGAGGGCATGCCAGTGCAGGGCATCGCCAAACAGCTCCAGGGCCCGGGCCTCGCCGGGCTGCCAGCCCCCCTTGATGAACTGCACCACCGCCACCTGCTCGCCGTGGCCGAGGGTGCGCAGCACCAATCCCAGCGCCGCCGTGGTCTTGCCCTTGCCGTCACCGGTGAACACCAGTACCAGCCCCTTCTCCCGGTTGCGCTCGCCGACCCGCTGCCGCTGCACCTGTTGACGGCGGGCCATGCGGCGGCGGTAGCCCTCCTGATCGGCTTCTGGGGCCAGGACGCCACCGGGCCCGAGCTCGGCGGCCAATTGGTCCAGCTCAGCGGCCCCTGGCGCAGCCGGCTGATCGCCAGGGGCCAGGTCGGCGGCGACCGCCGCGGCCAGTAAATCATCAGGGAACGAATTGGCCATGGAGAAGCTAAGTAGGGGTGCCAATCTGCCGGCCCGCCTCCAGCTGCCCGCTGAGCTGCGGAAATTGGATCTGGCCACAGGCTTAGCGAGGCGCTGCAGCTTGCCGCGCCAAGGCGGCATCCACCGCCTGCTGCTGGTCGCGGCGGGTGATCCAGTGGTGATAGGTGCGGGTGTGAATCGCCGCCGAGTGGCCCATCATCCGGGCGGCCACCGTGTCGGCGAGGCCAATGTGGATGGTGCGCACCGCCCAGGCATGGCGCAGGTCGTAGGGGGCAAGGGGCAGCTCGTAGCGGCGGAACTGTTCGGCCACCCGCCGCCCCACTTGCTGCAAGGTGGTGCGGCGCAGGTCTGTGCAAACCGGCGGCAACAGGCCCCGATCCAGCCCCAGCCGCTCCAGCTCAAAACAGTTCACCCAATCGGGCTGGAAGGGCCACACCTGATGCTCGCCGGTCTTGCTGGTGGGCAGCACCCGGATCACCCGATCGCCCCCGGGGGCCAGGGCCGACAGATCGCTGAAGAACAGCTCGTGGTTGCGCAGGCCATAGGTGGCCATCAGCCCATAGGCCAACCGCCAGCCGGGGTTGGGGATGCGCTCCACCGCCGCCAGGATCTGGGCATCGCTGGGCAACTGGCGAAACTGGGCCCGATGCAGCCCATAGCCACTGGCCCGCTCGCCCCAGTCGGCCGGCAAGCGCAACTGCAGATGCCGGGCCAGGGCGGCCAGGGCCGTGCCGCACTGCTGGCGACCACGGCTGGCCAGGGGATAGCTCTCCAGCACAAGCTCCAGCAGGGGAATGGCCAAGGGGAGTGCCTGGGCCTGGGCGCTGCTGGCCAGGCGGCGCAGGTAGGGGAGATAGGCCGCCGTCCAGGTGGTGCGGCTGCCGGCGGGATTGCGGCGGCGGCGGGGGTCGGCAAAAAAGGCCCGCTCAAAGCCCTCCAGGGCCGTGGCGATGGCCGGCGCAGACTCCGCCCTGGAGATCGCCCTGGCGGAGGAGCTGGAGGCCAGCGACCAGCGCTCCCAGCTGAAGCTGCCCCGCTGCAGCTGCTGGAGCAGTTCCCGCAGCTGCTGCTGGGCCCGCTCCAGGCCCAGGGCATTGGCCGGCAAACCCAGGGAAATGCGCTGCACAGGTCGCCGGCCGCTGCCCTGGCGGCAGGGCAGCGGCCCCCTCAGGCCCAGGCGCTCGCCACGGCGCTCAAGCCGCAATGCCACTCCACCGGCGGCCAAATTGGCATTGAGCAGCTGCAGCTGGCGATCCAGCCCCCCGCTGGGGCCCGCATCGCCACTGCCCGCGTCGCCATTGCCTGATTTGTGATTGCCTGCTTTGCCGCGGCCAACATTGCTGAGGCCATCAAGGCAGAGGCCATCGAGGGCTGGGTGGTCAGAGCCGGGGCGAGTTGAAAGGGTTGGGGCCGAGGGTTTCGGGAGCAAGGCAGGCTTGGGCGGGCAGCCCGGGGGCGGTGGAAAACCGCTGTAAGGGCAGTCGCAGCCGACGGTATCGCCCGAGGCGGGAATTGGCCATCGGCTCGATTTGGCCAGCCGATGGGGCAGCAGGGTTACGCTCACAGCTCACGCGGCGTACGGAACGAGGGCATGGCCAAGGTGGGCGTGCTGCTGCTGAACCTCGGTGGTCCGGAGCGGATCCAGGACGTGGGTCCTTTTCTCTACAACCTGTTTTCGGATCCGGAGATCATTCGGCTGCCGAATCCAGCCCTGCAAAAGCCCCTCGCCTGGTTGATCAGCAGCCTGCGAGCGGGAAAATCACAACAGGCTTACCGCTCCATCGGCGGCGGTTCACCACTGCGCCGGATCACCGAGCAGCAGGCGCGTGAACTGCAGAGCGAACTGCGCAGCCGCGGCATCGAGGCCACCAGCTACGTGGCGATGCGCTATTGGCATCCGTTCACCGAGTCGGCGGTGGCTGACATCAAGGCCGATGGCATCGACGAAGTGGTGGTGCTGCCCCTCTACCCCCACTTCTCGATCAGCACCAGTGGCTCCAGTTTCCGCGAGCTGAATCGGCTGCGGCAAGCGGATCCAAAATTCTGCAAACTACCAATCCGCTGTATTCGCAGCTATTTCGACGACCCGGGATACCTCAAGGCGATGGCAGAACTGATTGCCAAAGACATAAGCGCCTGTCCTGATCCGGCCACGGCCCACGTGTTCTTCAGTGCCCATGGGGTGCCAAAAAGCTACGTGGAGGAAGCCGGCGATCCCTATCAGCGGGAAATCGAAACCTGTGCCGCTTTGATCATGGGCCGGTTGGCTGTGGATCTGGGCCATGGCAACCCCTACACGCTTGCTTACCAGAGCCGAGTCGGTCCGGTGGAATGGCTGAAGCCCTACACCGATGATGCCTTGCACAAGCTGGGTGAGCAGGGGGTGAAGGATCTGGTGGTGGTGCCGATCAGCTTCGTGAGTGAGCACATCGAGACCCTCGAAGAAATCGATATTGAGTATCGGGAGATTGCCACCGAGGCAGGCATCACCAACTTCCGTCGGGTACCGGCCCTGGACATCACCCCCTCCTTCATCCGTGGCCTGGCGGATCTGGTGCAGCGGGCCCTGGCCGGACCGGAGGTGAACCTGGACCAGGCGGCCGAGCTACCCCAAAAGGTGAAGCTCTATCCCCAGGACAAATGGGCCTGGGGATGGAACAACAGCTCAGAAGTGTGGAATGGTCGGCTGGCGATGGTGGGCTTTTCCGCCTTCCTCTTGGAACTGATCAGCGGCCATGGACCGCTACATGCGCTCGGCCTGCTCTGAACCAAAAAATCTGGCGATGAACAGCTTGCTTTTAATGCTGGGCCTGCTCGGGGCACTGCAGCTGCCTGCTGCTGCGGCTCAGGCCAAGGGCGCCTGGCATTTAGGGGTGTTTCCAGTAACTGAATTCCTCAGCTACACGAGCCACTACGGCAGCCGTATTGGCCCCGGCGGCAGTGCCGAATGGCACCACGGTCTGGACATAGCCGCTCCCCTGGGCACATCGATCCGCAGCTGGTGGACAGGAGTGGTGCAGGACTTAATCAATGACGATCGCTGCGGCGTCGGCCTGGTGATTCGTTCCGGGGACTACGAACACGTGTATTGCCACCTGGCCGGCAGGGTTGAGGCGGGCAGTTTGCGCAGCGGCCCCGTCACCCTGGTGCCTGGCCAGCGGCTGCGGGCGGGCCAACCAATCGGCCAGGTGGGCATGAGTGGCCGCACGACGGGCCCTCACCTGCACTGGGGTTTGCGGTACCGGGGCAGCTGGCTGGATCCAGCCCGGATCCTGCGGGCCATGGTTGAAAGCCGGCGAGCACTGGTTGAAAGCCAGCGAGCATTAGTTGAAAGCCGGCGAACGCTGACTGAAAGCCGGCGAGCACCAGCTCAAAACCAGCGCGAAATAGCTGAAAACCAACGGCAGCGGCGGGCGATGGCACCAAAAGGCCCCTACGGCTCTAGTGTTGCCTCATTCCGTTAGGTGGTCAGGTAAACCTGGCCCATCGCAGCCGTGACGCTCACGCCCCTCACTCCTGCGGTCAAGTCCGCCGCCGTTATCAGCGCCACAGCCAGCGCAGCGGCCAGCTCAGCCGCAGCGGCGATACCGGCCAGCGCCGCATCCCCTGCCAGCAATGGCCCGATCCGGGTCAGCGGCGCCTATGCGCTGATGGATGCCCTGCATCGCCACGGGGTGTCGCATATTTTTGGTTACCCCGGCGGGGCGATCCTGCCGATCTACGACGAATTGCATAAGGCAGAAGCCCGGGGCTGGCTGAAGCACATCCTGGTGCGCCATGAGCAGGGCGGCACCCATGCCGCCGATGCCTATGCCCGAGCCACCGGGCGAGTGGGTGTCTGCTTCGGCACCTCCGGCCCTGGCGCCACCAATCTGGTTACGGGCATCGCCACCGCCCAGATGGATTCGGTGCCGATGGTGGTGATTTCAGGCCAGGTGCCCCGGGCTTCGATTGGCACCGATGCCTTCCAGGAAACCGACATCTTCGGCATCACCCTGCCGATCGTCAAACACTCCTGGGTGGTGCGCGACCCCCGGGACATCGGCAGGATCGTGGCCGAAGCCTTCCTGATCGCCTCCACCGGTCGCCCTGGGCCCGTGTTGATCGATGTGCCAAAAGATGTGGGCACCGAGCAGTTCGACTACCTGCCGGTGGAACCCGGCAGCGCCATCCCAGCCGGTTTCCAGCTGCCCCCCAGCCCCAGCGCCAGCGCCATTGACGCCGCGGCCCAACTGCTGCTGCAGGCCCGCCGGCCACTTCTCTACGTGGGTGGCGGTGCGATCAGCGGCGCTGCCCATGGGCAGCTGCTGGAGCTGGCGGAACGCTTCCGCTTGCCCGTTACCACCACCTTGATGGGCAAGGGAGCTTTTGATGAGCGCCACCCCCTGGCCGTGGGCATGCTCGGCATGCACGGCACCGCCTATGCCAACTTTGCCGTTACCGAATGCGATCTGCTGATCGCCGCCGGGGCCCGCTTTGATGATCGGGTGACCGGCCGTCTCGATGGCTTTGCGCCCAGGGCTCAGGTGATCCACATCGACATCGATGCGGCCGAAATGGGCAAAACCCGCCTGCCAGACGTGGCCGTGGTGGGCGATGTCAAGGCCGCCTTGGAGGCCCTGTTGGCTGTCACCAGCGGCGAGGATTCCCAAGGCCGCACCGAAGCCTGGCTGGAGCGGATCAACAGCTGGAAACAGCACTATCCGCTGGTGGTGCCACCGCCTGAGGGGGAGATTGCCCCTCAAGAGGTGGTGGTGGCCCTCAGGGAACTGGCGCCCGATGCCTTCTTCACCACCGATGTGGGCCAGCATCAGATGTGGGCAGCCCAATTTCTGCTCAATGGCCCGCGCCGTTGGATCAGTTCGGCCGGCCTCGGCACCATGGGCTTTGGCATGCCCGCCGCTATGGGTGTGCAGGTGGCCTACCCAGAGGAACAGGTGATCTGCGTGGCCGGGGACGCCTCGATCCTGATGAACATTCAAGAGCTGGGCACCCTCAGTCAATACCAATTGCCGGTGAAGGTGGTGGTGCTCAACAACGGCTGGCAGGGCATGGTGCGCCAGTGGCAGGAGAGTTTTTACGAGGAGCGTTACTCGGCCTCCGAGATGACCGGCGGCATGCCCAACTTCCAGGCCTTGGCCGAGGCTTTCGGGGTGCGGGGCGTCACCATCCGCGATCGGGCCACGCTGCGCTCCCAACTGCAGGAGGCCCTCCTGCATCCCGGTCCTGCCTTTATTGATGTAAAGGTGCGCCGCAACGAAAACTGCTACCCGATGGTGCCCCCTGGAGCCAGCAATGCCCAGATGGTGGGCCTGCCCAGCCACCCGGAACTGGCGATAGACACCAGCCGCACCTGCGGCAGCTGCGGCAATCACACCGCCAGTGCCCACCTGTTCTGCCCCAGTTGCGGCGCCAAGCTCTGAACACCATGGGCACCGCCTTACGCCTGGGGCCGCTGCTGGCGGGACTGCTCACCCTGCTGATCTGGCTTACACCAGGGGCGGCAGCGGCGGCTGAGGTGCTGGTGGTGCGCACGGCCACCCTGCTGCAAGTGGGCGACAGCAACCGCAGCTACACCGTGGAGCTGGCCTGTCTCAGCGTTGCTCCAGAACAACAGCAGCAGGCCCTGGCCTGGCTGCGTCGGGAGCTGCCCAGGCGCAGCCGCGTAAATCTCAGGCCGCTGGGCAGCCATGACGGCATTTTGCTGGCCAGGGTGCAAAAACTTGGTTCCGCCAATGATTTGACCAGCGGCCTGATCGCCGCCGGCCAGGCCAGCAATCAAACCGATGCCCCCGGCTGCGGTTCCCCTTCAACTCCGAGCTGAACCTCCCCCTAAATGAGCATCAACCGCACCGCCAAGGGCATTGTGCTAGTCCCCTGCCTGCTGTTGGGGGGTTGTTTCCTGGCCGCCGCCGCCTGGAGTGACGGGGCCGCCAGCGCCAACCGGCCCCTGGCCCTGGCCCTGGGGGCCGCCTTACTAGGCGCCGGCCTGTTTACCCAGGCGCTGCCGGAACAGCAAAAAACTGGCTCACTTGCCAGCGATGCCACTGAAGCTCAAGCCGCAGATCCCCAAACAGAATCCCAACAGCCATAAATCTGACTATTGCTGGGTCAGCCACTGCCCCTGCTGGCTGAGCCACTGCTCCTTATGTGTCAGCCACTGGTAATGGGTATAAGCCACTGGTAGTTGTAAAACCACTAGCCCTACCGATTCAGCACTGCCCGTTCCAGGTCAGCAGACACCCCTGCTGGTTAAGCGTTGGCCATACTGATTACCAGTGGCCCTATTGTGCCAGCAACAGTTAACGGGCCAGGGACTGGCCCCAGAAACGCCCATTAATTCAGGCCTCAGCACTACCCATCGAACAGGGCCTGCCGAACCCTGACTAGCTCACTTCTTCTGGCCGGGGGCCTGAGCTGGGGCGGCATTCTGCAGCTGAGCAATCACCTTGTCAATCACTTCCTTATCGGTGGCAGACAGCTTGTCGTAGCAACCCTGGCGAACCCAGCGCACGATTTGGATATAGCTGCCCTGCACCAATTGATCATTGCCCAGCTTACTGGAGCCAACGCCAGCGATCTCAGAGCCATGTCGATTGGCAATCACATATGCCACCATTCTACTATTTGCCACCAAAGACTTGGTGACCGGCACCTGTTCACTTACCGCCAAATCGCAGACGGATACAGCGCCCATAGTGCTGTAGAGGTTCACATCCTCCTGGGTTGCGGGCTTGGTGGCGGCTCCCTGGGCCAGCACTGGGGCGGCAGGCATGGTCACCATTGCCATCGACGAGGCAGCCAGGGCGAGCAGGGTGGAGCGAAGCACAGTTACGAGAATGGGGCGAAGCCACCACTGTGGCATCGCTGACAGCCCCGAAGCAGTGCGCCGGATTGCAGGCTGGATGCACCTGGTTCAGGGCGAGATCTCCCAGCTGCCGCCGCCAGCGCCGCGCCCTGGACAGATTCAAGTCAGCAGTCAATGTCGCCATGGGCCTCCAGGACGCCAGCGGGCGCGAAGCACCGCCCTTGCGATCCCGCCTAAAGGCGCCAGCGCAGGCGCCCCAAGAAGCGCAACTACAGGCGCCGCCGCTGGTGGTGCCCCTGCAGGCGGTGGGTATCGAGGCGATCCCCCAGGTGGGCGGCAAAAACGCTTCCCTGGGGGAGATGATCCGGGAGCTGACGGCCGAGGGGGTGAGGGTTCCCGGCGGATTTGCCACCACCGCCTTCGCCTACCGCCGATTCATCGCCAACAGCCAACTGGGGGACCGCCTGCAGCAGCTCCTTGGCGATCTAGACATCACCAACCTGGAGGCGCTGCGGGCGGCAGGGGCAGCTGCCCGCGCGCTGGTACTGGCCAGCCCCTTGCCAGCGGATCTGGAGGCGGCGATTTTGGCCGCCTACCACCAGTTGGGGGCCTCGGCCGGCCAGGCGGCCCCAGCGGTGGCCGTGCGCTCTAGCGCCACAGCGGAAGACCTGCCCGATGCCAGCTTCGCCGGCCAGCAGGAAACCTTTCTCAATGTGAGCGGCGACGCCCAGTTGATCGCCGCCTGCCGTCGCTGCTACAGCTCCCTGTTCACCGATCGGGCCATCTCCTATCGGCAGATCCATGGCTTCAATCACGCCGATGTGGCCCTCTCCATTGGCGTGCAGCGGATGGTGCGCTCAGACCTGGCCGCCTCGGGGGTGATGTTCACCATCGACACCGAGAGCGGCTTCCGCGATGCGGTGCTGCTCACCGCCGCCTACGGCCTAGGGGAAACGGTGGTGCAGGGGGCGGTGAACCCAGACGAATACCTAATTTTCAAGCCCACCTTGCAACAGGGCTATGCCCCGATCGTGGGCAAACGCCTGGGCAGCAAGGCCGTGAAGATGGTGCTCAGCGAGCCGGTGCTAAGCGAAGCAGGGATCGGCAATGCGCCGCCCAGCGACACAGTTCCCAGCA
>JBIKVR010000023.1:0-26626 GCA_044356735.1 Prochlorococcaceae cyanobacterium
CACAGTTCCCAGCAAGGAAATTCCCAGCGAAGCGGTCTACGGCGAGGCGATTGTCAGCGAGGCTGTGCTCAGTGAGTTAGCTCAAGCCAGGGAATGCAGCGAGCCTGCAGTCGCTGGCCCTAACAGCCAGGGCATGACCCAGGCCGATAAGCACAGCACTGCCAAGAGCAATATCAGTAGCACTAACCAGAGCACTATCCAGGCCCATAGCCGTATCACTACCCAAACCGTGCCAGTGCCCGCCGCAGAGCAGGGGCGCTTTGCCATCAGCGATGCCGAAGTACTGCAACTGGCCCGCTGGGGCTGCGCCATTGAGCGCCACTACTCCAGGCAGCGGGGCCGGCCAACGCCCATGGATATCGAGTGGGCCAAAGACGGCATCAGCGGCCAGCTGTTCATCCTTCAGGCCCGGCCGGAAACGGTGGAATCGCGGCGCCACAGCAACCTGCTGCGCCGCTGGCATCTGGAACCTGGCGATGCCGAGGTGATCTGCCGGGGCAGGGCGGTGGGCTCGGCGGTCAGCAGCGGCAGGGCCAAAATCCTGGCCGATCCCTCCGAGATTGAACAATTCGGCGTTGGCGATCTACTGGTAACCGAACGCACCGACCCAGACTGGGAACCGATTCTCAAGCGCGCCAGTGGCGTGATCACCAACCAGGGTGGCCGCACCTGCCATGCGGCGATCATCGCCCGCGAGATGGGTATCACCGCCATCGTCGGCACCGGCGATGCCACCAGCCGCATCGCCGATGGCGAAACGATCACCGCCAGCTGCGCCGAGGGCGATGAGGGGCGCGTCTATCGGGGCGCCCTGACCTACAGGCTGGAAGAGCTGCCCATCGAAGCGCTGCCGGCCAGTCGCACCGGGATCATGCTCAACATCGGCAACCCGGCGGAGGCCTTCAAACTCGCCGCCCTGCCATGCGATGGGGTGGGGCTGGCCCGGCTGGAATTCATCATCGCCAACCACATCCAGGTGCATCCGATGGCGCTGCTGCAACCCCAGCGGCTGAGAAATCCGGCCGTGCGCCAGGCCATCGCCGACCGCACGGCCGCCTACCAGCAGCCAGCAGATTTCTACTTAGATCGCCTGGCCCTGGGGATGGGCCGTATCGCCGCGGCTTTTTTCCCGAAGCCGGTGATTTTGCGGTTCTCCGATTTCAAGAGCAACGAATACGCCAAGTTGCTGGGCGGCGCCGATTTTGAACCCCGGGAGGAGAACCCCATGCTGGGCTGGCGGGGCGCCTGCCGCTACTACGCCCCGGAATTTCGCGAGGCATTTGGCTTGGAATGCAAGGCCCTGCTGCGGGTACGCGAACAGATGGGCCTTACCAATGGGATCCCGATGGTGCCCTTCTGCCGCACCCCCGCAGAGGGGGACAAAGTTTTGCAAGAGATGGCCCGCCACGGCCTGGTGCGGGGCCAAAACGGACTGGAGGTATACGTGATGGTGGAGCTGCCCAGCAATGTGATCGAGGCGGAGGCCTTCGCGGAGCGCTTCGACGGCTTCTCGATTGGCTCCAACGATCTCACCCAATTAACGCTCGGATTGGATCGGGATTCAGCCCTGGTGGCGGATCTTTTCGACGAACGTCAGGCCTCGGTGCAGGAGCTGATCCGCATGGCCATCCAAACGGCCAAGCGCTGTGGCCGCAAAATCGGCATCTGCGGCCAGGCCGCCAGCGATGACCCACTGATGCTGCGCTTTTTAGTGGAACAGGGTATCGACTCGATCAGCCTCAACCCCGATGCGCTCATCGAAACCCGGCTGCTGGTGGCTGAACTGGAGCGGCGGTAGGCAGCCAGCAGCTCTCAGAACTGCGCCCCCAGGGGCAGCGATATGGGCACCCCAGGCTGCGGATCGATCAACTGGCAGGCCTTCAAACCAGCGGCGGCAACCGCCTGGACCGCCTCGGCAACCGTGCCCCGCTGACGCAGCAGCGGACTGAGCAATCCATTGAACTCCACCCCACCGCCGGCGGAACTGGCCAGCACCGTCCGGGGCTGAAAGCGCCGCAGCAGCTCTGGCAAAACCTGGCGACCCTTCACCAGGGGACCCCCCAGGGGCAGGCCCAGATCAACCACTGGAGTGATCACCGCATCGAGCCGCCGCGGCGGCAACTGGCTGACGGGTGGCAAAAAGCCGTGGGGCTCTAGATAAATGGCAGCGAGAGGATGCTCCAGCAGGTAGCCGTTCTGCAGCTGGGGCACCGGCGCCCCGGCCGTGGCCGTGATCGTCAGGGCACCGCTGAGCTGGCGCTGGCCCGGCCCCAGAGCGGTGACATTGGCGAAGCCCAGATCGAGGCACAGTCGCGCCGCCGCCCGCGCCGCCACCACCGGCAACTGGCGGGGCAATAGATCGAGGCTGGCGGGATGGGCGTGATCTGGTAAGCCCTGGGTGAGCAACAGCAGATCGAGCCGCTCCGGCACGGGCTGATACCTGGGCATCTCGCCCTGCAGCAGCCAGGGCCCCGGCGGGAAAACCAGCGGACCCACCAACCAGGGGTCGAGCAGCACCCGCAGGGAAGCGGTGGCATCGGCAAACTCCAGCAGCCAGCCGTTGGCCCCGAAGTAGGTGAGCTCTAGGCGGCCAGACATGGTGATCGCCTTCAAGCGCCGCGCAACACCAGGGGAGCGGCGGCTGAGTTATCCAACTCGGCCGTTGGCCGCTGCAGCAACTGCCACACGATCACCGCGTGGGCCATGAACCGCCAAGCGCTGAGCACCGCCAGGGCCATACACAGGGGGCAATGGGTGATCGTCATCCGTGCTACTGCTGCTGGATCCAGCCTGGCAGGGGGAAGCGACGAATGGGGAAGCTGGGAGCCTGCTGGAATAAGGCAAAGGGTGGGGAGCCATCGAGCCGATGCTGAGGCTGAGCCAACTGAAGCTGCCCCTGAACCACAGCCAGGCCGACCTGGAGGCCGCCGTGGTCAAACGTCTGCGTCTGCGGCCCGGTGAACTACTCAGCCTGCGGATAGCCAAACGCAGCGTCGATGCCCGCCGCAAACCCGATGTGTATCTGGTTTACAGCCTGGATGTGGAACTGGCCCCGGCGGTGGAAAAGGCATTGCTGGCCAGGGCCAAAGCCGATCCCCAGCTAACCGCCAGCCCGGATACCGCCTATCGCTTCCTGGTGGCACCTGCCGCTGGGGAGCGGCTGGGGTTGATCGCCAAAGACTGTCGGCCAGTGGTGATTGGCGCCGGCCCCTGCGGTTACTTCGCGGCCCTGTTACTGGCCCAGATGGGGCTGCGGCCGCTGCTGTTGGAGCGGGGTCAAGCGGTGAAACAGCGCAGCGCCGACACCTTCGGGTTCTGGCGGGGCGAACAACCATTCAATCCCGAATCCAATGCCCAGTTTGGCGAGGGTGGTGCCGGCACCTTTTCCGATGGCAAGCTCTACAGCCAGGTAAGCGAACCCCAGGCCTATTGCCGCAAGGTGTTGGAAGAACTGGTGGCTGCCGGGGCCAATGCCGAAATCCTCACCCTGCACCGGCCCCACATCGGCACCTTCAAGCTGGCCACCGTGGTGCGGGGCCTGAGAGCTCGGATCGAATCCCTCGGCGGTGAAGTGCGCTTTGGCTGCCGGGTGGATGCCCTGGATCTAGATCCGGTGAACCGCCAACTGCGGGGGCTGGTCTTAGCCAATGGCGAGCGGCTGAGCGCCAGTCACGCGGTGATGGCCATAGGCCACAGCGCCCGCGACAGTTTCGCGCAATTGCGAGCCCAGGGGGTGGCCATGCAAGCCAAACCCTTTGCGATCGGCGTGCGGATCGAGCACCCCCAGGGGCTAATTGATCGAGCTCGTTACGGCGAGGCCGCCGGCCACCCCCAGCTGGGGGCGGCGGATTACAAATTGGTGCACCACTGCACCGCTGCGGAGCTGGTGGGCCGCGACGTTTACAGCTTTTGCATGTGTCCCGGGGGACTGGTGGTGGGCGCCACCTCCGAGCCAGGTCGGGTGGTGACCAATGGCATGAGCCAACACAGCCGCAACGAGCGCAATGCCAACAGTGGGCTTGTGGTCAACGTCACCCTCGCAGACCTGGAGCCCTATGGCGATGGCCCCGGCGATCCCCTGGCGGGGGTGGCCTTTCAGCGCCATTGGGAGAGCCAGGCATTTATCGCCGGCGGTGGCGATTTTCAGGCCCCAGCCCAGAGCGTGGCCGATTTCCTGGCCGGCGGCAGCTGCCAGGCAGAGGCCAAGGCAGCCCTGCAACCCTCCTACTTGCCTGGCGTGCGTTACACCAGCTTGGATTGCTGTTTACCACAATTTGTGCTGGCGGCGCTGAGGGAGGCGCTGCCGGTGTTTGAGCGACGCATTCCTGGCTTTGCCGGCCAGGCGGCGCTGCTAACTGCCGTGGAAACGCGCACCTCATCGCCTGTACGCATTCCACGCCATGCAAAAACCCTGGAGTGCGTTAACACTCCAGGGTTGTATCCCGGCGGAGAAGGAGCCGGTTATGCGGGCGGCATCCTATCGGCGGCGATCGATGGGATCAAACTGGCCGAACAGGTGGCCCTCAGCATTTGCGGTTAACTGGCTAGAAGGCTGAGAACAGGCGAGAAGGCAGGTAACAGGCCAGAAGGCTAGTAAAAGTCTGAACGCCTGGTCTCTTGTGAAAGAAGCCTACTAGGGGAGGAAGCCTGCTGGGGGCTAAACCTGCTGATCAGCAGATCACTCCTCGTCTTCTTCAACACCTTCAGCACCGAGGGGCACCAGGCGGATTTGCTTGCGGCCGAGCTTGATTTCAAACTCGTCGCCGGGCTTGAGATCAAGCATGGCGGTGTAGGCCCTGCCCACCATCAGGTTGCCATTGAATTGCACCTTGGTGAAGAAGCTGAGTTTGCGGCCTCCCTTGCCAGTTTTGGGGCCGCCGCCAAAATCGACGCCCTTGGCATTGAGCAGGGCTTCGTAGAAGGCAGTGAAGTTGAGGCGCTCGGATCCGTCCTTCTTAATGGACAGGTAACCGCAGGAACGCACCAGCTCAGATTTGCTGACATCGCCAAGCTCTTTGACTTTGGCAAGCAGGTCGGGTCCCGTAAGCATTGAGTGGGTTATGCAACTTCTGCATTATGCATCCCCGTGGAACCTTTTGCAATATCGATGCAGGCCCCAGCCGGCTCCTAGGCGCGCCAGCTGCAACGCCCAGCGGAACCTGATGGGGGTTGACAATGATCAGCAGCCCCAGCAGCGGCTAGAGCGGCTAGAGCGGATCAGGAATAAAGCTTCATCGCCGTAGCAGGCCCCTGGGCGTACTAGCTCAGGGCACCGCCAGCGGCGAGACAGATGAGGGCCTAGATGCGTTCAGGCCTGGCTGACAATACCGCTCCATTGCACGGCCTTCACCTGATCACGCCGCCAGGAATGAAACAACAAGGGCTCCGCCAGCGTGCACAAGGGACACAGGGCAATCTGGCCGGCCGGTATGCCGTGCAGTTCTAATTGGTATCGGGCGGCGGCGCGAATATCGAGGCGATCGTGACCGGGCTGGGGATCTTCCTGCAGCGCACCACAGCTCCGCAGCTCCTCCATGGCCCGCTCTGGGCTAACTGGCCCTGGGTACTGCTGAGCCAGACCAAGCCCCAGGGCCAACTGAATACTCACCTGCCGCTGCACCTGATAATTGCTGCCGCTCACCGCCGGGCCCAGGGCTACCAGCAGATCGGAGCGGCGGCTGCCCATCGCTTCCAATTGCTCGATAGCCGCGATCAAGATTCGTCCAGCCACCCCACGCCAACCCGCATGACAAGCCGCCACCGCTCCGCGCCGGGGATCGGCCAACAGCACTGGGGTGCAGTCCGCTCCGCAGACCCACAAACTCTGGCCACCAGCATCACTGAATAGGCCATCGGCTTGCGGCCAGGGCTCACCGGCGGCAGCGCTGGCGGGCAACACCAGGGCACTGTGAATTTGGCGGGGCTGGTGCACACTCACCCCGGCGCTGACATAGCCAGCCAATTGATCGGGCCCGCGTCCATGCCACTGGCGCGTGAAAAAACCGTGCTCGAAGCCAGAGAGCAGATCTGCCTGGAGGTAGTGGCCTCCATAGCAACCCAGCCAAGTCCAGCCTGGTAAGCAATTGAAGCTGGCGTCAGGCCGATCAAAGGGAGGGTCGAGGGCCTCGGCCATCAGGCATCAGGCAAATCGCGCAGCATCCAAAACCCCTCGAACCGCTGATCCCGCTCGTCGGCCTGCACGGCAATGAACTGCAGCCCGCCGGCCCCTTGACGTGCCTGGGCAAAAGCTTCGCTAGCGGCAGCTGCCGCATCGGCCGTCAAGTTGGAGAGCAGCCAGCGATCCTCCAGGCCAGCCTCCAGCACCAGTTGCTGGCCATCCATCTCCAATCGCACCGGTTCCAGGCCCGCCAACCAGCCGGCGATGGCCAGGGCGCGACTGGCGCTGAACAGGCGAATGCCCGGCACCGGAGCCTCGGGATCGAGATCGTTAGGCAGGGGCACCAGGCCTGAGAAGCCCACCTCCCATTCCGCCGCCGCGGCCAGGGCGCCAGCGGGCAGGCTGGCCCAGGCCCAGCGATCGCCGCGGGCGGCCTCCGGCAGGGGCAGCGGCACCGGCCGAATCGATGCGGCAGGGGGAGCCAAAGGGCCGACAAGATACCCGTCTTCCGCTGGATAAACCTGCCGCTGCCGCTGCTGCAGCCACTCCACCAGGGCATAGCAGCGCCGGCTGGGCAACAGCTCCAGACCCAACCCCTCGGCGGCCCTTTGCACCATCGTGCGCATCGAAGCCCGCCAGCAGCGCAGCCGCCGCGGCGGCGCTAAACCCAGCTGCTGGGCCTCGGCGATGGCCGTTTGCAGGGCCTGCCGCAGCCAGATCGAATTAACACTGGTGGAAGGGCAGCTAACTGCCAGGCGAAAAGGCTCCAGCTCCTGCCCGGGGATGGGAGTGGAGCAGATCAGCAGTTCCCAGCGCTTCTTGCCGTCGGCGTCGAGGATTGGTCGTGAGTAGTAATCAAGCTCCCAGTCAACGGTTTGCTGGCCTGCTGCCGGATTCGCCAAGGCGCTGGTCATCAGATGGTTTGCTCCTGCTGACGCAGCACCGAACGGGCGCGGTTGGCCCGATCGACAGCTTCCGCCATCACCTTCTCCTTCTCGATCAACAACTCGCCCGGGGGGCCCTCCAGCAGCGCTGTGTTGAGGGCGATGCGACCGCGACCGGGATCCAATTCAGTAATCAGGGCCTTGAGGCGATCGCCCTGGTTGAACACCTCCCGCAGGTCTCGCAACTGGCCCGCGGTGATACTGCTCTGGTGCAACAGGCCGCTGACGCCGCCGATATCCACAAAGAATCCATAGGGCTTCACCGACACCACCACACCTTCCACCAGCTGGCCCACCTCCAAGTTGGCGAACTTGGCGGCGGTGGAGGCTTTCTTCTCCGAGAGCACCAGCTTGCGGGTCTCTGAGTTCACCTCCAAGAAGGTGACGCCGAGGGTCTTACCCACCAAGGCCTCATGGTTTTCACCATCGAGGAGTTGAGAGCGGGGGATGAAGCCGCGCAAACCCTCCAGATCACAGGTGATGCCGCCGCGATTGAAGCCGGTCACCTTCACCTGCACCACCTTGGCTTCTTTTTCCATCGCCTTCAGCTTCTCCCAGCTCTGGCGCAGGGCCAGGGCGCGAACGCTGATGGTCACCATGCCATCGGCGTTCTGCTCGCGGGTAACCAGCACCTCCAACTCAAGGCCCTTGGGGAAGCGCTCCTTGAGGTTGGTGATCACCCCCAGTCCACATTCTTTTTTGGGCATGAAGCCCGGCGCCTTGCCGCCGATATCCACGTAGACCCCGTCGCTCTCCAGGCCAATCACCACCCCCTTAACCACCTCGCCGGTGGTGCCGACACAGTCGTTTTCATCGAGGGCGGCGAGGAAAGCCTCCTCGTCAAAGTCGAATTCATCGACGGTGCGCGGGGCGGATCGAGCCGGGGCCGCGCCGGCCGGGGCCCCCTGGCCAGCGGCGGGCTTGGCGCCGCCAGCGGCAGCTGATCTGCGGCGGCTGGCATCGGGGCCGAGCAGGTCGGCCATGGTGATGCCCTCCAGGCTCTCCAACTCAAACAACTCGGCATCGTTGCGAGCCGCTGGGCGAACGGGGGCTGCCACCGCTTGAGGAGCCGCTGCTTGCTTGGACACTGATTGCTGGGACACCGCTTGCTTGGACACCGCTTGCTGAAAAGCTGCCTGCTGGGCCGCTGCTGCAGGGGCCACCGCCGGCGCCACAGCTGAGCCGGCGATGACTGAGCCCGGGGGAGCTGCGCCTGCGGCATCAGACTCGTCCTTCTTGATCATCATTACCTGGGGCGGCTTGCGCAGGGGCGCAGCCGGTTTTGGTCGCGGCGCACCGGGGGACACCGGGCGAGCCGAAGAGGAGGGCTGGGAGTTGCCGGTGCCGGCCATCGAGCCTGGGGTGCTGTATGGGGTTTCACACTGTAAGGACGTGATCAGGCCGAGATTGGCCCCGGGGCCATGCAAAGGCGACTGGATATGCTCCCGGCCCCAGCGGTGAGGGAGCTGGCCAAACGGGAAGGCAGCACCGTGATCTGGCCCTTCGGGGCGGTGGAGCAACACGGCCCCCACCTGCCCCTGGGCACCGATGGGCTGTTTGCCGAGCGGATACTGGATGGCGCCCTGGCCGGCCTGCCGGAGCAGCTGGCGGTGGCCAGATTGCCACTGCAGCCGATTGGCTTTTCTCCAGAGCACAGCGGCTTTGCCGGCAGCCTCAGCCTGCCGGCCGAGTTGATCATCCAGATGGTGGTAGCCGTCGGCCTGAATCTGGCCGAAGCCGGTTTCCAGCGTCTGGTGCTGTTCAACGGCCACGGCGGCCAGATCGGCCTGTTGCAGGTGGCCAGCCGCCAACTGCGCCTGGCCCGGCCGAGCTTGGCGGTGTTGCCCTGCTTTTTATGGAGTGGTCCGGAGCAGGTGTGGGAGCTGATTCCTGAACCGGAACGCAGCCAAGGGCTCCATGCCGGCCAGGCGGAAACCAGCCTGATGCTGCACCTGGCACCCGAGCTGGTGGGGCCAGAGCGCCCCTCAGATGGCCTGCAAGGCCCGCCCATCCCCGCCGGTTGGAGCCTGGAGGGTCAGGCCCCCTGTGCCTGGCTCACCGGCGATATCAGCCGCAGTGGCGTGATCGGCGATACCGGCGCTGCCAGCGCCGCCCTGGGGGCGGAACTGGAAAAACGCCTGGTGGCGGGCTGGCAGCGGCGCTTCTCGAGTCTGCTCAACTCCCCCTGGCCCGCCCCTGGAGCGGCGATCGGCTCTCAAACAGAAGGCGGTGGCTAGAGTTGAACGAATTCGAAGCACACTGCGGTAATCATGGCGACCCTTGCCTCCCCGACTGAAGCGAGCACCCAAACCCAGGCCTGCGGGAGCCTGCCTGACTTCGCCAGCGAAATCTATAAAGACGCCTACAGCCGCATCAACGCCATCGTCATCGAAGGCGAGCAAGAGGCCCACGACAACTACATATCCATCGGCAAGCTGATCCCAGACCAGGCCGAGGAGCTGGGCCGTCTGGCCAGGATGGAGCTCAAGCACATGAAGGGCTTCACCGCCTGCGCCAACAACCTGGGCGTCAGCGCTGACATGGACTTCGCCAAGCGGTTCTTTTCTCCCCTGCACGGCAACTTCCAGAAGGCCCTGGCCGAGGGCAAGGTGGTGACCTGCCTGCTGATCCAGGCGATCCTGATCGAGGCCTTCGCCATCTCCGCCTACCACATCTACATCCCGGTTGCCGATCCCTTCGCCCGCAAGATCACCGAGGGAGTGGTGAAGGATGAATACACGCACCTCAACTATGGCCAGGAGTGGCTGAAAGCAAATCTAGGCACGATCCGCGAGGAGTTTGAACAGGCCAACCGCGAAAACCTGCCCCTGGTGCGCAGGATGCTTGATCAAGTGGCCGGCGACGCCGCCAAGCTGGCGATGGACAAGGAGGACCTGATGGCTGATTTCCTCAGCTCCTACCAGGAGTCGCTGATCGAAATCGGCTTCAGCTCTCGCGAAATCGCCCGCATGGCCGCCGCCGCCCTGGTGGGCTGATCGTCGGATGTAGCGTGCGCGACACCCTACCCCCTGCGCATGTTCGGCCTGATCGGTCATTCCACCAGCCTCGACCAGGCTCGCAGCAAGGCCCTGGCCCTGGGATTTCCGGAGTACGCCGAAGGAGATTTTGAGATGTGGTGCAGCGCTCCTCCCCAGCTGGTGGAGCGCATTCAGGTGATCAGCCCCACGGGCAAGAGCATCGAAGGGGCTTACATCGACTCTGTTTTTGTGCCAGAAATGCTGCGGCGTTTCAAGACGGCCAAGCGCAAAGTGCTGAGCGCCATGGAACTGGCCCAAAAACAGGGCATCACGATCACCGCCCTGGGCGGCTTCACATCGATCATCTTCGAAGATTTCAAGCTGCTCAAGGAGCAACAGGTGCGGGCCACCACCCTCGATTGGCAGCGGTTCACCACCGGTAACACCCATACCGCCTGGGTGATCTGTCGCCAGGTGGAGGTCAATGCCCCCGCCCTGGGCATAGATCTGCGCCGGGCCAAGGTGGCTGTGGTGGGTGCCACCGGAGACATCGGCAGCGCCGTCTGTCGCTGGCTTCATCAACGCACCGGGGTAGAGGAACTGCTGCTGGTGGCCCGTCAGCCCCAACCGCTGATCGATCTCCAGGCGGAACTGGGTACCGGACGCATCCTCTCCCTGGAAGAGGCTTTACCCGATGCAGACGTGGTGGTGTGGGTAGCCAGCTTGCCGGAAACCCTGAGCATCGATACCAACAATCTCCGCTCACCCTGCCTGATGATCGATGGCGGATATCCAAAAAATCTTGACAGCAAAGCCTCGGGCGAAACAGTGCATGTATTGAAGGGTGGCATCGTGGAATTTCACCGCGATATCGGCTGGCAGATGATGGAGGTGGCAGAGATGGAAAAACCCCAACGCCAAATGTTCGCCTGCTTTGCCGAGGCCATGCTTCTAGACTTCGAAGAAATACACACCAACTTCAGTTGGGGCCGCAATAATATAGCCATGGAAAATATGGATTTAATTGGTAAGGCATCGCTCCGACATGGTTTTCAAGCGCTTGGCTTGCAGGCCCCTGGCTTTCAGGCGCTTGACCTGCAAGCCTCGCTTGCCGCCAGCCAGCCGGCTCCACCAAGCTGAGCGAAACGGCCAAGCCAAATGAAACGGCCAAGCTGAATGAAACGGCCCAGCCAAATAAAACGGTCCGTCTAAATGAACTGCCAAGATTAAGGAAACTATCCAGCTGAAGCCACTGGATCGTCCCAGCCCGCGCCCCGCTCCCTTCTCCCTGTTGCCCCCCTCCTCCCCATCCCGTTACCATGGCCCGCCGCGCCCTACTGGACTTCGAGAAACCCCTGGTGGAGCTGGAGGAACAGATTGAGCAAATCCGGCAATTGGCGCGGGATTCAGAAGTTGATGTCAGTCAGCAATTGCTGCAGCTGGAAACTCTGGCCACCCGCCGGCGCCAGGAAATTTTCGATGCGCTGAGCCCGGCCCAGAAGATCCAGGTGGCCCGCCATCCCCAGCGCCCCAGCACCCTGGACTACATCCAAGTAATCACCGATGAATTCATCGAATTGCATGGTGATCGGCGCGGCTCCGATGACCAGGCCCTGGTGGGCGGCATCGGCCGCATTGGCGAGCAGGGGGTGGTGCTGCTGGGCCACCAGAAGGGTCGCGATACCAGGGAAAACGTGGCTCGCAACTTCGGCATGGCCTCCCCTGGGGGCTACCGCAAGGCCCTGCGCCTGATGGAGCATGCCGACAAATTTCGGCTGCCGATCCTCAGCTTCATCGACACCCCGGGGGCCTACGCCGGTGTATTGGCCGAGGAGCAGGGGCAGGGGGAGGCGATTGCCGTGAATTTGCGCGAGATGTTCAGGCTGCGGGTGCCAATCCTGGCCACGGTGATCGGCGAAGGCGGCTCTGGCGGCGCCCTGGGCATCGGCGTGGCCGACAGGCTCTTGATGTTCGAGCACAGCGTGTACACAGTCGCCAGCCCAGAGGCCTGCGCCTCAATCCTGTGGCGGGATGCCGCCAAGGCCCCCGTGGCCGCCGATGCGCTCAAAATCACCGGCGCCGATCTGCTCAAGCTGGGCATCGTGGACCGGGTGCTGGCCGAGCCCTCCGGCGGCAACCATGCCGCCCCCCTACAGGCCGCCGAAACGTTGAAAACAGCTCTGCTGGAGGAGCTCACTGGCCTGCGGGGCCTCTCGGAAGAACAGCTGCTCGACCAGCGCTACGCTAAGTACCGTCGCATGGGCCGGTTTCTGGATTGCGTCACCCCAGATTCCACCCTCAGCTCTTAAGGTTTTGTACGGGATCGCCCTGGGGCGAACCCATGCTGCCAACCGTCCCTCTCTCTCGATCCCTTGGCTGCGGTATTGATCACAGGTGCCTCCAGGGGCATCGGGGCTGCGGCCGCCAGGGCCTTTGCCCGCGCTGGCTACACACTGCTGCTTGTGGCCCGCAGCTCTACAGATTTGCTGCGGCTGGAAGAAGAACTGGCGGCAGAGGGGGCAAATGTGTATTCCACGTGTTTGGACCTCAGCGATGCCGCGGCTATCGGCCCGGCAATCCAGGAGCTATGCCAGCGGGCTGGCAGTCCGGATGTGGTGATCAACAATGCCGGAGCCGCTTACACCGGAGCCCTAGCGGCAATGCCCCTGGAGCGCTGGCAATGGTTGATGCAGCTTAATCTCACCTCTGTTTTTCAGGTATGCCAGGCGGTTTTGCCTATGCTGCGCGAACGCGGCCAGGGCTTGGTGATCAATGTCAGCAGCCATGCGGCCCGCAACGCATTTCCAGATTGGGGGGCCTACTGCACCAGCAAAGCCGCCCTCAATGCCTTCAGCCGTTGCCTGGCCACCGAAGAACGTAGCCATGGCATTCGTGTATCCACGATCACTTTGGGTGCGGTTAATACGCCATTGTGGGACAGCGAAAGTGTTGACAGTTCCTTCGATCGCCATGCGATGCTAGATGCCAATCGAGCGGCCGAGGCTCTGCTCTATATCGCCCAACAACCTGCCACTCAAGTGGTAGAAGATCTCACCCTGATGCCGGCTGCCGGCGTGCTCTGAACCAAGGCCGTGCCCTGACCCCACCGATGACTTCCACCCTCCCCTCAAACATTCGCAACTTGACAACCACTGCACTGTCCACTACAGAATTTCCCGCCAAATCACTATCCCAAAATTCATTTTCTGCCAATTCGTTGACCCCAGACCCTAGCGGCTCTAATTCAGCCGCATCAGCCGCAATTGATTCAGCTGCTATTGATTCGCCAGCTTCAAATTCATCGATATCAAGCCTAGAAGCTCAAACATTGCCCGCCAGCCTCCGCATTCGCCAGAAACTGGAACAGGCGGGTGTACCATTTTTCGCCAACGATAATATTTCCGAATATTTAGAGGAAGGAGATCTGAACCTACTCGAGGTTGAGGTTGCCGATAAAGTGCGCGATTTGCTGCGTAGCCTGGTGATTGACATTGACAATGATCACAACACTCAGGAAACAGCTGAGCGCGTTGCTCGCATGTACCTCCATGAGGTATTCAAAGGACGTTATCATGTTCAGCCCAAGATAGCCAGCTTCCCTAATATTAAAAATCTGGATGAAGTTTATACAGTGGGTCCGATTTCAATCCGTTCTGCCTGCTCACATCATCTAGTGCCCATCCTTGGCAACTGCTGGATTGGCATCAAGCCCGGCGAGAATGTGATTGGCCTGTCCAAGTTTGCGCGGGTGGCCGATTGGGTCTTCTCCCGCCCCCACATCCAAGAGGAAGCGGTAATCATCCTTGCCGACGAAATTGAGCGCCTTTGCAAGCCAAAAGGCCTGGCAATTCTAGTGAAAGCTCAGCACTATTGCATGAAGTGGCGGGGGGTTAAGGAGCTTCAAACCAGCATGATTAATTCCGTGGTGCGTGGTGATTTCCGCAAGGATCCCAGCCTTAAAGCTGAATTCTTCGAGTTGGTCAAGCAACAGCAAGATCTGCTGAGCACCTGAGCTGCTCGATCCCTAGCTTCTAGCCAGCAAAACTCAACCTCCTACCCAGCAAATCCCAGCAGACCCAGAGGCTAGCCAAGGTCCCAGCTCGGCTAGCCAAGGCCCTCAGCTTACGGTTTTGTGCCCACCCCCAGCACAGGACCCAAGCTGGAGGAAACCTGGCGCTGGCTACCGCTATTGGCTGAAGGAATAGCCACCACCAGCATCACCTGGCCTGCCACGTCTGCGGCTTGCAATTGATAAATGGGGCCCTGGGCACCACTGATCAGCAGCCAGCGCCGCTCGCCGGGCATAAGCCGATACCAATGGAAGGCCGTGGCTGGCAAAGCCGCCAGCGCAGCTGCCGCCAGGTTCGCCCTAATCAGTTGTCCCTCCTGGGCCTGGCCCACCAGGGCCAACTGCTCCAATCCCTGGATCTGCTGCTGCACAGCCCCCTCCAACTGCAAATCGCTGGAGATCTGCTGGCGCATGGCGTTGATTTGGCTCTGGGGATCAGCGCTCACCCCCGGCACGCACTGCAGCTGGCCAGCATCGGTCAGCTGACAGCCGATCAAATCCTGAGCAAGGCCCAAGGGCACCAGGCGCAAGGGGGTAACGCAGACGGCCCAGAAACCGCCAAGGGCGGCCATTGACAGCAACAGGGGGGTGCGGAAGCGAAATTGGCGCATTGATCTGCGGAGTGATCGAGGGATTGATCGAGGGATTGATCGAGGCATAGAAGGAATGATTGATCGGGGCATCGAATCCGAATCAGGGCCACCGAAGGGCCATCCCCAAGACTCTTACTCAGCCGCCAACGGCTGGCCAAGCCTTTACGGCACTAACCAGCTGGCGCACCCGGATCAGATCCTTGTCGGCTGGCGAGCGCTCCACGCCACTGGAGGCATCCAGGCCAGTGGGGGTCAAAGCGGCGAGTACGTCGCCCACCAGCTCAGCCCGAATGCCGCCGGCCAGCCACCAGGGCACTGGCGACTCAAAACCATGCAGCCATTGCAACGGAATGCGCTGGCCGCTGCCCCCCAACTGATCGCTCACCCAGGCATCGAGCAGTAGTCCATCCACCACCGGCCCATAGGCCGCCACGGCCGCCAGGTCTTGCGGACGCCGAATACGCAGCGCCTTCCACACCTGCACAGCCAAATTTTTTCGCAAATCAGCACAGCGCTCTGGGGTTTCAGAGCCGTGTAACTGCAGCACTTGGTGACCACAATCGGGGGAGAGCTGGGCCAGTTGGTCTTCGGTTGGGTCGGCCACCACCAGCACCCTCTGGCAGCCGGGCGCCGCCGCCGCCACCAGCTGCCAGAGGGCGCGGCGGGCGGCGGGCAACACATGCCGCGGTGAGGCCTCAACGCCGATCAAGCCGATGGCATCCACCCCCAGGGCAGCCACGGCCTCGGCCTGGCCTGGATCTCGCAGACCACAGATCTTGAGCAGTGGAGCGGCCATCGAAGCGGCAAGCGGGGGAGGGAGCTGGATGCCGCCATGCGGTCACCAGCTCCAATAGTTTCTGGCCTGGAGCTGATCAGCTGGCAGATCCGGCGCTTGATCTGCTCAGCCATGGCTTGCGCTCGCCAAGGCAAGGTGATCACAGCTTTCTAAGATTGTGTCTCACCCCGGTTACCGCCGGGAATCAGGAAGATAAGAGCCCGTGGGCGAAGGCTGGCAACTGCTCAAAATTCGCGGCATCCCCCTGCGCATCCATCCGAGCTGGTTTTTGATCCTGCTGGTGGTGACCTTCGCCTTTCAAAAGCAGTACAGCCTGCAGCTGGGTGCCACTGGCCTCAACGCCAACCTCGGCGCTGGCGGCCTGTGGATCCTGGGCCTGGCAACGGCCCTTTTGCTGTTCACATCGGTGCTGCTCCACGAGCTGGGCCATTCGCTGGTGGCCCTTAGTCAAGGGGTGAAAGTGCGCAGCATCACCCTGTTCCTGCTGGGGGGGGTGGCCAGCGTGGAGCGGGAATGCGATACCGCCCTGGGGGCACTGCTGGTGGCCGCCGCCGGCCCGGCCGTGAGCCTGGCCTTGGGGGTGAGCCTGCTGGCCAGCACCCATCTGGCCGCCCATCTGGCCCCCTGGCTGGGGGCCTTGGTGCAGGAGCTGGGGCGCTTGAACCTGGTGCTGGCCCTGTTCAATCTGTTGCCAGGTTTACCCCTTGATGGCGGCCTGATCCTCAAGGCCCTGGTGTGGCAGGTCACGGGCAGCCAGCGGCGGGGGGTGGAGGTGGCCAATGCCAGCGGCCGGTTCATGGCCTATCTGGCCATCGGCCTGGGGGCGGTGTTGCTACTGCGGGGCGGCGGCATTGGCGGCGCCTGGTTGATGCTGCTGGGCTGGTTTGGCCTGGGAGCCGCCCGCAACCAGAGCCAGATGTTGGCGCTGCAGCAAAGCCTCAATGAATTGAAGGTGCGCGATGCCGCCGGCCGTCGCTATCGAGTGCTGGAAGCCAGCGACAAACTGCGGGAACTGAGCCGCCTGAGACTGGCCGAGCGCCAAAGCGAGGGCCAGGGCGATTGGCTGCTGGTGACTGACAGGGGCCGCTGGCAGGGGGTGATCGACGATCAGCCACTGCAGCAGCTGCCGGTGCAGCGCTGGGACACCGATCGGATCGCCGATTACCTGCGGCCCCTCTCCAGCCTGCCCACCATTGGCGAGGCCGCTCCCCTGTGGCAAGCGGTGTTGCAGCTGGAGGATGCCGCCACCGACCGGCTGCTGGTGCTCAGCCCCGCGGGTTTACCCAGTGGCACGATCGAGAGGCCAGAACTGGGAGAAGCGGTACTGCGCAAACTGGGCCTGAGGCTGCCGGCGGCAATGCTCGATATGGCCCGCCGCCAAAACACCTACCCGCTGGGGCTGGCATTGGCCGCCGTGGTGCGCACCATGGTGGCTTCCGGAGAAGCGCGTAACCCCTGAATCGAATCCAGGGCAGCTGAAAAATTACCGCTATTGACATAGCCACTATTGACATAGTCGCTATTGCCATTGCCGCTACAGCCATTGCCGCTGCCGCCGGCTCTGTAGATCAGCCAGCCGCCTGGAGATCAACCCTGTAGCTGGGCCTTGCCGCCTCGATCGCGGCCAGCTCCTGAACCGTGAGCTCGCTTACTGGGGCTAAGGGAAAGCTGGCGGCTGCGCATTCCAGCAGCAGAGACTCCAACCCCTCACTCGCCAGGGGCAAGGGCGGCAGCGCCGGCGCTGGCCCGCCAAACAGCTCCTGCCAAAGCGCCGCTGGCGGTGCCAACAAAATCGTGCCGTGCTGCAACAGGCATCCAGAGCGCCAATGCTGGGCACTGCCAATGCGCTTGACGCCCAGGCCATTAATGGCCGCATCATTAACGTCCAAATCATTAATACCCGCGCTATTAATTGCCAAACCCTTGAGGGCAACTTGTGCGGCTGTAGTGGGGAGATGAACCAGATCGGCAGCGGTGCTGGTGGCGAAACAGCTGGGCTGCTGGCGCCGGGCCGGCTGGTGGCCGAACTGCAGTGGCAAACCCATGCGCCCAAAGGCAAGCTGCAGCCAAGCGCAGGCCTCTAGGTAGGCCTGGCGGCGGCAGCTCGGCGCATCCGGCCACACCAGGGCGTAGCTGAGATCGCCACCATGCAATACAGCTCGACCGCCGCTGGGACGGCGCACCAGATCGAGGCGCCCCGCCTGGGCCAAGGCCAACCAATGGCTCTCGATGGGCCGCTGGTGCAAACCGAGCGACAGGGTGGGGCGCCCCCCCCAGCGATAGAGCCTTAGGGCTGGCCGGCGCTGACTGAGCAACAAGGCATCGAGAGCCATCTGCCAATCGCCGGGCTGGTGAAAACAAGGCAATAGGCGTAGGGGTTCGGCCATATGGTTGCAGAGGCGAACTGCGGTGACAGTGTTAGTGACAGTGGCATTGATAGTGGCAATGCCAAAGCAGGGGCGTGCCACCTGGGCAAAGCCAAAGCGCCGCTATCGAGGATGCTGAGCTAACAAGCGGCGCGATTTTCGCTGGAACCAATGCCCTGGGCCATGTTGTCACTGCTGCTGCCGCTGGGGGCAGTGGCCGGGCTGCTCTCGGGCCTGCTGGGCATCGGCGGCGGGCTGATCTTTTCGCCACTGCTACTGCTGATGGGTCTGGGAGCCCATCAGGCCCTGGCCACCAGCACCCTGGCGATCGTGCCCACCACCCTGGCGGGCACTTGGGCCCATCTGCGCCAGGGTCTGATACCTGGCAAAGCCGCCCTGGCGATCGCCCTGGGGGCTGGCCTGGGTGGTGCCCTGTTCAGCAAATTGAGCTTTGCGCTGTCGGGATGGCAGCTGCTGGGTTTGCAAGCGGCTATGTATGGCCTGCTCTGCCTGATGATCCGTCCCAAGGCGGCCCTGGCCAGCAAAGAAAGCGCCAAGCTGCCGCTGGCGGGATTGGCGGCGGTGGGTTCGGTGGCCGGACTCGCTGGCGGCATGCTCGGTGTGGGTGGCGGGCTGGTGATGGTGCCGCTGATGGTGCAACTGCTGGCCGTGCCGGTACACCTGGCGATTCGACTCAGCACCCTGGCGGTGTTAGCGGCCTCCAGCATTGCGGCGGTGGGCTTTGTCGAGAGCGGTCGAGCCCTGGTCTGGGTGGGGCTAACCCTGGGGAGCACGGCTGCGATCGCGGCCCAGTGGTCTGCGGCACGGCTGGATCGGGTGCCGGAGCAGCGGCTGGTGTGGCTACTGAGGCTGCTGACGCTGCTGCTGGCGCTGGACAGTGGACGGCGAGCCGTACAGCTATTGCTAAGCGGTGCAGGCCAGCAATAACTTGTTTATAAACAGGCAAATCAACCCAATAGCTCCTCAACCGATCAGTCCCCTCAGCCGATCAGTCCCCTCAATCGATCAGTCCCCTCAACCCATAGGTCACCTCAGCAGCAATGCCGCAACGAAAAAATGCGGCATTGCTGCACCAAAATCTTGGCCGTGGCGGCAGCGATCAGGCGGGCGGTAGGGGAAGCCAAAAGCTGGCATCGAGTTCAAAACCAAGCACTGCAGCCATCTGGCCAAGACCCTGACGACAGTTGAGACCCTGGCTACGGGCCCAGCCATCGAGCAGGAACAGCCGATGGGTCATCCACAACTCCAGGCTCTCGGCGGCAAAGCGGATGCCCTCGTTACGGCTGAAGCCATGGGGTAACAGCATCGCCACATGACGGGTGAGCTGGCCGCTACCCCTTTCCAACACCAGGGGCAGCCAGGGATAGATGGCATCTGCCCGCAGCGCCCACAGCCGCAATTCCGGGATCTCGGATAGCTCCCGGAGATCCTCAGCGGCTCGGGGCCAACTGAACTGCAGCTCCAACTCCCCGGCCCGCTGCAGCAGGGCTTGGGGTGTCTGAGCCGCCCAGGCCTGGAGAGGGGAGAGATCGAGCTGGAGCAGCTGATCTGCCGTCACCGTTACCCCGGCCGGTGCCACCTGAAAGGAATCGGCCATCAAGAGCTGTGACAGCAAGTCAGAAGCAGCCCGACCGTAGCCACCTGACAGCAAACAATGGTGTTGTTGTTCCTATTGCCGCTCCTGCCATGGTTTCCGCCCTCAGCCAAGCCGAAGTGCTGATCGCTCTGGTAGTCGCCGCCCACGCCGGTGTACTGGCCGTGCGTCTGTCGGTGAGCCTCTACAACTCCTGATCACCCCCCAGCCAAACCTGAGCGGCTGATCCAAACAGCAGATCGCTGGGCCAAAGCCCTGATCGCGTTTGAATTGGCCGCTCGGCCCATTGCTCGCTCAGCCTCAACAGTGCCTTAACACAAAGGCGCCGGTCAGGTTGGGGCGTCTAGACACACCAAGCTTTGTCGAATGGGCAATTTTCGAGGCGCCCATAACCAGCCTTTAGCAAACCCACGCCTTGGCACGCTGGGGCCCCCGCCACGGCAAATCTTGGCAAAGCTCGAACTACGCGCTAGAACCACGTAAATAGCCCCGCAGATTCCTGCAGTCCGATCCCTGCATCGAGCGCAGGCTTCTAAGGGGTAGATCACCGGACACCGCATGCGCCGCAGCGCTTTGGCCCCGATCCAGCCCCTCAGCACCGCCCCGGAGCCCTTGCTCAGCGGTGGTCGCCTACTGGGCGGTGGCACAGAAGAGGCCGCCAGCGAAGCCTGCCTGCAGCAGGAACGGCGAGAGCTGCATTGCAGCATGATTGCCCTCACCGTGAAGCTGGCCCTGGGCTTGCTGATTGGAGTGAGCTTGGTGCAACTGGCTGGCGCCTATCAGGAGCGGATGGAGCGCCACGGCGAACTTACGGCGGTGCTGGATCTGGAACTAGGCAAACTGAACAAAGCCCGCGAACGGTTTGATCAGCTATTCAGCACCAATGGCGAGCAAAGACTGATTCGCGAGCAAAACCAATGGATCGCCCCCAACCGCATGAGGGTGGTTTGGCAGGAGCAGAGCGCAGCAAAGGCGCTGAGATCATTGCCAACAGTTGAACCGGGCCAGCCAATACCGCCTTGGAGCTCCGTGGCTCCGTAGGTTGGGAGGTCATCGCCCGCACAGGTTCATGGTTGGTTCAGGCGCCGCTGGCACTCCAGGAACGGTTCTGATCACCGGCACCACCTCAGGGGTTGGCCTCAACGCCGTAAAAGCGCTGGTTGATCGCGGTTGGTACGTGGTTACCTTGAACCGCGATCCTGTGCGGGCCGCCGAGGCTGCCGCCACTCTGGCTATCCCTACGGCCCAGCTCAGCCATCTACGCATGGACCTGGGCGACCTGGAGAGCGTGCGGGTGGGGGTGGAAACCCTGGTGGCTTCCCTGGGCAGACCAATCGATGCCCTGGTGATCAATGCCGCAGTGTACAAACCGAGCCTGAAACAGCCTGAGCGCTCTGCCCAGGGCTATGAGCAGTCGATGGCCACCAATCATTTAGGCCACTTCCTACTGATTCAACTGATGCTGGCTGACCTGCAGAAGTCAAGCCATCCATCCCGCCGGCTGATAATCCTAGGCACCGTAACCGCTAACTCCAAGGAACTGGGAGGCAAGATCCCGATCCCCGCCCCAGCCGACCTGGGTGATCTATCTGGCTTTGAAGCGGGCTTTAAGGCGCCGATTGCCATGGCCAATGGCAAACCATTCAAACCTGGAAAGGCCTACAAGGATAGTAAACTCTGCAACATGATCACCAGTCAGGAATTGCATCGCCGCCTACACGAGAGCACCGGGATTGTATTCAGCTCTCTCTATCCTGGTTGCGTAGCCGACACCCCCCTGTTTCGCAACACGCCGCAATTGTTCCAAAAAGTGTTTCCTTGGTTTCAGAAAAACATCACTGGTGGCTACGTGAGCCAGGCCCTGGCTGGCGAGCGGGTAGCCCAGGTGGTGGCTGATCCAGAATTTGCAGCATCTGGGGTGCACTGGAGCTGGGGTAACCGTCAAAAACAAGGTGGCAAACAATTCAGCCAGGAACTATCCGACAAAGCCAGCAATCCAACCACTGCCGCCAAGATGTGGGACTACTCGCTGAAACTGGTGGGTCTTGCCTGAGCGGAGCGGTCGCGGGCGGGTGAGGGGCTGAGGAGCTGAAACCACTGCCTAGCAAAATTGCTGGATCCGAGCGGCCACCAGGGCTGGGGCTAAGTCGTTAGCGGCTGGGCCGCAGCCCTAATCAAGCTCTGGAAAACCGGAGCCAGGGCCATTCAGCCCTGGTTCAACAAAGGCTCCGGAGTGACACAGGATCGCCGAAATGGCGTTTTCCGGAGTCTCCCCAATGAGACCTAGACTTTTCCGAGACAATCTTATGCTTTTGATGCCAAGCTCGATAAATCATAACTAAACTGATTTCGAAAATCTCTGCTTTGCAACCTGGCTACTTGCTGCTGCCAGTCTAACCAGTACTGCTGCTGCTGTCGTTTAATTTCTTCTCGCAAAAAGGGAAGTTTCTTGAGTTTTACTGGCATTTTATGGTCGGCGAGGATTAACTCAAGCACCCCCAGATCATGCAGATCCCCCAGGATGCCCTGGGCATTTTTTAGCTGGGCAATCCCGTCTTGTGTTTTTGAATCAAGCCATGGCTCCAGATTCTCCAGGGCATAACGGGCATTTTTGATCAACTTACGTAATGAGTGAAGCTCTTCTGCTCTATAATCATTGGCCTGCCAGCCACGATGTAAAAATAAAACACCGGTAAATGGAGCATGCAACTCATAGAGCCAACAGTCGATAGCTTGATCCCCCAGACTTGTAAAGCGGGGGCCATCCTGCCAGCGATGCAGTCGTGCCAGGATTTTGAGATAGTTTGGACTGCGCAGGGCATCCACCAGCAGGACAAAAGCTTGATTGCGCTGACGGCCCAGCCGCTTCATGGCTGCTTCCATGGCTTGCCGCTCGTCTGCGGGCAGTAGCGGCAGCAGTTGCCGTTGCAAGCGCTCGCCCAGCACATCCAGGTCGCGGGTGAGGCTGGTGCGCCGAGCCACTGCAGCGATACGGTCCGTATCCACAGATTCGGGCAAGGCCAAGGCCGGCATGAATTGATGCAGAATTGTTCTCAATCTTCGTAAGCCAACCCTTAGTTGATGTAGTGATTCGGGATCCTCGTCTGCCAGAACCTTGGGTTGTAATTTGCCTAGACGTTTAACTTGCACCTGGATGAGCCCTAAGGCGTAGGTGCCAATGCAGAGTGCTGATTGGTTTGGCAGCCCATTGAGTGTGAGCTCTGTGCTGATGTCGGCCAGCTCTTGATCAGAGATCAGGGTCTCGTGCCGCCCTGCCATGACACCGTCTCGCGAGTGGCTAGATCACCCCAGGCTAGGTGTGGCTGCAGACCAGGCCCCAGTACAGCTGGCCCATGCGGGCGGGACTACATCAAATGTCATCTTTAGCAAAGGATCTTCTCGGCAAGCGTGGCAACCCAGCTGCCAGAAAAGCAGCAGCTGGCCGCAGCTGATAGCGGCTAGGTCTTCCACAGCTCGATGGGAAAACGACTAATGCGCAGGGCAGCAGCATGGCAACCAACTACTGCGGCTCCCTTGACCGATGGCAGCGGCATGGCCAACAAAAAATCCAAGCTCCCTTCGACGATAGCCGCAGCATGGCCAATAGCTAATGCGGGCTTCTATGTGCCGATAGCCGCAGCATGGCCGACAACCAATGCGGGCTTCCTTCGCCGATGGCAGCGGCTCGATCAAAGAGCCGCTGCCATCAGTGGCGATCAGCAGCCAGCCAAAGCATCGATCTGCCGAAAATCATGCGCCAGAGTGAGTAGAGGATCCATACAAGCATCAGCCACAGCACCTCAAAGGCCAACAAAAGCCCAAAAAAGGAATCAAAAAAGCGAACACGATTGCAATTTAGCTGAATAATCTTTAGGGCATCTCAAAAATGGTCATTCGGCTCATGCGAGCAAAGCGTGAGCAAGTCGCCAACAGATTACTCTCACCATAAGATCAACAGGACTTGGGATTGTTTGAAGTACCCTTCAACTAAACCCCAGGAATTTAAATTACCTCTGCAAACACCTGGTGATTCCCGCTATATGCCAGAAGATTCTCATTAAACACCAGGCGATCCTCACTAAACACCAGGCGATCGCGTCAGGATTCACAAAATACAAGCTCAACTTGCCACAACACTGGACGCTATCCTCGCCTGGACCGAACCCCTAGGATGGCGCAACTTAGCGCTGATTCCCTACTCCCGTCCTCCAAAGAATGAAATCCCTGGACTGCATATCATACACTTAGGCCTAGCGCTGAGGCGGCTGGCGCATAATTGGAGCCGCTACATTGTGACCATTGGCATGCACATTACGCTGGGAGTGCCCAAGATTACCGATTGGAGCCTGTACTGGCTGGCTGATATTGAGACCCCGATTCGAATCTCGAAGTGCATCCTCCAGCAGGAATGCACAGAGGTTTGATACGGAGCGACCCTCCTCTTCCGAGCGGCTCAGCAGCGCTTCATGCACGTGATAGCTCAAGGTGATTGAGATTCGGCGAGGCTGACGTTGAAGCACGCGCAGGCGGTCATTCATCATGGGTCTCCGGATACAGCAATTGGAAATGAAAAGCAAGACCTGAAGAGCAACCCTCCTAGATGCTGCCCTTGTGAAGATCTTACCAGCTAAATCGTAATCCTTATAAAGATTTAGGGGATGGTCTATGTACATCGATCCATGCTCAGATTTGCGGCGAGCTGCGGCATGTATTCAGCATTGATCATATTTTATCGCGCTGGTTGGCCAAGATGCCGGAGGGCAACGTCCGGTAATGCATTTTGAACTCAGAAGCCAGCTTTCCTCGCCAATCCATGCCGCATCATTGGGGCGAAGATCTTAAGCAATTGAATCTCACCTGCATGCCTATGTGCAAGGAGGAATTATTGCAACAAGTTTCACTGCTAAGCCGCCGTAGCTGGCATTGGACATCAGACCAGATGCGGGCATTCAACAAGCTCTGGGGCTACCTGGAGCAAATATAGCCACAAATCCAGGATCAGCCTGCTGGTTGTTTGATAGGGCAAGCAGAGCCGGTACATCTGGAAAAACGTAAGCGTTCAGGGATAGCGACGGCCGTACGCGAACTTCGGCCGAAACCAGTGCTGGTGAGCGTGGGTCCTTGGTTGTGATTTTGATTGTAATCTTGGTTGTGATCCTTCCCGAGCTCATTCAGCATGCGCTGACGGGGGCAAATTGAGATCAATCTCGATGCCACCAACAAGCGATTGGAGCCGTTGGACAAATCTTGCATGCACTGCCTGCAAACGCTCGGGATAGTTGGCCATGTCGCCAACCAGGAAGCCCAGGCAGTGTCCGAGCAGCGGGTCGTCAGCTTCGCGGCCCGCAACGCGGCTGAGCAGCAGCTCGCCGCTGGGGTGGATGTTGGATTGGATCTTGCCGCCCTTGCCGAGCTGAAGGGCGCCAGGCACGGCTTGCGGCAAGGTGATCGGGTAGCAGTTGCTCAATGTGGATTCCATGTTGATGCTGGCAGGCACGGCGCGCTTCGGCAAAGGCGTGGATGTTTGCGTGGCAATGCAAGCGCCTTGTTTGGTCAATGTAATTGCATTGCTGGCGATTGCCGAGCAGCAGCTGTAAGAACAGCTCACAGGTGGGGCTGAATCCAGCCCTGGTGCAGCGTTTTGGCAACTGCGCTTCTCGCAGGGGTAACGGGTGGGGGGTGGCAACGGCTGCTTTTGGGGGATGGCCCGAGGAGTAGCCATGGATTGGCTTGTGATTAGGCGGGGCTTTGGGTGAGCAGGGAGGTCATTCTTGCGGGTAGAGAGAGGCGAGTTTGGCCTGGATGGCTGCTTCTGAGAGGCCCTGGGCCTGGAGGATCTTTATGTAGTTATCTAAAACAGTCTGAGAGTTGGGGTGACCCAAACCCAGACCGGATAGAAAGATCATGAAGGCACGGCACATCAGCGGCTCCGCCTCTGCCAGCCGATTGGCGGCCTGCAGCAGCGCTGCCAGGTTGTTCAGATCACTTGCCACATCAGGATGATCCTGACCGTAGCTGCCCTCATCGATCTGCAAAGCACGGCGATAGATGGGCTCCGCTTCTGCCAGACGATTGGTGGCCTTCAGCAGCCCCGCCAGGTTGTTCAGTCGGATGGCTACATCAGGATGATCCTGGCCGTATCTGGCCTCATCGATCTGCAGAGCACGGCGAAAGAGCGGCTCCGCTTCCTCGTAATCGGCTTTGGTGAGCAGCAAAGTTCCCATCTGGCTCAACAATTCAGCCGTTGCTCCAGCTATCCCAGCCCGATCCGAAAAGCTGGCCACCGCCATGGCATGGGGTTCCAACGGCTCCAGCACAGGCCAACTGCGTACATCCTGCGGATCGCCAACAAAGGCCGCATTGATCCAAGCCAAGGCGGCTTCCAGTTCGTGGGGCTCCTGGGCCGAATCCTGCCGCAGCCGCGTTACCTCCTGCACCAGGCGGTGGACCATGAATTGGGGGGCCTCGCCAGAGCGATTCAGCAACGACAATCCCTCCAGCTCCACCAGCGCATCAAAGGCCACACCAGGATTCGTCGCCTCCCCGGCGCTGGGCACTTCCAACAGGCTTTCGGGGATCGGCGCTGGCGATAGCCAGGCCAGCCTGCGCAGCAGCGTGCGGGCCACCTCCCCCAGCTGCTCAAAGCTGATGAGCCAGGTAATCGCCAAGCTGGCGGGGTACTGGGTGAGGCGCGGTTCATTCCAGGCCAGCACCTGCGCCCGCCGCTGTTGCCACTCATTTCGGTAACCGGCAAAGCTGAGCCGGCGCTTGCTGATATAGGCCCCGGCCTGCTCAAGCGGCAGGGCGAGGTGGCCCAGATCTTCCCCAATCAGCAGGGCTGTGGCTATGTCATCTTCAGCAGCCCGACGCTTACCCTCAGTCCTCTCCAACAGGAAAGCGGCAGCATCGTCCGGCGCAAGCACGTCTACATCGAGTAACTGCACAGAGCCACTCCAATTGCGCAGCCGAGTGGTAATCAGCACCTGGCCGCCATTGAGCTGGCTCAGCAGAGATTCAACAGCCGTTGCGGCAGCTTCGTTGTCCGCGTGTACCCGTTCAGAGGGCGGGACGCCAACCGCGCCAATCCACCCCTGATCGCTTAGGGCTGAGGGGGCAAGAAATTGGTGGTGACGTGAGCTGAGCAGTT
>JBIKVR010000061.1:0-16527 GCA_044356735.1 Prochlorococcaceae cyanobacterium
CCAGCGGCAACTGCAGTTGCTGCAGGCGCTGCGCTAGATGCTGGCCCAGGCCCAGGCTGCGCTCAGCGCCCAACTCTCTGGCCTGCCAGTACTCGTCAAGCAGTGCTTCCAGCTGTTGCAGCTCCCCGTGCAGACCCGCCCGGCCCAGGGGGGGAGTGAGGTGATCAAGGATCACCGCCTGGGCGCGCCGCTTGGCCTGGCTGCCCTCCCCCGGATCATTGACGATGAAGGGATAGAGATGGGGCAGCGGACCCAGGGCCCACTCGGGGAAGCAGGCATCCGAGAGGCCGAGGCCCTTGCCCGGCAGCCACTCCAAATTGCCGTGCTTGCCCACATGCACCACCACCTGGGCGGCGAAGCTGCCCCGCAACCAGAGGTATTGGGCCAGGTAGGCGTGGGTGGGCGGCAGGTCTGGGCAGTGGTAGTTGAGGCTGGGATCGCGGTCATAGCCCCGCTCGGGTTGCACCATCACCACCACCTGGCCAAACCGGACGCCCGCGATGGCAAATGCTGGCTGGCCGGCGGCGTCTCGCTCCAGGGCGGCATCGGCCTCCGGTGGACCCCACACCTGCTCCAACCGCGCTCGGCCCGCCGCTGGCAACTGGCGATACCAATTTTGGTAATCAGCCAGGGGCAAATGGCTGAGGGGGGGGCGGTGGCCACTCTCCGGGTCGTTGCTGCGGCCGGCCAGCAACAGGGCGATCAGGGCGGCGCCATCGGCCGGCAGCTGCTCGCCGGTGGCGTAGCCGGCCTCTCGCAGCCACTGCAACATCAAGGCGGTGGAGGCCGGCGTATCCAGGCCCACGCCATTGGCGAGGCGGGCATTGCGGGTGGGGTAGTTGGCCAGCACCAGGGCCACCCGGCGCTCCGGCGCCGGCGTTTGACGCAGATCAATCCAGTTGGCGGTCAGCTGGGCGATCCAGCTGAGGCGTTCGCGATCGGCTCGGTAGCGCGGCAGGGCGGAGGCCAGCCTTGGGCTGGCGCCTTGGCTCTCCTTGAAGGCGCCGATGCGGGTGGTGATGCGGCCATCCAGTTCGGGCAGGGCCACCTGCAGCCCCAGCTCCGTGGGCCCCAGGCCGATGCTGCTGGCCTGCCAGCTGGCCCTGCTGCGGCCGCAACTGAGCACCTGAAACACCGGCACCCCCAGCCGCTCCCACAGGGGGGCGCCAAGGCCGGCCTCGGCAAACTGCACCGAGGCGAAAGAGGTGCAGCACAACACGGCTTGCACCGCTTCTCGCTCCAGCAGATCGGCGACACCCCGCTGCACTCCCGGCTCCCGCAGGCCACTTACCCAGATCGCCCGCGGTGCCAGACCCTGGCCGCGCAGGGCGACCAGGGCGGCCTGCATCAACTCCATATCTCCGGCCTGGAGCAGGGCTCGATAGACGATCAAGCCCACCCGCGGCCCCGCTTCCTGGCGCCAGTCATGGGGCAGGGGATCGGCCAGAGGCTCGGGCTGGGGGGTCGGCGGTGGGCGGCCTTCTAACAGGGCCCTCAATACCAGCAGCAATTGGCGGAGGTTGGCGGGTCCGCCAATGCGCAGGCAGGCGGCTAGGGCCATCGCCAACCGGGGGTCCACCGTGCCCAGCTCCGCCAGCTCCCGATCGTCCTCAGCCGTTCCCGCCAGCACCAGCAGCTGCCGAGGGGCACCGCCGGCACCGGGCTGCTGGGCCCAACGCCCCAGGGCCTCCAGCCCATAGCTCCAGTGGCCCCTGCCGCCCAGTAAACGCACCACCACCAGCTGGGCCTGGCGGCCGGTGCTGGCCAGGTAGTGGTCCACCACGGCCGGGTGGGCCAGCCCGGCCAGGTTGAGGGCCCGCAGCTCGCAGCCGAGCAATTCAGGCTGGCTGGCCAACAGTTGATCGATCGCCAGCAGATCGGTATCGGCGCTGCTCAGCAGCAGCACCGCTGCCGGTGGTTGCTCGATCAAGGCCTTGGCATCAGCCTCGTCGCCACCACCGGGAATTGTCGCCAGTCTGTGCATCTCCCCATCCTGCTGGTGTGGTGAGAAGATCGGAACCTCCCAGGCCTATCAGCCAGGCCTATCAGTTCGCACCGCCAGCCATGCACCAGTTCCTGCCCTACGCCTGGTTCGGCGGACGCTGTGTCCCCTTCGCGGAAGCGACCCTATCGGTGGCCACCCATGCCCTCCACTACGGCACCGGGGCCTTTGGCGGCATGCGGGCCCTGCCCAATCCCAGCGATCCCGGCGAAATCCTGCTGTTTCGTGCCGACCGCCATGCACGGCGGCTGAGCCAAAGCGCCCGGCTATTGCTCACCGAGCTCAGCGAGCAGACGATCCATGATGCGATCCACGCCTTCCTGCAGGCCAATAAGCCTAGTTGCCCTGTTTACCTGCGGCCTTTCGTTTATACAAGTGATCTGGGTATCGCCCCTAGACTGCATAACATAGAGACTGATTTTTTGATCTATGGTTTGGAATTGGGGGACTATCTCTCCCCCGAGGGGGTGAGCTGCCGGATTAGCTCCTGGGCGCGCCAGGAGGATCGCTCCCTGCCTCTGCGCGGCAAGATCAGCGGTGCCTACATCACCAGCTCCCTCGCTAAAACAGAAGCGGTGAAGAGTGGCTTCGATGAAGCTCTGTTGCTCAACAGCCGCGGCAAGGTGAGTGAGGCAAGCGGCATGAATCTGTTCATTGTTCGCGATGGAGTATTGATCACCCCTGGTGTTGATCAGGATATTTTGGAGGGGATCACCCGGGCCAGTGTCATGGAACTCGCCCGCGCCATGGGTATCGAAGTGATCGAAAGGCCGGTGGATAAGAGTGAGTTATTCGTGGCCGATGAGGTGTTTCTTAGCGGCACTGCCGCCAAGGTGACGCCTGTGCGTCGGGTGGAATCCACCGACCTATCCGCCAGCCGGCCGGTGATGGAAAAAATCCGCGAGCGGCTCACTGCGATCACAGAAGGCCGAGATTCCGCCTATGAACACTGGGTGCAGCGGGTTCGCCTCAATCCTTGAGCCCCAGCCAGGATTCACCTATGGCCAAATCCACCGCCTCCAGCTCCACTGCCGACAGCACTGCTGTCACCGTTGAGGTCACAACTTCACTGGGCGCTAGCCCATCAGCTGGCGCCAAAGATTTAGCGCTCGCCGAGTCTTCTGCGGGCAAAAATTCTTCTGCGGGTAAGAAGTCTTCTGCGGGCAATCAGTCTTCAGGCGCTGCCAGCGATGAAGGCCCTGGCCAGGTCAGCGCCTTTCTAGAGCGGTTGCATGGCCCCGATCGGCCGGTGTTGGTGTTTGACGGCGCCACCGGCACCTCGCTGCAACAGATGAACCTTAGCGCTGAGGATTTCGGCGGTGCGGCCCTGGAAGGTTGCAATGAATATCTTGTTTTCACACGACCGGATGCGGTGCAGGCTGTACATCGCCAGTTCCTTGAGGTGGGTTGCGATGTAATTGAAACCGATACATTTGGCGCCACTTCACTGGTGCTAGCGGAATACGATATTGCTGACCAAGCCTTTGCCATTAACCAGCGAGCCGCTGAATTGGCCCGGGAGGTGGCGGACGCCTACAGCACCCCAGAGAAGCCGCGCTTTGTGGCCGGTTCGATTGGACCCACCACCAAGTTACCCACCCTTGGGCATGTCGATTTTGACAGCATGCGGGCCTCTTTTCAGGAGCAGGCCGAGGGTCTGCTGGCGGGAAATGTAGACCTTTTTATTGTCGAAACCTGTCAGGATGTATTGCAGATCAAGGCTGCCCTGCAGGGTATAGAGGCCGCCTTTGCCAAATGTGGTCAACGCCGGCCTCTGATGGTGAGCGTGACGATGGAAACCACCGGCACGATGCTGGTTGGTTCAGATATCGCTGCGGTGGTGTCAATTTTAGAACCATTTCCCATCGATATTCTCGGCCTTAATTGTGCCACCGGCCCAGAGCAAATGAAGGAGCACATAAATTATCTAAGTGCCCATAGCCCCTTTGTGGTTAGCTGTATTCCCAACGCGGGCTTACCTGAAAACATTGGCGGTGTAGCCCACTACAGGCTTACGCCAATCGAGATGAAGATGCAGTTAATGCACTTCGTGGAAGATCTCGGTGTACAGGTGATCGGAGGCTGCTGTGGCACCACCCCGGCCCACATTGGTTCACTGGCTGAACTTACCGCTGAACTGAAGCCGGCCGCCCGCCAGGTGCGCACCCCGGCCAATCGCCACCAGCGACCACTGCTGCAGGCGGAGGCGGCGGCAGCCTCTATCTACGCCACTACTCCCTATCACCAGGACAACTCATTTTTGATCATTGGCGAACGCCTCAATGCCAGTGGCAGCAAAAAAGTTCGCGATCTGCTTAACCAAGAGGACTGGGATGGCCTGGTGGCAGTTGCCCGTGATCAGGTAAAGGAGAATGCCCATATCCTGGATGTAAACGTAGATTACGTGGGGCGTGATGGTGAAAGCGATATGCGGGAGTTGGTGAGTCGCCTGGTGACTAACGTAAATTTGCCGCTGATGCTCGATTCGACAGAGTGGCAAAAAATGGAAGCCGGCTTGAAGATGTCCGGCGGAAAATGCCTGCTAAATTCAACTAATTATGAAGATGGTGATGAACGCTTTATTAAGGTATTAGAGCTGGCTAAGGCCTATGGCGCTGGCCTAGTGGTGGGCACCATCGACGAAGAGGGTATGGCCCGCTCGGCGGAGCGCAAATTCGCCATTGCCCAGCGGGCCTATCGGGATGCCCTGGCGGCAGGCATCCCGGCCCATGAAATCTTTTATGATCCGCTAGCTCTACCTATCTCCACTGGCATCGAGGAAGATCGCAAAAATGCTGCGGCAACCATTGAAGCAATCCGGCTGATTCGCCAGAACTTACCGGCAGTGCATGTGGTGCTGGGCATCAGCAATGTGAGTTTTGGCCTCTCTCCTGCTGCTCGTATTGTTCTAAATAGTGTATTCCTGCATGACTGCTGCGAAGCCGGCATGGATGCGGCAATTGTCAGCCCGGTCAAAATCCTGCCCCTGGCCAAAATCAGTGAAGAGCATCAACAGGTTTGCCGCGATCTAATCTACGATCGTCGACGTTTTGACCAGGGTGTTTGCAGCTATGATCCCCTAACAGAACTTACCACTCTATTCGAGGGGGTTACAGCAAAAGATGCCAGAGCTTCTGGCCCTTCCCTGGCTGATCTGCCGGTGGAGGAGCGCCTCAAGCAGCAGATTATCGATGGCGAACGCATTGGCTTGGAGGCGGCGCTGCAGTTGGCCATGGAGTCTTATCCACCGCTGCAGATCATCAATAGCTTTTTGCTGGATGGCATGAAGGTGGTGGGTGAACTGTTTGGCTCCGGCCAAATGCAACTGCCTTTCGTGCTGCAAAGCGCTGAGACCATGAAGGCGGCAGTGGCCTACCTTGAGCCCTTCATGGATAAACTTGAGGGTCCGGATGGCGAGAAAAAGAGTGGCAGCAAGGGCAAGCTATTGATTGCCACCGTCAAAGGTGATGTGCATGATATTGGCAAAAATCTTGTAGATATTATTTTAACCAACAATGGTTATGATGTTGTAAATTTGGGTATCAAGCAAAGCTGTGAGGCGATTGTTGAAGCCCAGCGGGAGCATCGGGCAGATTGCATAGCCATGAGTGGCCTGCTGGTGAAATCCACCGCCTTCATGAAGGACAACCTGGAGGCATTTAACAGGGAGGGGATTTCGGTGCCCGTAATCCTTGGCGGGGCGGCCCTCACCCCTCGCTTTGTCCATGGCGACTGCCGCGCCGCCTACCAAGGCCAGGTGATCTATGGCCGCGATGCCTTCACCGATCTGCGCTTCATGGATGCGCTGATGGAGGCCAAGCGAGCCACCAGCTGGGATGATCAACGCGGTTTCCTGGCTGCGGTGCCCGAGGGTCTTGGGCTAGGTGACTCCAGGGATGAAAGCGGCAAAGTGTCAGCTCTTCCCCAGGCAGCCGAGCCAGACCAGAGTGGCCCAGGCCAGGAGCCAACTCCTTCTGCCAGTGCTGCAGCCCCTGCGCCGGCCAATGATCAGCTCAGCGAGCAGCGCAACGATCAGCTGCCTGCCCAGGCCAATGATCACCGCTCTGATGTGGTAATCGAGGAGCCAGCTCTGGCACCACCTTTTTGGGGCAGTTGCGTATTACTGGAGAGCGCCATTGATCTGGAGGAGGTGTTCACCTATCTCGATCGCAACGCCCTGTTTGCAGGCCAGTGGCAACTGCGCAAAAGCCAGCAACAGAGCCGCCAGGAGTATGAGGCCATGTTGGCCGAGAAGGCCGAGCCGGTGCTGAGGCAATGGCAGCAGCGCTGCTTGGCTGAGGGCCTGCTCACCCCGCGGGTGGTCTATGGCTATTACCCCTGTGGCCGCGCTGGCAACAACCTGCGGGTGTTCGATCCAGCTGGACTGGTTCCAGGCGCTGCCGCTGGTGAGGCCAGCCAGCTTTTGGGTGGGTTTGAGCTGCCCCGCCAGCGCTCCGGCAACCGCTATTGCATCGCCGATTTTTATCGCGACCTGGTTGCGGGCCCCCACGGAGAGATGTTGCCATCAGATGTATTGGCCATGCAGGCGGTAACCATGGGCGAGCAGGCCACTGCATTTGCCCAGAAACTATTTAAGGCCAATCAATATACTGATTATCTCTATTTCCATGGACTGTCTGTTCAGATGGCCGAGGCCCTGGCCGAGTGGGCCCATGCCCGCATTAGGCGTGAACTTGGCTTCGCTGCCCAGGAGCCCCAGCTGTTAAGAGATGTACTGGCTCAGCGCTATCGCGGTAGTCGCTACTCCTTTGGCTATCCCGCCTGTCCGAACGTGGCCGATTCCCGCCAGCAACTTGACTGGCTGGGCGCCAGCCGCATTGGCCTGTCGATGGATGAGAGCGAGCAACTGGAGCCTGAGCAGAGCACCACTGCCCTGGTGGCCCTGCACAGCAAGGCCCGCTACTTCAGCGCCTAATCTCGCTGGGCACTTGCCTAGAGCACCATGGCCATCGCCGGTCCAGACGGCGTCGACGCCGCCATCCAACAGGGCATCGACCTAGACGGCACTCCGATCCCAGCCGAGATGCTCTCCCTCTACCAGGAGGTGATGGAGCTGGAGAGCCAGCGCGCCCGCAGCGGCGTGAAGAAATCAATGCGCAACCGTATCGTTAAGACCGGTAGCAAGCATTTCGATCAAGCCAGCCTTGATGCCCGCCTCAAGGCCGCTGGCTGGGAGGGCCTCAAGGAAAAGGAGATCGCCTTTTTCTACGGCTAACCTATTTTTTAACCCTAGTCTATTAGCCTATAAGGGCCTAGTCTTTTTACCTCTAAAATACCAGGTTTTTAGGCGACCTTCTGAATTTGCCCAGCCGCAGGCTTGTTTAAGCCGCCATGACAGGCCCGCGGCTGGCTCCCCAAATATCTAGTATTTCCAAAGTGTTTAAGCTTGATCTGCATAATTTTGCCCGAATTAATCTGCGCTTAATCTAGGGAAGCTCTCGGAAATTCGAGCCAAGCCCAATGGAACCCTGATGCTGCAATCGCTCTCAGCTGGCTGGAGCGGCGAAATTGCGATTGCCCAGAGCTTGCCTAGGCGGCCGGTGGCTATCCAGGCGGCTAGCGAAGCTGTTGAAACCCCTGCCAACGGCCAGTTGAGCTCTGATGGTGGCAAGGTTCCCGGGTGTCAGGATCGCCGCAATGGCGGGTTTCCAGGGTCTCCATAGCGGAGCGGGCCTGTTGTGGTTCAGTTTTCGTGCAGCTTCTTGGCGCTGGTTTTGGACGCGGGGGGCCTTGCTGGTCAATCAAAAGCCAGCAGGCATCAAGCCTGAAAAACCAGGCTGAGTGGAATCAGGCCTCGATCAGAGCGCTGGCGAGCTGAACGGCAGCTGCCGTTCAGGAGCACATCTCCTCAAGGCTCTCGATCACCTCCTGCTGAAATTCCTCCAGGGCGCTGGAGTCACTCAGGTCAATGCCCTCGCCAGCGGCGTTTTGGGTCAACTCCTGAAAATGGAAGGCGCCTTCCCCATGGGCAAGGAATTCCATGGCGGATTTTTCACCACTCTCCTCAAAGGCGTCACAGAGGGCCATAAAGGCCGCATCCTCGGTGAATTCCCAGCTCATGAAGGGGTTGGCCGCGATGGGGACAAGGTTTGATCTTCTCGACCTTTAATGCCTACCCCCCGCAGGCCGTCAACCTATTTGTTGCGTTTTTGCCCCGCTTGCAACACCGATCTGGCCAAACCAGACTCTCTGGCAGCCTGACCCCCTACGTGCAAGCGCCATGGCGACGCAGTCTGATTCCCCAGTTCCCGCCAGTCGCAACGTGCTGGGAGAGCCCCTGGAGCTGTGTGGCTGCCAACCGATGACCGGCTGGTATCGCGACGGCAGTTGTCGTACAGATCCGACCGATCGCGGCCGCCACACGGTTTGTTGCGTCGTCAACGCCAGCTTCCTGCGCTACAGCAAGGCCCAGGGCAACGACCTGAGCACGCCGCTGCCCGCCTATGGCTTTGTGGGTTTGCAGCCAGGCGACCACTGGTGCGTCTGCGCCGCTCGCTGGTTGGAGGCCTACGAGGACGGCATGGCTCCGCCAGTGCGGCTGGCGGCCACAGAGATCAGCACCCTGGAGTTGATCCCCCTGGAGCTGCTGCGCGCCCTGGCCGCCTGAGGCCTTGCCTGGGCGGCCTTGCCTCGGTGACCTTGTCTCGTAGGCCGCTGGCTGGCGCATGATGGCCTGGCCATGGCGCCGCCGATGAGTTTGCAGATTGCCGTTCTGGGCCGCGGGGCTTGGGGAGGGACCCTCCAGGGGCTCTGGGAGCGGCAGGGCCATCGGGTGTGCAGTTGGTCGAGGCGGGATGGCGTCAGTCCGGTGCCGCTGCTGGCCGACCAGGACCTGGTGGCTGTGGCTGTGGCCATGTCTGGCATCGAGGAGTTGGCGGCGCGCCTCGCCCCCCACTGGCCTGCGGATCTGCCCCTGCTCAGCTGCAGTAAGGGCATCGACCCCGAGCGCTTGGCTACTGCCAGCCAACTTTGGCGGCGACACCTGCCCACCGCTCCCCTGCTGGTGCTCAGCGGTCCCAATCTGGCCACCGAGCTGGCCCGGGGGCTGCCTGCCGCCAGCGTGCTTGCCGGCGACGATCCACTGCTCACCGGCCGCCTGCAGCAGGAGCTCAACGGCCAGGGGTTGCGGCTGTATCGCAGCGACGATCCAGTGGGGGTGGAGGCGGCTGCGGCACTGAAGAACGTGATGGCCGTAGCGGCTGGCATCTGTGACGGTCTGGGGCTGGGGGCCAATGCCAAGGCCTCGCTGCTCTGTCGGGGCCTGGCTGAGATGGGCGTGGTGGTGAGCGGCCTCGGTGGCAAGCCCGCCAGCCTCTACGGCCTGGCTGGTCTGGGGGATTTATTGGCCACCGCCAACAGTTCCCTGAGCCGTAATTACCGTTGTGGCTTGTTGTTGGCGGAGGGGCTCACGGAGCAGCAGGCTTTGCAGCGCATTGGTTGCACCGTTGAGGGGGCCCGTACAGCCCGCGCCGCCCGCGCCCTGGCCGAGAGCCAGGGCTGGAACCTGCCGATTTGTGCCCAGGTGCTGCAGGTGCTGGAGGGGCAGGTATCCCCGCAGCAGGCCGTGCAGGCGCTGATGCAGCGAGACCTCAAGCCAGAGCGAGTGCCATGAGCTGGCCGGCCCTGCTGATTGAGGCTTTTGCCAGCGGCCCCTGCAGCGGCAATGGGGCTGCGGTTGTGCTGTTGCCCCAGCCCCTGCCTGCCGCCGATTTACAGGCGATCGCCGCCAGTTTGAAGCAGTCAGAAACCGCTTTTCTGCTCCGCCATGGCGACCAGTGGCTGTTGCGCTGGTTCACCCCCAGCTGTGAGGTGCAGCTTTGCGGCCACGCCACCCTCGCCTCCTTGATCGCCCTGGGCCACTGGGGCTGGCTGCAACCCGGCCAGGGTGCGATCTTGCGTAGCCGCAGTGGCCCCCTGCCGGTGCAGCTGGCGCCTGGTGCCGCCGCTGGGGCTTGGGGCAGCATCCAGTTGCCGGCGGGTCGGCTGCTGCCGGCGGCCTTGTCCAACCCCCTGCAGCAGGAGCTGCAGCGGCGCTGCGGCGCCCTGGTGAGCTCCTGGAGCTCTTCTCTGGGCTATTGGGTGGCGCTACTTGCCGATGGCCTGTCGCTGGCGGCTCTCGATGGACTGGCCGCTATCCTCACCGGCCCTGAGCGAGCCGGTTTGGTGGTGATGGCCGCCACCAATTCAGCCCTCAGCTCCGATGCCGCCCCCAAAGTGCAAGCACTTACGCCCGATTACCAGCTGCGTTTCTTTGCCCCTGGCCTCGGCATTGACGAGGATCCGGTGACCGGCTCCGCCCATGCCCTGGTGGCGCCCTATTGGCTGGAGCGCACTGGCCGCCACCAGGTGGTGGGCTGGCAGCCCTCCCAGCGTCCGGGGGGCCTGGTGGCCAGCGCCGCAGCCTCAGGCATGATCCAGCTGCTCGGATCTGGTCATTTGCTTTGGGACGGCAGGCTGCATTTCAAGTCTGGCGACTACAGCTGTGGCGATGGAGGTCTAGGGGAATGGGCAGCATTGGTAAGCGGTTGAAACGCCTGTTGCCAAAGGCCATACCCCTGCCCAAACGGCTGCTGTTGGGCGGCGCTTTGGGCTTGATCGCCATGACCCTTGGCTATGGCGCCCAGGGTTTAGCGCCCAAGCCCCCGGGTGCTAGCCAGGCGGAGCTGCTAGAGGCCCTGATCGCCTCCCCTGTCGCCGCTGGCGATAAGGCCAGTGCCGCTGCCGAGGAGGACACCGCAGCATCCCTGCGCCGCGTCCAGGCCCAGCGGGTGGGCCCAGTGAACAGCTCCCATCCGCCTGCCATGGCGGTGCCTGCTGCCGGCAGCCCCTTGGCCTTGGAGATCCGCGTGGCGCTGCTGGCGGCCGGTCAACGCCCCAACCTCACCGCCAGGGGCAATTGGCAACTGCAAGGCCGTGATGGCCGTCTGCTGCAGCGGGGCCAAGCCGGGGAGCTGGTGGATATGGATCAAGTTGCTGGGGTAGGGGAGGCCTGGCTGGGGGGCGGCCCAGGGGTGGCCTTGCTCGTCAATGGCCGGCCCTATGCAGGCCGCCTGCGCCTGATCCGGGAAGCACAGGAATTGTTGGTGGTCAATCACCTGCCCCTGGAGACCTACGTGGCCTCGGTGGTGGGGGCGGAGATGCCGAGCGGCTGGAATACGGAAGCCTTGCGGGCCCAAGCGGTGGCCGCCCGTTCCTATGCCCTGGCCCATATGGCCCGGCCGGCCAGCCGCCACTGGCACCTGGGAGACACCACCCGCTGGCAGGCTTACAAGGGCCTGGATAGCGCCACAGCCCGCACCCAGGTGGCCACCTCAACCACCGCTGGGCTGATCTTGAGCTACCAGGGGGCGATCGTCGAGAGTCTCTATGCCGCGAATCACCAAATCAGCTTTGAAGCACACTCCCATCTCGGGGCAAGCATGAGCCAAGAGGGTGCCCAGGTGCTGGCCCTCCAGGGGCTCAGCTACAACCAGATTCTGGGCCGTTATTACCAAGGGGCGTCACTGGCACGTCTTAAGGCCGGTGCGAACTGAAAGCTATTGGCAATTGGCGCTGGATCGCTCAGCCAGTGCCCTGGCCATGGGGGCACTGGTGCCATTGGCCACCGAACTGGTGGAGCTGCCAGCGATCAGGCCATTTGTGTTGAGGCGGCTGCTCAGTCGCACCCCCAAGCACCTGCGGGCTGGTGGTCCCAAGGCCAATCCGTTTCTGCCCTGGGAGGCAGCCTTGGAGGTGGCTCGTCCCAAGGACAGCCATGTGTTGCTACTGAACAAGTACCCCGTACAACCTGCTCATTTGCTGCTGATCACCAGTGATTGGCAACCCCAAGACGGCTGGCTGTTGGCGGCGGATTGGTCTGCCCAGGCGGTGGTGGCTGCGGATACCGGTGGGCTGTGGTTTTTCAATAGCTGTCCAGCGGCTGGAGCTAGCCAGCCCCATCGTCATCTGCAACTTTTGCCTCGCCATGCCGGTGAGTGCAGCTGTCCGCTGGCTAATAGTTTCCTGGCCGAATTGGCGGAGCCAAGCCTGGCCCAGGGCTGGTCATACCGGCTGGATCGACGCCAGGACCACGCCACTCACTCCGACCTGCCAGAGCTCTATAGAAGCCATGCCCTGGCGCTCGGCCTGGGAGATCCGCTGCTCGATGCCAAGCCGCTGCATCCCTACAACCTGCTGTTTGATGACCAGTGGTTCCTCACCGTGCGTCGGCGCCAGGAGCATGCGGCGGGATTCAGCGTCAATGCTTTGGGTTTTGCCGGCTTCTTGCTGCAGACCCAGCAGTCTGATCGGGCTTGGCTGGAAGCTCAAGGTGCCTGGTCCCTGCTGGCGGCCGTCGCCAGCCCCGCAGAGATTCCGTAGTTTCACGCTTGCGCCCATAGGGTCGCATGCCGCTCAGTGGATATAGGCCCCATCGGGCTCGCCGGTTCACCGGCTATCCATCTGCTTGTATTGATCGTGAAGCCAACTTGCCCCGCTATCCAGCGGCGAAATCGCCGTGTGGAAGGATATTGCCAGCTGGTGCGCCCTATCGCTAAACATTATGCAGCACGCTGTAGCGAACCGCTGGATGATTTAGTTCAAGTGGGGCTGTTGGGCCTCCTAAGGGCGGCTGAGCTCTATCTAGATCAGTTGCAAACCCCCTTTGAAGCATTCGCCAGGCCCCATATCCGAGGGGCAATCCTCCATTATCTACGCGATAAAATTCAGCCTATTCGTCTGCCTCGCCAGCTGAGAGAGAGGCTCGATCAGCGCAGGCGTTTGCTAGGGGAATTGAGCCCTTGCCATGGCAATCCCGACCCACTGCCCCAGATCCGTGCCGCCATGGGGCTCACCCCTGAGCAATGGCAGCAACTGGATTGTGCCCAGCAGCTTTGCCAGGTGGTGCCCCTGTCGTCGCTGCTGGAGGAGCGGTTGCAAGCGCCTGAGCAGCAGCTTTGCGAGCCCGCCGCCGCAGAGGCCGCCCTGGCTGCCCTGGCTGAGCTGGAGCCCCCCCTGGAAGCGGTGGTGCGGCGGGTGGTGCTGGGGGGCTGGAGTTACCGCCGCACCGCCGGCGCCCTACAGGTGAGCCCGATGACCGTACAGCGGCGACTGCACCGTGGCTTGGCAGTGCTGCGGGAGTCTCTGCAGGCGAAAGGGGAACCTGCAGCTCTGGGTCGGCATCGGCCGGCCGCAGTGGCTAAGTCGCGGACGGCGGCCCTGTAAAGGAAGTTGGCCGGAGTGCATCGCAAAGTGGGCAATCTGCGGCTGGGACGACCCGGTCATGGGGTTGGCTGTGGGGCTGCATCGCGTTCAATTTGATGCTCCATGGTGCTGATGGCGGCATTGGCGGCCGCCAGCTGCCGCTCCAAACTGTCGCGCCAGTGGCGCAGCAGTGCCAGCTTGCGCTGTTGATAGGTCTGTCGGCTGTCGGTGCCTGGTGAACAGCAGGGGAACGGGGGGAACATGGGAAAATGTGACGGTGCGTCCAGTTTCTAACGTTCTGCAACCGCCGTTCGCGTGTCGTGTTTCCCCTCCAGTGATGGCTGAGAAGCATGCCGCCAACGCCCTGTGCCTGTCCCCTGTCTGTTGTCGGAGCCATGCCGGTTACCCCCAGGCCATCCAGGGTCTGCACAAGCAATTTGCTCCCAGCATGAGACAGGGGAGTCTCTCTTTTCTCATGCGACGCGGTTTCGTCTTGATGATTGCCTGTGCCGCCCTTGATGGCGCTCCGGCGCGGGCCTACGTGGCCCTGATGGCTGGCCAGCAGGCACGGCCGCTGCAGGGGTCGTTCAACAGCGTGCCGGTGCTGCACTCCAATCAGCCGGAGGAGGTGGAGGGTCCTGGAATACTTATCAACACTGCTCCAGGCATGGCCACCGCCACCGACAATGGCCAACTGCTATCAAATGCCGAATTCACCTTTAATGGTGACTTTGGTGTTCATCTACATCATAAGTATTTCCCATCATATAGAAATACTATTCGCTCTGATGCCCGTAGAAGTGAGCTAACGCTGGCTCTGATTCTGCTTAATCCTTCTCGCCAGCCGGTTGCCATTCGCTTTGACAGTGGCGCTGTGCGCAACAGTTTTGAAGCACCTTATCTTGGAGATTCCAAGCTTGGGGTCAGACCGCTTGGTCCGAGGCCATGGAATACCGGGCCGGGGGATGCCACTGCAGTTCAAATGCTCAGGGGCCAGCTGGACCGCCGTCTGCAGGACGAAATCACGATCCCTCCCCAAAGCCGAATAGTACTATTCCGGACAGAGTTGCCCGCCTTGGGAATTGCCAATGCTCTGCTGCGTGGTCGTAGCAATGGCCCCTTCCAAATGGCGGTTGTAGCCGCGAAAAAACCTAGTGAAGACTATGATCTATTTGCTGTTCTTGATTCAGGCCGGCTAGCCCCTGGGAGAGTATACTTAAGTCGCATTGCTGAGATTAAGAATCGAACAATATTCTCCCGGGTTGGAGGTGTGGCCATTGGTGACAGTTATCATGCCAGGCTTGCCCATGATCTGGGCCAGGGTCCCCTGCACGTGCCGCTTACCAGCACAGAGCGACACAACTTTGGCACCCGCGAAGTACAGGTGAATCCCCTGGTCAGTCGGATGTTGGATTCTTCGCTCAACAACGTGGGCACCTACGGCGTTCGCTTCGATGTCGATCTAGATTTAAGAGGCAGTGGTTCCTACGAGCTGGTGCTAAGTCATCCAGCTCCCAGTGGTGGCAGAGATTTCACGGCCTTCCGGGGCTCTCTGCAAGTGCGCACAGAGCAGGGTCTGCAGGAAATGCACGTGGGCATGCGCTCTGGCCAGAGCCTTTCGCTCACTACCTTGGAGCTCAAGCCTGACGTAGCCAATCCAATAAGAGTAAGTTTAGTCTACCCCGCCGATGCCACCCCGGGCCATCTGTTAAGTGTAGTTCCAGTGGGGCAATTAGCTCGGCTGAGACTTCAGGAACGTCAGTTAGAGTTGGCCAGGACGAATTCATCCCAGACTGCTGCTGCCCGATCAAGGTTGGCCCCTCCGCCTTCCCCAGATACGGCAACCATGGAGTTGCCTGATAGCGCCACCGATGAGCCCCTGGTGCTGGTGCCAGCCCAATACCGGCTGAGGCCCCTGCCGCTGCCAGCCTTGGCAGCAGATCAGTTGCCAGCCCAAAGGCAATCAACTTTGCCGCCCCCGCCAGCCCTACCCGCTATCCGGCCGGACCAAACTCTGGTGGAGCGGTATCAGCAGGCCTTAGAAGCCCAGCAGCTGAAACTGCGGGGCTTGATGGACCCATGAGCTAGCGGATGCGTGGCTGACGAGGAGCACCAAAGACGTCGGATTACCCTGGATCTACCCAGCGATCTGGTTGACAAACTCGATTTGCTTAAGGCCGAGTGGGGCCTACGCAGTCGTGGAGGGGTATTACTGCGCCTACTGCAGACGATCTTTTCCGCTGATCAGAGCCCAGGGCATACTGAGCTGATCGGCCTAGAGCCCCTTGATGCGCTTCCCTCGTTTGACGAGCAAGGCGCCCTGGTCTTAGTTACTGGCCGTGACCAGATTGTGTCGATAGTCGATGGGCAGACTTCCCAGAATTTGGCTCCAGAAACTATAGAAAATTTGCCGAATGCTGGCTCTAGTGTAACCGCTGCTGTTGGTATTGATTTGCCGGGATTTGTGCGTCGACAAACGGTTCAACTCAAGCGCAGTCTTAGGCCTCGAGATTCCCAGGTTTCAGCCCCCCTGGACATGCTGCCTCCTGTATCAACCGAATTGGTGGAGCGCTGCCTGCAGGTGGCCAGGGATCACTGGATGCAGCTTTATAGCTCCTCGCCAAATGAAACAGTGCTGGAGGCTGCTATGACCTGGTTGGCTCATGATATCTGGCCCCAAGCGGATCACAGTGACGGCCGGCCGTTCACCTGGTCCTTGGCCGTGGATCATTTGCGTGGTTTTGCCCCTGCTTGGCTGGAGGGCCCAGCCAATTTCGAGCGGGTGATGGTGGTAGCAGGCTTGCTGGAGGATCCGTTCAGTGCCAATACGTTAGATTTGAGGCTTCCGAGCTTGATTCATCGATTTGTAAATCGTTTTCGCCAACGCCCCAAGGGCACCTCTTTTCAGGCTCTTGAGCACACCATGACCCTGCATGGTGCCCTGAAGTTGTTGCAGCTGCCCACTGCTGCTGGTCAACGACTCACCTTAAATCAAATTAGGGATGCTTACCGCCAACTGGCTCTCTCCGCCCATCCCGACAGTGGTGGTTCCACCGAAGCGATGCGACGCTTGAACGAAGCCTATCAATTGCTCAAACAACTGTATCGTTCAGCTAATTAAGCGCAGATTGTAAATTTATCGATTCAGCACACCTGGTTAAGAGACGGAGTAGCCGAAGCAATGCTTGTCAGTTGATAAGAACGGAAAAATTCTGAACTTATCATGGGCATCTCGAAAAATCCCCATTTCGTCGATTCCATGACACTAGAAGCGTTGCAGCGACTTGGTTACCTCTGACTGGCAGGAGCCTAATGGGATTTTT
>JBIKVR010000157.1:0-4546 GCA_044356735.1 Prochlorococcaceae cyanobacterium
CCGTGGTGCAGGAGGCGCTGCGTTTGCATCCGGTGGCCATGCTCACCTTCCCGCGGCGGGTGGAAGCGCCAGTGGAGTTGGCAGGGAATTGCTTACACAGGGGTGATTTGGTGATGGGTAACATCTATTCGCTACATCATAGCGAAAATCTCTATCCAAATCCCAGTGAGTTTCGGCCAGAGAGTTTTCTGGAGCGCCAGTATTCTCCTTATGAATACATGCCATTCGGTGCTGGTGTGCGCCGCTGCATAGGGGTGGCTCTCGCCCAGATGGAGCTCAAAATCGTGCTCGGCACCCTGCTGCGAGAGCATCGCTTCCGGCTCTGCAATCGGCTGCCCGTGCGGCCAGCCCGGCGCGGCGTCACCCTCGGCCACGGCAGCAGGGTGCGACTGGAGCTGCTTGCTTGACACCGTTGATCAGGAGTATTAATTGGCACCGGCCGGCTAACGTGCTGTAGGCCCCACCAGAGTTCCAAGAAGAATGCTGATAATTGATATATTTCACACATTAATGCTTCATAAATACAAGTAATGAATATTTTTTAGCGAATTTGATAGTGCAGCCAGCGGCAGTCGATTCCGCCATTGCTCACCGGGATGCGGCGAGTGGCCTTCATGCGCAGGGCGCCGGTGAGGGCTGGGTTGCCGCTCAGCAACCACAGCTGCCAGCCGCCACAGCGCTGTTTCAGCATCGCCCCCAGGTCTGCGTAGAGAGCCTCCAGGTCTTCCCCCTTGCCCAAGCGCTCCCCGTAGGGAGGGTTGCATACCAATACGCCGGGGCCAGGGGGTGGCTGGAAGTTGCGGCAGTCGCCGGCCTGCAGCTGGATCGCAGCCGCCACCCCCGCCTGCTCCAGGTTGACCCGGGCCTGGGCCAGCACCTCGGCGTTTTGCTCCAGCCCCACCACGGCGGCCAAGGGGCGGCCGTCGGCCAGGCTGCTGCTGCGGGCCAGGCAGCGGGCGGCGGCCTGCTCCTGGCTCCAGAGTTCGAGATCGAAATCCGGCCAGCCCTGCAGCGAAAACTGCCGCTCCAGCCCCGGCGCCCGCCTAAGTACCATGCGCACCGCCTCAATCAGCAGGGTGCCGCTGCCGCAGAGGGGATCGGCCAGGGGCACCGAGCCATCCCAGCCGCTGAGGGCGATCAAACCTGCGGCGAGGTTTTCCTTCAAGGGGGCCAGGCCCATCGCCGCCCGGTAGCCGCGGCGGTGCAGGCTGCTGCCGCTGCCATCGAGGCTGAGGCTGGCCAGGCCGCCGCCCAAATGCAGGTGCAGGCTGCGATCGGGCTGGTCCAGGTCTATGAATGAGCGCTGGCCCAGTTGCTGTCGCTGCCAGTCCACCAGGGCATTTTTCACCTGCAGGGCGCTGTAGTGGCCATGGTTTAGTCCCGGGGCGATGCCGCTGGCATCGACGCGAAAACTCAGCTCCGGCGGCAGCCAGCGCGACCAGTCGACGGCCCTTTGCACGCCCGCATAGAGCTCCTCCTTGCTGCGGCAGGGGAAGCTGGCCAGTTCCCGCAGCAGTCGAAACGGCAGCCGGGCCTGCAGGTGCAGCCGATAGAAGCAGGCCAGGCTGGCTTCAAAGCGCACGGCCCGCAGCAGGGGCTGCACGGCCCTCGCCCCCAGGGCTGCGAGTTCGGCGGCGGCCGGGGCCTCCAAGCCAGGGGGCACCACGGCTATGGCGCTGAATGGGGCGGACATCGGCGGCAACCTGCTGGTGTCAGTCAACCCCGCCGCCGCTTGGTGGGGAATACCCACCCCCCAAGGGCGCCAGGAGCTGTCAATATGAATGGGTTCGGTCTCGGCCGAACTAGGTGATCCACACCGGTGCTTCGGACAGCGGTTCGATTCCGCTCAGCTCCATTGAACCCCTACCCGCTTCCTGCGGGGCATTTCCGGGGCTGCAATGGTTTCGACGGGGTATGAGGAGGGTGACTGAAGCCTGCTCGGTAAGAGCAAACCCGTAACAGCGAATAACATCGTTCGTTTCTCCCGTCAAGCCGCCCCCGTGGCCGCCTGACCCTTTTAAGGGAGATGGGGTGAGGTCAGCCTTATCACCCAAATGACCCATTGGGGCCTGGAAGGGCCCTTCATCCCTTCCCAGGACAGGGTTTCTGCCGTTACGACGAAACGCAGAAACTCCCTTGCTGACAAATTGCCGGCCCTGTTCGCTGGCATGGATCGCGCTGAGGCACTGGCTTTCATTAGCCGCATGTTCGATGCGGCCCAGGCTGGGGCTCTGGTCTGGGATGACGAGGAGCTGCAGCGTCGCTTCCTTTCTGCCTGCAGCCGCACTGGATCGCAGGAAACCCGCAGCGGCTATGCCCGAGAGCTGAGCCGTCTGATCGCTTGGCGGGACCAGCATCACCCTGGCAAGCCTCTGAGGTTGCTGGATCCGGCCTTGGCTCAGGATTTCATTGATGAGCTGTTGGGCGAGGTTGAGGCGGGCACCATCAAGGCCCGCACTTTCAATCGCCGGATCGCTGCGGTCTCGGCTTTCTTACGTTGGGCCGCTGAGCCATGTCGCTCGGCAGTGTCCGGGGTGCCGCGCAATCCCATCCCCCGCCGCGTGATGCTGGCCGCACCGAAGTGCACCCGTGCTCTGGCCGAGACCGATCTGGATGGGGTTCCTGGCGTGATCGCTGCTGCTGCCCGTTCCGGCAGCGTCAAGGCACAGCGCGACTATGTGATGGTGCGTGCTGGCTATCTGATCGGCTGTCGCGTCTCTGAGCTGGCCCGGCTGCGGTGGCAGGACATAGAAGCTCTGAGCGAAGGCGGACAGGTGCACCTGCTGGGTAAAGGATCAAAGCCGCGCACCGTTCGGATTTCGGCGGCAACCCTTGCCCTAATCGAAACCCTTGGCCGTGGCTCCCATGAGGCCTGGCTGTTTCCGTCAAATCGGAACGATGGGCCGCTGAGCCGCCAAGCCATCGCGGACCGGATGCGCTACTGGGGCCGCACTGCTGGGGTGCATCTGCATCCCCACAAGCTGCGCCACACCCATGCAACCCAGGCGATCCGGCGCGGCGTCGATGTGTTCACGCTGCAGGCAACGCTTGGTCACAGCAGCAACGCAACCACCGGCGCCTATGTGGCCGCCAATCCGGCGGATTCAAGCAGCTTGCGTCTGGGCTGAGACGCATCCATTCTTAAAAGCTCTAATCACATGAGCAGCTAAATCTATCCGGGATGTATCTATGAACTTGATAGGGATAGTCGCTCACATAGCTTGAGCACCATGATCGTCTTTTGCTCAAGTTCCTCAAGCAGTGATCGCACTCTCTGGCGCAGTAATCGTCTCTCGCTTTCGCCTTTTCTTGCACTAATAGCGCCTCTATGTTTGCCTTTATTTTCCGCTGCTTAATTTCTTCCTTCTCTCTGTGTGCAGCCTTAGCTGCCTCGGGCAAGGCATCCCATCTAGCCTTTTCAGCCGCCTTTGCTGCGACCTCTGCGGCCGCAGTTTTTGCTCTCGTTTGAAACGCCTTAATAAGTTTCTTGTACTCGTTTGGACAGCGGCGACTCATTTCGCTGGAAACAGCTCGATTCCAATTTGGAAGTGTATAGTCGGGATCGAAAAATCGATTACCCATGACGTAATCAACCGCTCGATCGTAAGCAGCGATTGGCTCCATTCCAAGGCGAGCCTTTTCGCAGAACTTGTCGGCAGCAGCGAATACAGTTAGTGACTTCTGAGCTTTAGCAGGGCCAACTGACAGTCCTGCAATCAGCACCAAGAAAGCAAAGACTCTCACTGCAGCCTCGACGACTAAGCCATGTTTGCACGCTGCCCATGCAGGCGCAACGCCACTTACGGAAGGTCAGCCGGCCATCCCGGCTAGAACCACCGTTGCCGAGCGTGTCGGCCAGTTGGCACTGATCCGGAATGAACCGGGCAGCTGCAGCAGCGTCACCCGCTCCGCTCCCTCCAACGGTGTCAGCGCCTTCCGCAGCAGCTTTGGTGAAAGGGTCAGCGGTGCCGCTTCCATTGTTTCCGGTCCTGCCATTTCAGGGAACGTAAGAAAACATGCCTGACCCCGTGGTGCAGTCATCGCCAGCGTTGAATCCGAACTGAAGCTCCTAACGCTGATCAGCACTTCATCCACCGGGCGCACCGAAACCAGCTCCGCTTCAGGATGTCGTTTGGCCATCTTATGCAGCAGCTGACCTGGCAAAAGCACCCGCTCAGTTGCGGTGCCCTCTGCCTCGATCCGTATTGCTGAAAAGAGATTGGCAGCCATCACAACCACCTGGCCTTCGCCCGATGGATCAACGACCACATTGGCTAGCTCTGCCCTGTGGTAGTCGGTGAAACAGGCGGCGATATTCAAAATATGCGCCGATAACTCAGCTATTGGACCCTGTTTGACCTCGGTTAGAGCTGTTTCGTGCACAATTTGAGCCGTAGTGAGCAAACTAGGTTGCTTGTTACTTCAGGATGCAAACACCCCCACCCGTTAAGTAGGTCGCCATAAATAAAACGACCTAGGTTACGGTTTGTAAAGTTAGCTAAACTGATAGGGGCCGGGCAAAATAGCCATTCTTGGCAGCTCTATT
>JBIKVR010000062.1:0-16400 GCA_044356735.1 Prochlorococcaceae cyanobacterium
GGGGCGACATCGTCACCAACCGCGCCGCCCGAGCCCTGGCCGCCTTTGAGGGCCGCACCGAGGTGAGCGAAGACGATGTGGCTCGGGTGGTGGCCTGCTGCCTGCGCCACCGCCTGCGCAAGGATCCGCTGGAAACGATCGATTCCGGCGATCGGGTGGTGAAGACCTTCTGCAAGGTGTTTGAGCGGGGCGAACCCTCCGATCGCCGCGCCTTTGAGCTGGCCCTGGCAGCCTGAGCGCCAGCAACAGCAAAAACAAAGGGTGCGCATCCTCGGCATTGATCCCGGCCTGGCTCGGGTGGGCTACGGGCTGATCGAGGTGGCTGAACCGATGGGCTGGGGCAGCGGTGCCAGCGGCCGGGTGCAATTTCTCGACTGCGGCATCTTGCGCACCGATCCGGGTCGCAGCGAGGGGGAGCGGATGGTGGAGATCGCCCGCGACCTGCGCCAGCTGGTGCGCACCTGGCGGCCCCAGATGGCCGTGGTGGAAAAATTCTTCTTCTATCGCTCCAGCACCACCATTTCCGTGGTCCAGGCCAGGGGTGTGGTGATGATGACCCTGGCTCGCCTGCGGGTACCGACGACGGAATTCCCACCGATGCAGATCAAATTGGCGCTCACCGGCTCCGGCCATGCCAGCAAGGAGGAGGTGCTGGAGGCGGTGATGCGGGAGCTGGAGCTGGAGCGACCACCGCGTCCTGATGACGCCGCCGACGCCCTGGCGACAGCGCTCACCGGCTGGTTTCAACGCTGATAACAGCAGCCATGGGGCCAGGGGCGATGGGGGAGCTCACCAAGCCAGAGCTGCGCAGCCGCTTTCGGCGCCTGCGGGCTGCGGCCCTGCCCGCCACAGAAGCGGCCATCCAGGCGATGGCGGCCCGGGAACTCACCGATTGGTTGAGGAGGGATTGGCTGGCCATGGCGACTGCTGGGCCCAATTCCGCCTGCAGCCAGCGGGGTCACATCCTGGGCCTCTATTGGCCCCTGGCCGGAGAAGCAGATTTGAGGAGCTGTCTGCGGCAAAAATTTTCCACCCCCCCATCACTGCTTTTCCCAAAACTGCCCTCCTCGGCACTGGTTTCACCTTCTCTGCCCGCGCCAGCATCTCTGTCATCAGCACCGCTATCGCCAGCTCCGACTGCGCCAACCCAGCCTGCGACAGCCCAGACTGCGCCAACTCAGCCTGCGCCAGACCCGCCCGCAAGCTCATGGAGTCTTGCTCTGCCCGCCATCGCCGGCACGGCTGAGGATCCCCAGTTGGGCCTGCGCTACCGGCCCTGGCGATCCGGAGATCCGCTGGCGGCGGATAACTGCGGCATCGCCGCCCCGCTGGCCTGCCCGCCCCTGCCGGCCAGCGCCATGGCCGCCCTGCTGTTGCCCTGTCTGGCATTGGATGGCCGGGGCCTGCGCCTGGGCTACGGCGGTGGCTGGTTCGATCGGCTGCGGGCCCAGCCCGGTTGGCGGGCGGTACCGGCCTTGGGGGTACTGCCCTCGGCCTGTCTGACGGCGACCCTGCCCCAAGACCCCTGGGATGTGCCCCTGGATGGCTGGATCGACGAAAACGGCCTGCATTGGTTTTAGCTGCCCAGCCAAAGCTGGTTGTGCAGCGGCACCGCCCCAGAAGAATTGTCCAAAACTTTGCCAATTACATCAAGCCTGGCCGCAGTGGGCGGATTTATCTGCAAGGATCGACAACAGCTCCGAGTACAGGCGTCGGCTTTGGATCTCTTCGCTTCACTTCCCACCACCAGAGATGCCGCCCCTCCTTCACTCACGGTTCAGAGTCGCTCCAGTGACCTCTATCAATCGGCTGCCGAGCGGGTGATCGCCGCCGAGCTGCAGGCCCGGGGCGCCGGTAATGACGCCCTGTCGATGATGGTGAATTCAATGCTGCGCATGGTGCAGGCCGGCAAGGGTTCCGACAGCCGCTGGAAGGCCGGCTGAACCGCCTGTTCCCCTTGAATCCTCTTTCAGCGGTGAATGCTCGTTCACTGGTGAGCGCTTGTTCCCTCGCACCTTTATTCGCCGTGAACCGAGCTTTTGGCCTCGCCCTGCCCATTACAGCTCTTGGCGCGGCCTTGGCCCTGGCCAGCGGCCAGTCAGCGGCCAGGGCCCACGCCATCGAGAGCAGCCTTGAGCGACTGAGCGGCCTCACCAATACCCTGTGGCTGGAAAGCCGCTTTGGCAACGGTGAACCGGCCAGCAACGCCGCGGTGCGCCTGGTACCCCCCAGCGGCGGTACGGGGATCGAGATTGGTCACACCGATGCCAGGGGCCAACTGCGCTTCCAGTTGCCGGGCTCGGCGGGCGGCGATTGGGAATTGCAGGTGGATCGAGGCCCGGGCCACCGCGACTACCTGGAACTGCCGGCCCGGGGCGCCTCCCAGGTGAGTCGTACCCAGCCTGGCTGGTTCCCAGGCGGTTCATCGCTCCAAGGCCCGCTGGCTGGTGCCCTGCCCCTGGCCCTGGCTGGTTTGACGCTGCTGGCGGGCTGCGGCGGCTGGCGCTGGAGCCGACGCCGGCAGCGATGACCTTGGCGATGGGCCGGTGAGCCGATGGGCCGCTAACGATGGGCCGGTGGCAGATCCAGAGTGGGCAATCAGCAGTCACAGTTGAATGGTGATCGCTGACCAGTCAGCAATGACCCGGTCAGCAGTGACCAGTGAGCGATGACCAGTGAACGATGAGCAGTCAACGATGACCAGTGGCAGTGCCAGCCTGGATAAAATCGTGGCGCGCCTGGCCAGCAGCACCGATCCCAAACGGCGCTATGAGTACGTGCTCTGGTTGGCCAAAAAACTGGAGCCCCTGCCCGCGGAGTTTCGCGATGATCCCTTCAAAGTGAAGGGCTGCGTCTCGAATGTCTATGTGGTGGGGCAGCTGCAGCAGGGCAAACTCCACTGGCGGGGCGATGCGGATGCGGCGATCACCAAGGGACTGCTGGCCCTGCTGATCGAGGGGCTGGAAGGGCTGAGCCCGGAGCGGGTGATCGCCATCGATCCCAGCTTCATTGCCGCCACGGGCTTACAGGCAAGCCTCACCCCCTCGCGGGCCAATGGCTTCCTGAACATCCTCAAGTTGATGCAGGCCCAGGCCCAGGCCCTGGCGGCATGATTCATAGGATCAAAGCTCCAGTCACTCCCAGCGCATGACCATCGGCATCGGCTTGCTCGGCCTCGGCACGGTGGGGGCAGGCGTTGCCGGCATTCTGGCCAGCCCCAGCGGCCGCCATCCCCTGGTGGGCGAACTGGAGCTGCGGCGGGTCGCTGTGCGCGATCCCCAGCGGCAGCGAGCTCTGGAGCTGCCCGCCGAACTGCTTTGCACCGATGCCAATGCCGTGGTGGACGACCCGGCGGTGGAGATCGTGGTGGAGGTGATGGGGGGCCTGGAGCCAGCCCGCAGCTTGATCCTCAGGGCGATTGCCGCCGGCAAGCCCGTGGTCACCGCCAACAAGGCCGTGATCGCCCGCTACGGCCAGGAGATCGCCGCCGCAGCCGCCGCCAAGGGGGTTTACGTTTTGATCGAAGCGGCGGTGGGCGGCGGCATCCCGATCATCGAACCCTTGAAGCAGTCCCTGGGGGCCAACCGCATCCAGCGGGTGAGCGGCATCATCAACGGCACCACCAATTACATCCTCAGCCGCATGGCGGCGGAGGGGGCCGCCTACGCCGAGGTGCTCGCCGACGCCCAGCGCCTCGGCTACGCGGAGGCCGACCCGGCCGCCGACGTGCAGGGAGGCGACGCGGCCGACAAAATTGCCATCCTCAGTGGCCTGGCCTACGGCGGGCCGATCGAGCGGGCCGCCATCCCCACCGAGGGGATCGATCGCCTGGACGCCCGCGATGTGGCCTATGCGGCCCAACTGGGCTACGTGGTGAAACTGCTGGCCGTTGCCCAGCACCTGGGCGCCGCAAACCAGGAGGGCAGCAACTGCCAACTGCTGGACGTGAGGGTTCATCCCACCCTGCTGCCCAAGCAGCACCCGCTGGCGGGGGTGCACGGCGTCAACAATGCCATCCTGGTGGAGGGCGATCCAGTGGGCCAGGTGATGTTCTACGGACCTGGCGCCGGTGCCGGACCCACCGCCTCCGCCGTGGTGGCCGACATCCTCAACATCGCTGGCATCCAACACGTGAGCGGCCACCAGCTCCAGGCGCCCCTGGATCCGCTGCTGGCGGCTAACAGCTGGCGGTCCTGCCGCCTGGTGGACAGCAATTTCACCAGTCACCGCAACTATGTACGGCTGCAGACCAGCGACCAACCGGGCGTGATTGGCAAGATCGGCACCTGCTTCGGGGAAGCGGGGGTGTCGATCCAATCGATCATGCAGTTCGAGCAGGCCGGCGGTGCCCTGGGCGCTGGCCTGCAGGGGCTGGCCCCAGCCGACGCCGAAATCGTGGTGATCACCCATGAGGTGTCGGAAGCTCGCTTTCGGGCGGCGCTGAAGGAAATAGCAGCCCTGGAGGAGGTGGCCGCAGTAGCCGCCTGCCTGCGCACCCTTTAAGCCGGATTCCCTCCCTAGGGGGCAGTTGGCCCCCAGGCGCCGCCCAGGCCCTACCGCTATTGCGGTTTGGAGCCTGGCGGCCAGGAGCGGGGCAGCCCGCCAGCTGAGCTGGATGGCCAGTGGGTCAGCAAACGATCACGAAAATCAACCTCCCACTTAGCTGCCTCTGGCTAAAAAGGAGGGGTTGGGGCAGATTGGAAGAAATTCTTAAGAGGTCCTTACCCACCCCCGAATCTGCCCCCGGAGACCTCAAGGCCCTTCAGCCGTCTCCGAACCGTCCCTGGTCCTGCTGCCATCGGTGCCCGTCCCAATGGCTTTAACCGGCAACCTGGGTCTCCCTCGCAACCTGGCTTTCCATAGCAACCGGGATTTTTTCGCCACCAGGGTTTCTCTCGCCACCAGGGTTTACCTGAAATCTGGGTTTTCCTGGCAATCGCCGCTCAGGTCTCCGTCCGCTCACCGCTGCCGTTTTTTGTATCGTGTCGAACAGTTGAGCCCTGTAAACCCCCGCAGCATGACCTTCAACTAACCCCATTTATGACCACAGCCATTCCCAGCACATCCACAGCTTTGCTCTGCCAGGGCGATTGCATTCGCATCGCCGACGACGAGCAGGTTTACCAAGTCATTGGCGTCGATGCCTCCCACGACCGCTGCTGGCTGCGCCCCTGGCCCTTGACTCGCGAGGGCTCCCAAGTATTTGAAATGGCCCTGCAACAGGTGGTCACCAAGGTGAATCACCGCCCTGTCCGCCTGGACTGAGTCTTTGAATGGGGGTCCTTGGTGCAAGACCCTTTGGTGCTGCCATACCGGGCTGCCGCCAGGGTGATGGGCCTGACGGCCCTGAGCCTCACCCCCCTGATCGGCGGCTGCGGCCTCCTGGGACCACCGCCCCGGGCCGCCGGCCACCTGGTGGTCGCCAGCAAGAGCCGCATTGACAGCGTCGATCCCGCCGGCGCCTACACGGTGGGGGCAATGCAGTTACTCAGCGCCATCGGCGATCCCCTCTACGCGATCAACCCCAAAGGGCAGCTGGAACCGCGCCTGGCCAGTGGGCTGCCCCAGCTATCCAGCGATCGGCTGAGGGCCAGGCTGCAACTGCGCCGGGGCTTGCGCTTCCACGACGGCACGCCCTTCGATGCGGCCGCCATGGTGTTCAGCCTGAAGCGGTTCCTGGCCATCGGCAAGCTCAGTTACCTGCTGGGGGATCGGGTCGCCGACGTGCGCGCCACCGGCAGCCATGAAATTGAACTGCGTCTCAAGCAGCCCTACAGCGCCCTGCCCCAGCTGCTCAGCGCCATCAATCTCACGCCGGTTTCGCCGAAGGCCTATCGCGCCCACCGCAACAAGCTGCTGAACAGCGGCTTTGTCGGCACCGGGCCCTATCGCCTGGCCAGATTCAATCCCCAACAGCAACGGCTGGAGCCTTTTCAGGGCTACTGGGGCCGCAAACCGGCCAACAGCGGTTTGGATCTGGTGTCGCTGAGCAATTCCACCGCCCTGTTTGGTGCCTTGCAGAGTGGCGAGGTGGATGTACTGCTATCCACCAGCCTCGAGATCGACCAGCAGGCCGCCCTGCACCGCCAGGCCAGCAGCGGCGGTTTGCTGGAGGGGGTGGGACCAGCCCTGGAGATTGGCTATCTAACCCTGCTCTCGGACCAGCCGCCCCTGGTGGATTGGCGATTACGCCAAGCCCTGGCCCTGAGCCTGGATCGAGAGCTGATCAGCCGCAGGGTGAGCCTGGGGTTGCGGGATCCGCTGCTCACGCTGGTGCCCCCCAGCCTGGCGGGGGCGGCTGCCAAGGCCTGGCCCAGCTACAACCCAAAACGGGCCAGGCAGCTCTACCGCCAGGCGGGCTTTTGTGGTGGCAAGGTACTCAGCCTGCCGCTCACCTTCCGCACCAACATCCCCACAGACCGCCTGTTTGCCCTCACCTGGCAGGCCCAGGTGCGCCAAGACCTGGGCGATTGCCTGCAATTGGAGCTCAATGGCATGGAAGCCACCACCGCCTACAGGCAGTTGGGGGATGGGGCATTTGCGCTGATCATGCTGGATTGGATGGGCGATTTCCCCGATGCCGACAATTACCTCACACCGCTGCTGAGCTGCGACCAAGCCCAAGACCAGCGCTGCTTGAAGGGGGCCAGTGCCGCCAGTGGCAGTTTCTGGACGGCCCCGGGCCTGGAGAAGAAGCTGCGACTGAGTGCGGCGCTGCAGGGGCCGGCGCGCCAGGGCCAGTTAGCTCAATTACAGAGCCAGGTGGCCGCCGCCACGCCCTACATTCCCATTTGGCTGGTGGCCCCCAGGGCCTGGGCCAGGCCGCCGCTCAGCCGTCCCCAGTACGACGGTTCTGGCCGTTTGCTACTGCAGGAACTACACCTTCCCCTTGCCACCGGTAGCAAGCGATGAGCCGTCACCGCGCCCTACTGCGCTATCTAGCGACGCGAGTGGCCCTGGCGCCGCTGATGCTGTGGCTGATCGCCAGCTTGGTTTTTCTGCTCCTGCGCCTGGCACCGGGGGATCCGATCGATGCCCTGCTGGGCACCCGGGCACCGGCAGCGGCCCGGGAGGCCCTGCGGGCGCAACTGGGCCTGAATCGGCCCTTGCTCGAGCAATACGGCCACTACCTATGGCAATTATTGAGCGGCGATCTAGGCGGTTCCCTCACCAACCAAGAGCCGGTGTTGGAGGTGATTCGTGACAGCCTGCCCGCCAGCCTTGAGCTGGGATCTGTGGCCCTGATCCTGGCTGCCGTGGTGGGCCTGACGGTGGGATTCAGCGGCATCGCCAGGCCGGAAGGGCGCCTCGATTTGGCAGGTAGGCTGTATGGCATTGGCACCTACGCCCTGCCACCTTTTTGGGCGGCAATGGCAATGCAGTTGCTATTTGCCGTTTGGCTGGGCTGGCTACCGGTTGGTGGGCGCTTTCCTGCCACCCTGATACCGCCCCAAGGCTGTGGTTTTTACCTATTCGATAGCCTGCTAGAGGGCCTGCGCAGCGGCCAATGGCAGCAACTTGGCGGAACATTGAGACACCTGATCCTGCCAGCTGGCACCCTGGCCCTGCTACTGAGTGGCATTTTTGCCAATGCCCTGCGGCTAAACCTTCACCGGGCCCTGGGCTCCGATTATGTAGAAGCGGCCCGCAGCCGTGGCCTTAGCGAAACGCGGGTGGTATTGCGCCATGCCCTGCCCAATGCCCTGCTGCCAGTGCTCACGATCACCGGCATTACCGTGGCTTCGCTGATTGGCGGCGCCCTGCTGATTGAGGTTACTTACTCCTGGCCGGGGATCGCCTTCCGCCTGCAGGAGGCAATCGGCCAGCGAGATTACCCACTAGTCCAGGGGATTGTGGTGGTTATCTCTAGCTTAGTTGTGCTGGTAACCATAAGTGTTGACCTGCTAGTGGCCCTAATAGATCCGAGAGTAAGCTACGACTAAATAAGCTATGGGGATGGTGGCAGGGGCGGGATTGGCGCAGAAGCAGGGAGAACGATTCAGTCTATTTAGGGCTATGGCTTATCGAGGCGGCGCCACCAGAGCTGGGCCCGCTGGCGATCGAGCACATAGGCGCTGATGCCCTGCTGCTGGCGGTGTTGGGGTGACAAAAGCAGGGGTTGTGCCAGGCTAAACAGGAATTCACTGGTGATATTCAGCAGCAGACTCTGCACCCTTAACGGCTCAATCCCCACCAATTGATCCCCTAGCCGAAACAGGGCCTTGCTATCGCGGGCCAGGCGCACCGGCGAAAAGTGACTGGCCCCCTGCACTAGCACCAGGCGGCTGCGCAGATGGCCGCTGTGCAGGAAGACAGGCAACTGTTCAGCGATAGGCGGAGTGATTAAATCCAAACTCCCCCCCACCATCAACACCGGCAGTTTGAGGGGGGCCAGGCCAGCGACAGGCCACAGCAAACTGCCAAAACTGTTGTAGGCAACCACCGCAATTACCGGTGGACGAGCCAGCGGAACAACGGCTGATTGACCATTAATTCTAGTGGCCGCGCCAGGGATCTCTCCAGACGGAGCCCCTCCAGGAGCAGCGGCGCCAGGCGCTGGCAGCTGGGGGATTTGGCACTGCAACAGTCTGGAGATATTGATCACGGGTAAGTGATTGAGGGCGCGGCCACAGCGGCTTGCCAGGCCCGGTTCAGGCGGCATGCCAGCGGCCATCAGCGCCACCAGACCCCCCAGGGAATGGCCCATCAGCACAACCCCCTGGCTGCCAGCCCGGCCGGGCCCCAGCTCGCCGAGAGCACCTTGGCGCTGGGCCGCCAGCACCGCCTCCACATCGGCCAGCCGATCCCGCAAACTTTCGGCTCCCGGAAAAGGCCTATTGCCCGCGAAGGAGTCTTGTAAGGCGGCAGAGTCGCTACCTGGATGTTCCAGCAGCACAACAGGCCAGCCCTGCTCCGCCAGAGCGGCCGCCAGCCAATTGAGCTGTTCTGGATCACCGCCAAGGCCCGGCATCAGCAGTAGCCAGGGACCCACCTGTGGATTGGCACTGGGCCAAATCTCGAGCGGCAGCGGCGCTTGGCGATGGGCCACCGGCAGTTGCAACCGCCTGGGCAGCAGGGCCGCATCGGCCGGTAACAGGGGTGGCCGGTATTGGCGCAGCGGTAGCGCCAGGCTCTGCAGGCGCTGGAAACCCTGGCGTTGGGCTTGCAATTGTTGCCGCCACTGGGAGGCTAAAGCCAACAGATCATCGAGATCCAGGGTGAGCCGCTCCACCGGCAAGGCGCGCAGCAGCTCGATGGTGGAAACACTGGTTTGGCTTTGCAGCAACCGCTGCAGGGTGGTGAGCACAAGGCGATCGGTGTTGCAACCCTCGCCACAGGCGAGTAGCTCAGCCAACTGCTTGAGCATCTGATCTCCGCTCCAGCTGCCCAGCAATTGGCTACCAAAGCTGCGATCACGAATCACTGGTGCGTTCAACAGCCGTCTGAGGCCCAGGCGACTGCTTGGCTCCAGCAGGTTGAGCCAGATCGCCAGCTCCCCCTGGGCAGCGGCGGGATTGGCGCTCCAGGCCTCCAACTCGCGCAGGTCGATCGGCAATTGCAAACCATCCAGCTGCAGCCGCAGCTGCTGAGCGGCACAGGCGGGTGGTGGCGGCGACAGCAGAGGCAGCAGGCCGGCAAACAGCAGACTGATGCAAGGCCTGGCGAGCAAACGGGCCAGCGCCACCCAGTCGCCCCCCCCAGCTCTTGAGGCAGCCAGTGAAACAGGCAAAGGCGGTGACCGCAGGGCGCTTGTGGTTCTCCCAGTTTCCCGCGCCCCTGCGCGAACTAACCATCCTGCGCGCCATTGCCTCCCTGGGTGCTGGCGGGGTTCTCTATCTCACCCCGCTGGTGTTTGACCAGCAGGCGTTTACTGCCTCCAGCGTTACCCAGGGCCTGGCCCTGGCAGCCCTGGCGGGCACGGTCGGGCGCTTCCTCAGTGGTGTATTGCTGGATCGCGGCTGCAACTGCGGCCTACCTGTGCTGCTGGCGGTGCTGGCCGCCCTGGCGGGTGATAGCCGGCTGTTGGTAGCCACAAACTTTCACACTTACGCCCAGGGGCAATTGCTGATCGGCCTGGCGATGGGGCTTTACTGGCCCGCGATCGAACTGGCGGTACCCCTGGCCTGCGCGGTGGGCCCCCGACCGATCCCCTCGGCCAGGGGTTATGCGCTCGTGCGTAGTGCCGATGCCGCTGGTATAGCCGCCGGCGCCCTGATCGGAGCTGGATTCGCCGCCGCTGGCCAGTTGCGGGGGATCTATGTGGTGGATATGGCCTGTGTAATCAGCATGGGGCTACTGCTACTGCTCAAACCCCTACCCCAACCCGCCGCTCGCGGTCCAGGATTGCCAGGAAATGGCTGGAGTGAGTGGCTGCCACCACTGCTGCCAATACTCATCATCACCTTGGTTTGCACCAGCTTGCCGGCCTTGATGCAAAGCGCCCTGCCCTTGGATCTAGTGCGCGGAGGCCTGGCCCGCGGCCCCTTGCCCACCAGTTTGGGAGCACTATTGATGGCCCTGCAACTGGGTCTGCTGTTGTTGATCCAGTGGCCAGTCGGCCAAGCACTGGCCAGGAAACCTGTAGCTGTAGGTCTAAAGCTGAGTTTGCTCTGCTTTTCTCTGGGCACCGCCCTGCTGGCCGTCTCGGCCCTCAGCCAGCAGGGGATCGCCCTTGTGATCGCCGCCCAATTCCCCCTGGCCCTGGGGGAAGCCGCTTTCTTGCCGATTGCCACCGAAGCGGTGATCGAACTAACACCAGAGCCACACCAGGGCCTGGCGATGGCGCTGTTCTCCCAATGCTTCGCCATCAGTGCCTTCGGGGCACCGCTGCTGGCCGGCATTGCCCTGGATAATCAGGGCCATGGCCTGGGGCTGTGGTTCAGCGTGTCGGTGCTGTGCCTGGCGGGACTAACGCAATTGGGCCAGATCAGGCCTCGGAAGCAGGCGACGGGGGCTTAGTCCAGGCTTCGTGGGGCAATGGCTCGGTGCCGTAGTCCCAGTCGTCGTAGTCGACGTCGTTACGAATCTTCTGATGTATCTGCTTCTGGAGCTCAAAGTCATGGGCCTGGGAGCCATCAGCAGCTGCAGGGGTGGCCAGGGAGGGCTGCTGGTCGGTCATGCCAACGGGACAACTGCCCCCATTCTGATGCCTGCAGCAGCTGCGGGAAGAGCGCCAGGCAACAATCAGCCAAACGGCGAACAGCACAGCCCAGCCCAGAAAACAGCCCAGCCCAGCGCAGAACAGCCCAGCCCAGCCCAGGCCAACGGTCAACAGCCCAGGCCAGAGCAAAACAGCCCAGCGAAGACCAGCCCAAACGCTCAACCTGGCTCCAGGCCATAGAAGCTATGGGAGCCCCCCAGGCCCGACCGGGTCCTAATAGCGGTTGCTGCGGCAGCCCCCAGGCAGCCCAAGAAGCAGCACTACTGGGCAGATGCCAAATCATCCAGCCCGCCCCTGCGAGTCAAAGACAAACCGAGGATGCGCAGGGCAGCCATGGCGGCGCCATAGCCGTTGTCGATGTTGACCACGGTGAGACCCGGAGCGCAGCTGGCCAACATGCCGTGCAGGGCGGCGGTGCCCCCGGCGCTCACCCCGTAGCCCACAGATACCGGCACGCCGATCAGCGGCTGGGACACCAGCCCCGCCAGCACCGTTGGCAGGGCGCCCTCCATGCCGGCACAGGCGATCAGCACATCGGCGCTGCGCAGTTGATCGAGGCGGCTGAGTAGTCGATGCAGACCAGCCACGCCCACATCCAAGATCAGATCGGCCTCGATGCCATGGCAGGCCAGGGCCAGGCGGGCTTCTGCCGCCACCGGCAAATCGCTGGTTCCAGCACTGAGCACCACCACCCTGCCGGCCCGGGGCTGAATGGGGGGCAGCGGTTCACTGGCCAGGCAGCGGGCATCCTCATGGAATTTCAGGGGGCAATCGGGCAACAACTGCTGCACAGCAACGGCCTTTTGCGGCGACACCCGGGTGGCGAAGGCCAGTTCACCGGCCGCCTGCAAACGCTCAATGATCGCCGCCAACTGCTGGGCGGTTTTGTGTTCACCCCAAATGGCCTCCACCATGCCGAGGCGTTGGCGCCGGCCCAGGTCGAGGTGGTAATCGCCGCCAATCAGGCTCTTGGTGCTGCCGGGTTCGGGGGAATACATCAGGGTTGCTCCCAGATCATTTCAACGAGGGCAGGTGTTACCCAAAAGCTGGGATGGAGCTGAGATTGGTAAATTTCTTCATCCAATTCCAGCTGTTCAGAGGAGCTCCACAGCCCTGCGCTGGCCAGCGTCGGCCCATAGCTGCCCAAGAAGTCTTGGAGCCAAATAGCCTTCGGTTGATCGCTGGGACAGCAGGCCATCAAGCTGCGGCTATCGATCAGACGCAGACCCTGGGCTTCCAGCAGGGCCGGCATGCGCCTGGCCACGTGGGGATCGCCGCCATGACTCTGCCAGTGCTGGATGCAGCGCTCCACAAAAAGCGCCACCGACCTACCGCGGGGATAGAGGGCATAAGTATCCCAATGCACATATTCATGCAGTACTAGCCTCCCCCCCGGCCGCAACATTGAGGCCACCAACTGAACTAGCTTAGTGGCATCGGGCAAAAACATTGCCAGCCAGCGACACCAGGCACCGTCCCAGCCAACCCCATGCTGTGAGATGAGTTCCAGGGCTGAGTCGCAGCTGGCGAGATCAAATAACTGACTACGCAATTGATATAGTTGTAGCAGCTGAGCTTGTTTTTGAAGGTGCTCTAGATATACGGGGGAATTGTCGAGGGCCAGTAGCTCGCCTGTGGCTCCCACCAGGCGGGCCAGATCAAAAGAGGCGAATCCAGGCCCGCAACCAAGATCCAACAGGCGCTGACCTGCAGCAAAACCGGCCCGCTGCCAACCGGCCAGGGCATCGTCGCGCCAGATGGCGTGCTGGCGTTGCAGCCGCTGCAATTCTTGGTTTGTGGTACCGAGCACATAGCCGCTCTCTATAGTCATTATTTGGTTTTTTGCATCACATTTTTCCATCATTGGGGCAGCAGCTCGCCGCTGAATATCAGCGGAAAAGGATTGCCTTGCTCCTGGCCGGTGCCAGCTCTGGCCAGCAGCTCAAAGCGCTGCTGCACCTGCTCTTGTTCCTCGCTGGAGGTGGCCTGCCACTGCTGACGGCTGGCCCAATAGATCAGCAAAGTTCCCTCCTGCCGCTCGGGATCCCAGAACAGCTGGCGCCGCATGAATCCAGACTGCTGGGCCAACCAGGGCTCCCAGCTGCCGCGTTCGGCCTCAAGCCAAGCAGTTACCGCATCGCTGGGCACCTTTAGGCGCAGCTGTTCGACCACCACCAGCGGCGACGGAGCCGCCTCAACCTGGCCAGGAAAAACTGAGATCATTAGCGATAGGCCCAATAGTAACGAAAGCAAACCCGAACCAAGCCGGCGCCACATACAAGTAATTTTATGCAGCTGGTTGGGATCATCAGGATGGTGTTGAGGCAGCGTGGGGGATGGCTTGTACAAAAGCCCAATTCTGGATGAAAAAGACATGATCTGCAGGGCGGCTGAGATCGATATCAAAGCTGTTGCAGCAGCGCCACGGCGTGGCAGGCAATCCCCTCTTCCCTACCGGTGGGACCCAGCTTTTCATTGGTGGTCGCCTTGACACCCACTTGATCTGGTTCCAGGCCGATGCGAGCTGCAATGGCGGCGCGCATGGCCTCTATGTGAGGCTTGAGTTTGGGCCGCTCCGCCACCACTACAGAATCCACATTCACCACCTGCCAACCCCGGCTCCGCACCAGGGAGGCCACCTGCTCCAACAGCAGCAAACTGTCGGCGCCAAGCCATTGGGGATCATCGGGCGGGAAATAGAGACCGATGTCACCCAGGGAGAGGGCCCCGAGCAGGGCATCCATGATCGCGTGCACCAGCACATCGGCATCGCTATGGCCATCCAGGCCCAGGCCGTCGGGGTGCTGCAGCCGCTGCCCACCCAGGATCAATGGCCGGCCTGGCACCAGGCGGTGAATGTCGTAGCCATTGCCGATTCGCAGTTGCATCGCAACTTCCACAATCAGCAGTAATTATCCTTCTTGGCGCTCTTGAGAGAGCGTTCTTGGCTGGGCGCCCTTGGCTGGGCACTCCGCCGATTGGGAGCCGCAACCGTCGGTGCTGGTTGATTGCCATGATTAGCAAGACATTTGACTTGGAAACCATGCAGGCCAGCTGGAACGGAGCGGTGATCGCCCGCAGTGAGGACATCGTGACAGTGGAGGGGAATGCCTACTTCCCTGCCGATTCACTCGATCCGGCCTGCTTTCAACCCTCCAGTCATCGCAGTGTTTGCGGCTGGAAAGGCGAAGCCCACTACTATGATGTAGTCGTGGAAGGCACAGTTAACGCCAATGCCGCCTGGTTTTATCCTGAACCAAAGCAGGCAGCCGAGCAGATCAAGGGTCGAGTGGCCTTCTGGAAGGGGGTAAAAGTGCAGTAACCCCTCGTTCACAGCTAGCACTAACATTCACAGGGCTCGCGGCAAAAGCACCTTCAGTGGTACTACAACTTGCACCAGCAGTACCACTTGCGGCAGCGGCAGCCGCGATGCTCAGCCTAGGAGTTGAGGTAGCTCCTATGGTTATGGCAACAGTTTAGGCGGCAATTACAAATATTGTTCCGGCAGTGGTTTAATGGTAGTGGAAGCAAAAGGTTTAGTATTTGTGCCTGAGCCTGTCGTAGCAAAAGTTGCGGCATCAGGCAAGGCACTATTGACCGTGGGGCCAGCGCCGCTCTGGCCCTAACCTCAAATCCCTGTTCCAAACGCGACTCAATGGTCTCCACCCAGCCGAACCTGCGCACGATCCCTGTGGCTCTGGAGCAGAACGGCTATCCGGTGGCGATCGGCGCCGGTGCCATCACCCAGCTGGGAGCGCGACTGGCGGAGCAGGGTTGGGCAGCGGGCACCAAGGTGCTGATCGTCACCAACCCCGTGGTGCAGGAGCACTACGGCAGCGAGGCCCAGGAGAGTCTCCAGGCGGCCGGCTACCAGGTGAGCACCCTGGTGATCGAAGCGGGAGAAGACCAGAAGACCCCGGCCACGGTGGCCCGAATCCATGACGCCGCCTTTGAGCGCAAGCTGGAAAGGGGTTCAGTGATTGTGGCTCTCGGCGGCGGTGTGGTGGGGGACATGGCCGGCTTCGCTGCCGCCACCTGGTTGCGGGGCATTGGCGTGGTGCAGGTGCCCACCACCCTGCTGGCGATGGTGGATGCGGCGATTGGTGGCAAGACGGGGGTGAATCACCCTGGCGGCAAAAATTTGATCGGGGCCTTTCACCAGCCAATCTTGGTGTTGATTGACCCCAACTGCCTGGCCACCCTGCCAGAAAGGGAATTCAGAGCTGGCATGGCCGAGGTAATCAAATACGGCATAATTGGCGACGCGGCCCTGTTTGCCGATCTTGAGGCCGCTGCGAGCCGCGATCCAGCAGGAGCTCTGGCCAGTCTGGCGGCAATTACCCCCCAATTACTACAAACCCTGCTGGAGCGCTCCGCCAGCACCAAGGCGCGGGTGGTGGCGGCGGATGAGCGCGAAGGTGGACTGCGAGCAATCCTCAACTACGGCCACACACTGGGCCATGTGGTGGAAACCCTCTGTGGCTATGGCACCGTGCTGCACGGAGAGGCCGTGGCCCTGGGCATGTTGGCAGCAGGGGAAATCAGCTGCGCCATGGGCCTCTGGAGACCGCAAGAACAGCAACGCCAACGGGCGCTGATCGCCGCTGCTGGCCTACCACTAAAAATGCCAAAGCTGGAATCAAACGCAGTGCTGGCCTGCCTGCAGGGGGACAAAAAAGTGAAGGCAGGCAAGCTGCGCTTTGTACTGCCCACCGGTATCAGCCAGGTGGTGATTCGCGATGACGTACCAGCCGAACTGATCCTCGCCGCCATGGCTAAACTAGAGTAATTCCGGCATCAGTCAAGCAGCAAATATCGCTAATCCATGGTGCTAATCCATGGTGCTAATCCATGCCGCCAACCTATAGCACCAACCCATAGCACCAAATCATGGCGTCAATTCATGCCACCAATTTATCCTAACTAAACGTGAGATGGTCTAACTTAAGCCAATCTACCTGTTTTAAAGCCTAGGCGCTGATCCGCATGGCCAGGCCGGTGTCGTCAACTTCGCCACCCAAGCTCAGGGCGATGCCCTGATGCAGGCGCCTAGCGCTCCATAGGCAGGCCAGGGCGTCGAGGATGTCGTCATTGGCCAGCAGGCGGGCGGGCCCTTGGGCGCGGATGTTCAGGGCAAGGCCAGGAAACTCCCTTTCCACCAGAGCCCGCCGTTGCGCGGCCCCGGCGGCGGTCTTCTTGGCCTCCGCCATCGGAACCCCGCCGTTCCAGCAGCTAAATG
>JBIKVR010000004.1:0-49831 GCA_044356735.1 Prochlorococcaceae cyanobacterium
GCCAGGCTGCCATCAATCGGATCATCGAGGCTGATCACTTCACCATTAAAAAATTCCGCCAGGCGCTGGGCCTTCTCCTGGATCGCCTCCGGGCGACCAGCGGCGGCTGGCACCGACCCCGGCTCAGCCACGGCCAACCCTGCAGGCGCAGAAGCAACAGGAGCCGACACTCGTGCTTCTGATGCGACAGGCACTGGTACAGCGGCCGAACTTGGCGGGGGAGGCGACTGGAGCGGCACCAGCGCGGGGCTGGCCTGATAAGCACTCGCCCTGCCGCCAGGGGCGGAATCAGCTGCCGCAGCACCGGTCTGCCCAGCAGTGCCAGAGACAACTGATATAGCTGGAGCCACCGCGATAGCTGGGGAAACTGCGTTAGCTAGGGCAACTGCATGGCCAGAAGCACCTGCGTTAGCTGGAGTCACCGCGTTAGCGGGAACAACCGCAGGGCTACTCACCAAAGCATTGCCAGGCAAACCAGCATTGCTAGACAACCCTGCATTGCTAGATAATCCAGCACTACTAAATGAGCCGGCCTGGCTAGGCGGCGCAGCCGGGGGAACTCGCTGACTGGCCATACCCTCACCGCCCTCCAGCACCAGTTGACGCTGGCCGCCCAGGGCCCTGTCCATGGCTTTCTGCAGCAGCGGCAGGCGGCTCTGCACCATGGCCATCCAGTTGCCGGCCACCCGCACCACGGCGCGCTGGTCGTCTAGCCGCACCAATTGGGCCTGCTGGGATAGCAGCATCCGCGTAGAAGGCAACTCCAGGCCGGCCAGAATCTGCTGCCACAACTCCGGCAGGGAGCGCTCGCCAGCGCCAGCCCCCAACGGCTGGCCGGTGGGTGGATGGGGGGCCCCGGCCGGCGCCGAGCGAGCCGCGGCCCCTGACGCCAATCGAGGCAAAACCACCGCTGCGGCTGCGGGAGAAGCGGCGGCAGGAGATGCAGCGGCAGGAGCAACGGCAGGGGCGGTGCCAGCAGTAGCAGCGGCAAAGGGCACCGGAGCAGAGGCCTGGGCCTTGATAGGAGCTGACACAGGCGCCGCCGCCGCAACCTGTGCAGCCGCCGGGGCGGCTTGCGGCGGTTCGGCCAGCAGCCCCAGCAGCAGCACCTCCAGCCAGAGGCGGGGATTGATGCTCTGGCGCAACTGCTGTTCGCTGCCCTTGAGCTGGGCCTGCCAGCGCAGCAGCTGGGGGGTGCCGATGCGCTGGGCCAACTCCGGCAGCTGGCCGCGGAACTGGGGCGAAAAACCACTGAGCTCCAGCCGATCTGGCGCCACGCCGGCCAGCACCAGATCCCGCAGCAGCCCCGCCAATCCCTGCAGCACCGCCGTGGGTTCGCGGCCCCTTTCCAGCAGGGTGCGGCAGGATTCCAACAGCTCCAGGGGCTGCTTGGCCGCCAGGGCAGCGGCTAGAGCCAGCAATTCCTGCTCCGGCACCGCCCCGAGCAGATCCCACACGGCTTCCGCCTCCACCGGCGCCGGCAGCAGGCTGAGTTGATCCAGCAGGCTCTCGGCATCCCGCAGCCCCCCCTGGGCCCTTTGGGCCACCACGTGCAGCGCCTCTGGGGTGATGCCGATCTGCTCCTGATCGGCAATCCAGCTGAGGTGTTGTTCGAGGGCCGCCAGGGGAATGCGGCGGAAATCAAAGCGCTGACAACGGCTCAAAATCGTGGCCAGCACCCGCTGCGGGTCGGTGGTGGCCAGCACGAACACCACCCGTGGCGGCGGCTCCTCCAGGGTTTTGAGCAGGGCGTTGAAGGCCGCCGTGGAGAGCATGTGGCACTCGTCCACCACATACACCTTCCAGCGGGCCTGCACCGGCGCAAAGCGGGAGCGCTCGATCAGCTCGCGGATGTTGTCAACGCCGGTGTTGGAGGCGGCGTCGATCTCGATCACATCCAGGGCCGTGCCAGAAGCGATGGCGCGGCAGAGATCACAGACGCCGCAGGGCTCTGGAGTGGGTGCTTCGCTGGCCAGGCAGTTGAGCGAGCGGGCCAGGATGCGGGCGCTGGAGGTTTTGCCGGTGCCGCGGGGGCCGCTGAATAAATAAGCCGGCGCAATCCTGCCGCTGCGCAGGGCCTGGCCGAGGGTGGCCGCAATCGCCTCCTGCCCCACCAGCTGATCGAGGCGCTGGGGCCTGTACTTGTGGTGCAGCGGCTGGTAGGCCGTGGATCTCATGCGGCAGCGGGCTCAGCCGGCACCCTGGATTGGCCGTCTCGGGCAGGCGAGCTTGAGGCTAATGCTCCTGCCGCTGGCCCGGGCCGAGCAGCTTCTCCAACCGCGACTCCAACTCCTCCACCTCCGCCAACTGGTCGGCGAGGCGCTGGGCCGCCTGGCGCAGGGCCACGAACTGGCTGTCGCCATCAACGGGCTCCCCCCAGCGGGCCTCGGCCTTGCTCAGTTCGCTCTCCAGCCCTTCCTGCAGTTGAGTTCTCAGCCCATTTAGCCGCTCCAGATAGTTGAGAGCCCACCCCCTGCCCCGCTCCAGCTGCTCCTCGGAGAGCTGGACGGCCAAAAATTGCTGGATGGCGCCCAGCAGGGCGGCGGCCCCCTGGCGCGGGTTGGCGATGCCGGCTTGGTCGAACAGGGCGGCAACCATCGCCCTCGGTCCGCGCTGGCTGGCCTCTAGCCAACCCTCCACCTGGGCGCTGCGGTGGCGGCCGGTCTTGCACCAGTGGGCAAAGTGCTCACAGTTGTTAAAAATCAGGTTGTAACGCTGTTCGCCGATGCGACCGATGGCCCGCCTCAGGGTCACTTCCGGGGTTGAGCAGCTAGCGGCCGGGTAGGCCACCACCGAGATGGGCTCACCACAGCTGAACTCCCCCAGGGGGCTGCGCAAAATTTCGCGGCCCTCCAGATAATGAGCCACGCTGCCATCGCCCAGATCGATGCCGTGGTGGGTGAACAGACCGTGCCGGCGAGGCACTTGCAGATGGTCGGCGGCCGCCAAGATCGGCAGGGGCTGGGTGCTGTCGCCTGGTCTAGCGCATGGGCCTGGAAAAGCTCAGGCGAGCTCATCGGTCTGGGCACAACTCAGGCAGGCTGTGTTCAGGCGGGCTGTGCCCAGGCGAGCTGTGTTTAGGCAGGCTGTGCTCAGGCAGTTGCCTGGTGGTTGTCTTCCTCGTGGTTGCTGGGCAGGCGCACCACCTGACCTTTGCTGCGCTGCTCCACCAGCTCCCGGGTAACCGTGAAGCTGGGCACGTCGCTGCGGGAGGGCAGGTCGTACATCAGCTCAAGCATCAATTCCTCAACGATGCCGCGCAGGGCGCGGGCGCCGGTCTTGCGGCGCTGGGCCTCGATGGCGATCGCCTCCAGGGCGGCGGGCTCAAAATCCAGACGCACGTTGTCCATGCTGAGCAGGGTTTGGAACTGCTTCACCAGGGCATCGCGGGGCTCGGTGAGGATCGCCTGCAGGGCCTTGATGTCGAGAGGTTCCAGCAATGCGGTCACCGGCAGCCGACCGATGAATTCGGGAATCAGGCCGTACTTGACCAGGTCATCGGGCTGCAGATGCCGCAGTAGTTCGCTGGCCTGGCGCTCCTTGCTGCTGCGGGGCCGGCTGCTGCCGTCGGGGCCGATGAAGCCGATGGCGTTGCGGCCCAGCCGGCGTTGCACCACCTCCTCCAGCCCCACAAAGGCGCCGCCACAGATGAACAGGATTTGGCTGGTATCGATCTGAATGCAGTCCTGGTAAGGGTGTTTGCGTCCACCCTGGGGCGGCACGTTGGCCACCGTGCCCTCCAACATCTTCAGTAGCGCCTGCTGCACCCCCTCGCCAGAAACATCGCGGGTGATCGAGGGGTTTTCGCTCTTGCGGGCAATCTTGTCGATCTCATCGATATAAATAATGCCCCTTTGGGCCTGCTCAACATCGAGATCGGCCTTCTGCAACAGCCTCAACAGGATGTTCTCCACGTCTTCCCCCACATAGCCGGCCTCGGTGAGGGTGGTGGCGTCGGCCACCGCGAAGGGCACATCGAGCAGCTCCGCCAGGGTCTGGGCCAGCAGGGTCTTGCCGCAGCCGGTGGGTCCGATCAACAGGATGTTCGACTTATGCAGCCTGGTGGCTGTCTCGCTGCTTTCGCCATTGCCGTCCCCCTGCCAGGCGAGGCGTTTGTAATGGTTGTAAACGGCCACCGACAGACTTTTCTTGGCCTCCTCCTGGCCCACCACCTGACGGTCTAGGAAGGCCTTGATCGCCCGGGGGGTGGGGATGTCGGCCAGGGTGGGGGCTGGCTTGGCGCTCTTCTTGGCCGAGGGTTTATGCCGGTCTGGCTCCGGGGCTGTACGGCCGCCGGAGGCGCCCTCCACCAGCTCCTCGTCGAGGATCTCGTTGCAGAGGTCTATGCACTCGTCGCAGATATAGACGCCAGGACCAGCGATCAGCTTGCGCACCTGCTCCTGCGACTTGCCGCAGAAGGAACATTTCAGGTGGGCGTCGAACTTGGCCATCGGCAAAGGAAGCAGGGGACCCCAATGACCAGAATCAGCACGAAAACGGGTTTCGTGACCAATTCTTGAAAATCAGGTAGGGAGGGGGATCAACCGGCCGCCGTGAAGGAGGAGGTGTCGGTCACCACTCGATCGATCAGCCCATATTCAACCGCTTCTGCGGGAGAAAGGAAGTAGTCGCGGTCGGTGTCCTCGGCGATTTTGTCCAGGGGCTGGCCGGTGTGCTCGGCCAGCAGGCCGTTGAGCGTGTCCTTGAGGTAGAGGATTTCCTTGGCCTGGATCTCGATATCCACTGCCTGGCCCTGGGCTCCACCGAGGGGCTGGTGGATCATGATCCGGGAATTTGGCAGGGCCAGACGTTTTCCCTTAGCACCACCGGCCAGGAGGAAAGCGCCCATTGATGCCGCAAGTCCATAGCAGATGGTTACCACATCCGGAGCAACCTGCTGCATGGTGTCATAGATGGCCAAGCCGGCGGTCACCGACCCCCCCGGCGAGTTGACGTAGATCTGAATATCCTTCTCTGGATCTTCCGCCTCCAGGAACAGCAGCTGCGCCACCAGGGCATCGGCCACGGCGTCGTCGATGCCGGAGCCCAGGAAGATGATCCGCTCCCGCAGCAGGCGCGAATAGATATCAAAGGCCCGCTCGCCCCTGCCAGATTGCTCCACCACGGTGGGTAGCACGCCAGGGCTGGCCGTGATGCTGAGCGGGGACGCCGACCAGCGGTTACGAATCGGATGGTGGATGGTGGCGTCGATCAAGTGCTGGTGCCTGGGCTGGGGATCAATCTATGGGCTTTACTCGCGGCCCACGGGCATTTGGCTCGCTGCCCATGGGCCTGACTGCCGCTGCGGACCCTAGGAGGCCGCAGCCGCCTCGCCGGCGGCGGCGGCACTGGAATCAGCTTCAGTGGCAGTAACTGGGCTTGCATCAGCTTCGCTGGCCTCAGCTGGGCTGGCAGCAACTGGGCTGGCATCAGCTTCGCTGGAGAGCTTCTCGGTGATGCTGCTGTTGGCCTCCAGCCAGGTGAGCAACTTGTCCTGGAGCAGGTCGTTGGCCACGCTCAGGTGCAGGCGCTGCGGATCTACCTGACTCTGCTGCTGCTGGTTGAGCTCGCGGCTGATCTCCTTCACCTTTGCCTCGATCGCCTCCCGCTCCACCTCGATCTGCTCGGCGATGGCCAGGGCCTTGAGGGCCAGGCTGCGGCGCAGGCGCTGCTCCGCCTCGGGCCGAGAGGTGTCCATCAGGCTGCGCACCAGGTCGGGGGTGAACAGCTTCTTCACATCCATGCCCTGCTGGGCGATCTCAGCGGCGGTCTGCTCCAGCAGGTTGACCACCTCCCGCTGCACCATGGTCTCTGGCAACTCCACCTCCAGCTGGTCCACCAGGGCGGCGAGCAGGGCGCCTTGGCGAGCGGCCTTGCCGCGCCGCTCGGCCTCATCTTTTAGCTGCTGCTCCAGCTGGGCCCGCAGCTCCGCCAGGGTCTGCTGGTCGCTGGCCCGCTGGGCGAAGGTGTCATCCAGGGCTGGCAGTTCGCGGTTCTTCAGCTCCTTGAGAGTTACCTCAAAGCTGGCCTGGCGCCCGGCCAGCTCCTGCTGCTGGTAGCTGTCGGGGAAGCGGCAGTCGATCGTTTTGCTATCGCCCACCGCCAGGCCGATCAGCCCATCCACGAAGCCGGGGATCATCCGCCCCTCCTCCAACTCCACCTCGAAGGAGTCGCTGCTGCCACCGGGAATCGGCTCACCGCTGTCGCCAAACACGCCGCTGAAGCTCACTTCCGCCACGTCGCCGGCCTCGGCCGGGCGACCCTCCACCGGCACCAGGGTGGCCAGCTGGCGGCGGGATTGCTCGATCAACTCATCCACCCGGGCCGGGTCGTAAACCACCGACTCCACCTCCGCCTGGAGACCCTTGGTGGCCTTCAAGCTGGGGGTGGGCTCGACGTCGAGTTCCAGGGTGATGGTGAGCTCGCTGCCGGGCTGGAAGCGTTCCAGCACCAATTCCAGCCCCTCGCTGAGCTCGGGGCTGCCGAGGGCCGCCAAGGTTTCAAGCTCCAGGGCCTGGCGATAGGAGGTTTCCACCAGGTCTTCCAGGGCCGTGGCCAGCACCCTTTTGCTGCCAATCTGCTGCAGCAAAACCGGCCTGGGCACCTTGCCCTTGCGGAAGCCAGGCAGCTTGACGCTGCCGCTGAGCTTGCTGATCGCCGCCTCGTAGCTGGCCTTGCTGAGGCTGCCGGGGATGGCCAGCTCCAGCGCCACGCGACTGGCAGGACGGGGGCTCACCTTCACCTGCAGCTCGCCGCTGGCCTGGCCGGCAGCGCCGGCTTTGGCAGCCGTGCCGGAATCTGATGGGGTGGCGGCAGATTGCATGAAGGTGTTTTGTCAGCCTGCCATCCTAGAAACCAACCCGCCGAGGCGAAGTGCCCCGGGAAGCCACTGGCCCGGCAAGCCACTGGCCTGGCAAGCCGCTGCACTAAAAGCAATAGCCATAGAGGCCAATGCCATGCCAAACGCCCTGCGGCCAGCTGGCTCGATGGCCTGCCGCTTCCTGGTCGATTGAGCTGGCTGAGCTGCCAGACCAATGAACTGCCCGCCCAACGACCGCCCCCCCTACCGGCGGCGGCTCCCCTAGCTGCCACGGCTACTCCCACCTGCGGCGAGCCCTCTCCGCGGCGACTCCCTTTAGTAAGATTCTTTGGTCGCCGCCCAAGTCGGCCCACCTTAGGCAAGCAATTAGCCATAACAACTTAACAAATTAAAATCTCCACCACCCTTTCCCAACCCCATTTGCCATCGACTAAACTATCAATCAAAACCATCAATCAAAACACTTAATAGCGCCGCCTGCGCAATCCTCTCAGCAGCAAGTAGCCGCTGAATAGAATCGGCTTAAAGGTTTGGTTGCCGCCAGCTTTTTGACCAGTGGTTCGCCCCTGGGGCCCCAGGGCTAATCCAGGGTTGCGTGAACAGCTCTATTAGATTGTTATTTGCCAAGCTTTTATCAAATCACTTTGCAAGCTATTTATTAAAAAACTGTTTACTGGCAAACTACCTATTCGTAGCCGCTCATCGGCAAACCGATTAGCAACAAACCGCCCATCAGAAAATTGCCTACCGGCAAATTGCTTGCTATCAAACCGCTTATTCAGCAAGCCGTCTACAAACAAATTGTTTGCCAACATATTGTTTGCCAACAAGCTGTATACCAACAAGCTGTATACAAGCAAGCTGTTTAGCCATCAAGTTTTCTACCATCGAGCTGTTTGCGAAACTGTTTTATCAAACTGTTTTTTTAACAGCTGTGAATAAATAGCTGTCACCCTGCGGCTTTGGCTCCCAACCAAGCCAGCATCCGGCAAAATTTCAGCCTTATAGATCCTCAGGCTGAATCCAGTCAGCCTTGGGCCGAACCCAACCCTGGCCTTAAACCAGCCCTGGGCCCAAACCAAGCCAGGCCTTTGCCCAGCCACCCGCCAAGATCCCTCCCAGTCTTTGCTAATTCCTTGACCGTCGCTGCCACCCCCATCAATTCGGCCAACCTGCCCTCGCGAGCGCTCAGGGTGGCAATCCTCGGTGTCACCGGCGCGGTGGGTAAGGAGCTGCTCGAGCTGCTGGTGGAGCGCCAGTTCCCGGTGGCCGAATTAATCCCCCTGGCATCGGAGCGCTCCGCCGGGCAGCAGCTCCACTGGCAGGGGGAAAAACTGCCGATCCAGGCCGTCAGCGAGGCGGCATTTGATTCGGTTGACCTGGTGCTGGCCTCGGCCGGTGGCGCCATTTCCAAGCAATGGGCGCCAGCTGCCCTGCGGGCCGGGGCGCTGATGATCGACAACTCCAGCGCCTTTCGCCTGGATCCCGCCGTGCCGCTGGTGGTGCCGGAGGTGAATCCCCAAGCGGCCTTCAGCCACAAGGGTGTCATCGCCAATCCGAACTGCACCACGATCCTGCTCACCCTGGCCCTGGCCCCCCTGCAGGCGCGGCGGCCAATTAAGAGGGTGGTGGTGAGCACCTATCAGTCGGCCAGTGGCGCTGGCGCCCGAGCCATGGAAGAGCTGCGGCAACTGAGCCGCACGGTGCTGGAGGGAGGCGAGCCGATCAGCAGCGTGCTGCCCCATTCGCTGGCCTTCAATCTGTTCCTGCACAACTCGCCCCTGCAGGCCAACGGCTACTGCGAAGAAGAGCTGAAGATGCTCAATGAAACCCGCAAGATCATGGGTCTGCCGGATTTGCGGCTCTCGGCCACCTGCGTGCGCGTGCCGGTGTTGCGGGCCCACTCGGAAGCCGTGAACATCGAATTCTTTGAACCATTTCCGGTTGATGAGGCCAGGGCACTGCTGGCGGCGGCCCCCGGCGTGGAATTGCTGGAAGACCTGGCCGCCAACCGCTTCCCGATGCCCACCGACGTAACCGGTCGCGACCCGGTGGCCGTGGGTCGGATTCGCCAAGACCTCAGCGATCCCCATGGCCTGGAGCTATGGCTCTGCGGCGACCAGATCCGCAAGGGTGCGGCCCTGAACGCGATACAAATCGCCGAGCTGTTAATGCAAGGCCCCGCTCTATCGGCTCAGCCATGAGCGGCCCAGCCATGACCAGCCCAGCCATGAGCGGCCCCGCCCCCACCGCCAAGCCAACCGCGTCCCCAGCCTTCAACTGGCAGCCGGCGCCCTTTGGCAGGCTGTTGACGGCCCTGGTCACCCCCTTTGCGGCGGATGGCTCGGTGGATCTGGAGCTGGCGGCCCGGTTGGCCGATCACCTGGTGACCCAGGGCTCCGATGGCCTGGTGATCTGCGGCACCACCGGCGAATCGCCCACCCTCAGCTGGGAGGAGCAGCATCGACTGTTCGCCGCCGTCCAGCAGGCGGTGGCCGGCCGAGCCAAGCTGCTGACCGGCAGCGGCAGCAACTGCACAGCAGAAGCGGTGGAGGCCACCCGCAAAGCCGCCAGCCTGGGGGCCGATGCCGCCTTGGTGGTGGTGCCCTACTACAACAAACCGCCCCAGGAGGGTCTGGAAGCCCATTTCCGGGCCATTGCCCTGGCGGCGCCCGAACTGCCTCTGATGCTTTACAACATCCCGGGCCGCACTGGTGCCAGTCTGGCGCCGGAAACCACAGCGAGGTTGCTGGATTTAGATAACGTGGTGAGCTACAAAGCCGCCAGTGGCAGCACCGAAGAAGTGAGTGCGCTGCGGGCCCTCTGTGGCGATCGCCTGGCCATCTATAGCGGCGATGACGCCCTCACCCTGCCCATGCTGGCCGTAGGTGCCGTGGGCGTGGTGAGCGTGGCCAGCCATCTGGCCTGTGCCGAGATCCGCGCCATGATCAATTCCTTCCTGGCCGGCGATATCGCCGCCGCCCTCAGCCTGCACGAGCGGCTGTTGCCCCTATGCAAAGCCCTGTTCTGCACTACAAATCCGATCCCGGTAAAAGCGGCCCTGGAGCTAAGTGGCTGGCCGGTCGGTGCCCCTCGCCTACCCCTTCTTGCTGCGAATGACGAAGTGAAACAACGAATCTGCACCACCCTGGCCGCCCTGCGTCCCACCTGACGCCAAGGCCATATTCGGCTCAGCCGATCACCCCGTTGCCCGCTCGGCCCCATTTCCGCCCAGCCCACTTCTAGCCAAACCTTCAACGTAGACCTGTTTTCATGACCAATTCCAACGCCCATAGCACCAAGAAGCCAAACCTGCGGGTAATTCCCCTGGGTGGCCTGCACGAGATCGGCAAAAATACCTGCGTATTCGAATACGGCGATGACCTGATGCTGGTGGATGCCGGCCTGGCATTCCCAAGCGATGGCATGCACGGCGTCAACGTTGTGCTGCCCGACACCAGCTACTTACGGGAAAACCAAAAGCGTATTCGCGGCATGATCGTGACCCATGGTCACGAAGATCACATCGGTGGTATTCCCCACCACCTCAAGCACTTCAACATCCCAATCATCTACGGCCCACGGCTGGCGATGTCAATGTTGCGGGGCAAAATGGAGGAGGCCGGCGTTACGGATTGCACCACAATCCAAACCGTTGGCGCCCGGGATATCGTGCAGGTTGGCCAGCACTTCAAAGTTGAATTCATTCGCAATACCCACTCGATCGCCGACAGCTTCTCCCTGGCGATTACCACCCCAGTAGGCGTTGTTGTATTCACCGGTGATTTCAAATTTGACCACACCCCCGTCGATGGTGAAACCTTCGATATTCAGCGCATGGCGCATTACGGCGAGCAGGGGGTGCTCTGCCTGTTCTCCGATTCCACCAATGCCGAACTGCCCGGCTTCACCCCGCCAGAGCGGGCTGTATTTCCGAATCTCGATCGCCATATCGGCGCTGCGGAAGGCCGGGTAATCCTCACCACCTTTGCCAGCTCCACCCACCGGGTGGCGATGATCCTCGAGCTGGCGATGAAGCATGGCCGCAAGGTGGGCCTGCTGGGTCGCTCCATGCTCAACGTGATCGCCAAAGCACGGGAACTGGGTTACATGCGCTGCCCGGATGAGCTGTTTGTACCTATTAAACAAATCCGCGACCTGCCCGACCGCGAAACCCTGCTGCTGATGACCGGCAGCCAGGGGGAGCCCCTAGCCGCCCTCAGCCGTATCTCACGCGCCGATCATCCCCAGGTTCAGGTAAAAAGCAGCGATACGATCATCTTTTCGGCCAGCCCAATCCCTGGCAACACCATCTCGGTGGTCAACACGATTGACCGGCTGATGATGCTGGGAGCCAAGGTGATCTATGGCAAGGGCGAGGGCATCCACGTGTCCGGCCACGGCAGCCAGGAAGACCACAAATTGATGTTGGCCCTCACCAGGCCGAAATTCTTTGTGCCGGTGCATGGTGAGCACCGCATGCTGGTGGCCCATGCCAAAACCGGCCAATCGATGGGCGTGCCCGCCGATCACACCCTGATCGTCGACAACGGCGACGTGGTGGAACTCACCGCCGACTCCCTGCGCAAGGGCGATCCAGTGAAGAGCGGCATCGAGTTGCTCGACGCCTCCCGCAACGGCATCGTTGATGCAAGGGTGCTCAAGGAACGCCAGCAGCTGGCGGAAGACGGGGTGATCACCCTGTTAACAGTGATCAGCACCGATGGGGTGATGGCGGCGCCGCCACGGGCGAATCTGCGCGGTGTGGTCACCAGCGCCGATCCCCGCAAGCTCTCCCTCTGGGCTGAGCGCGAAATCGGCTGGGTGCTCGAAAATCGCTGGAATCAGCTCTGCCGCACCAGCGCTGGCCAGGCCCCCGAAGTCGATTGGGTGGGCGTGCAGCGCGAGGTGGAGGTGGGGCTGCAGCGGCGCCTGCGCCGCGAACTCCAGGTGGAGCCGCTGATCATCTGCCTGGTACAGCCAGCCCCCGCCGGCACCCCGGCCTACAAGGGAAGAGCCGATGCCGAGCCCGAAAGCCGGCCGGCAAACCGGGTCCGTGGCGGCCGCGGCGATCGCCCAGAACGGGTGGAGCGCAGCGCCGAGCGCGCTACACCTGCACCCCAGCGCCAATTGGCGGCGGTAGGGGCCAGCCCGGCTCCGGTTGCCAACACTGCCGCGGCGTCTGCCACTGGCTTGGCTACGGCCACTGGCTTGGCTACGGCCACTGGCTTGGCTACGGCTACCGTCGCCCAGCAGCCGGAAACCGAGCTCGAACCCGCCGGCCGCACCCGCCGTCGCCGCTCTGCGGCCAGCTAACCCGCCGCTCCGGGCCTCGCCAGCAATGGGCAGAGCTCATCAGCAAAGCCCATCGCTATCGAGGCCGCACGGCTCAGGGTTTACTCCAACACCAACTCCAGGAGACCCTTGGCCAGCTCCGCCATTTCGGCGGCGCTGAGAGCCGGCTGGGCTTGGTCACCAGCGGCCCAGGCAGAGGCCACCGTCACCTTCAAGCGCACTGGCGCCGGCACAGCAGCCAGCTCGTCTGCCTGCTCTGGGGCGGCATGGGTGGTCGCGGGGTTGAATGCCCCGGGATCATGCGAATCCTGCCAGGGGAAGAGGGCAGCACCTGCCCCGCCGATGCCGGGGAATGCAGCGCCATCAAAGCCACTACCATCTAATTCATTGCCGTCAAATTCAGCGTTAGCGAACTCAGAATTTCCGAGGCCAGAATGGCTGAGGTCAGAACTTCCGAGTTCAGAGTTGCTAAATTCAGCATTAGTGAATTGAGTTGGGGCAAATTGAGTATCTCTAACTGTGGTGCTGGCGGCCAGGCTGTTGGCGGCTGTGGGATTGGCGGCAGTGGTGTGTGCGGCTGTGGGGTTGGCGGCTGTTGTATGGCCGGCTGTGGTATTAGCGGCTGAAAAATTGTTGCCAGCAGTCTGCTGGAGCCAGGGTTTGGCATGGCTGCCAGGCTCTAAGGCTGATGACAGGGGCGATGGACCAGCTGGCTCCAGGGCAGCGGCCAGAGCTGAGGGCAGTGGCGGGAATACCGCCGGCAAATGCGATGCTGCCCCTGCCGCTGCGCCACTGCCATCCTGCGGGGGAAAGCTTGAGGCTTGGCGAGCGGCCAGCTGCAGCGGCTCTACGGGGGATTCAGCAGCAAATCCGCTACAAAGCTGCAGACCTTGGGAGGCGATCGCCAGCAGCACCGGATCGCCACTGCGCTGTTGCACTACCCGGTAGTGGGGCTCGGCTTCAGCCTGTTTACCGAGACCGTAGAGCAGGGTGTGGCCGATCAGCAACTCCAGCCGCAACCGCAGCGAGTTGGTGGCACCCACCTGCAAATTGGCCAGCAGGACCTGCCCGGCATCGAGCGCTTCACTCCAGTCGCCACGACTATATAAACGCTCCACGTCTGCAAAGGCCTCCAGCTGGGGCTTGGCGCTGCTGGACTGCATGCCAAGTTCAGCACTGGCCCCTGAGTTGAACTCTGAAGCTGGCTCGGTAGTTAGCTCTGAATTGGGCTTGCTGCTGAAATAAACCATAGGTTAAGGGCGACTGGTTCAGGGAACTTCAGTTGATGCGGAGCTACTGGCCTGGACTGCGGTTGTAGCTACACCTCGGCCATCTCTGATGGCAAAGATACGGGGATGAAGCCGCAGTGTGCCTTTATTCCAAGTTAGATGCCAGTCCCCGGCCAGATCAACCTGGCCAAGCCCTTTGTAGCAAGTTAGTCTAGACAGCAGTTTATCCAGTGCTGCCGCCGTAAGCACCAAACCACTGTTGCGGGCTATCCAGTGGTGCAGCAGACGTCTCTGGTTGGCAGCCTCCAGGCGAATCAAGGACTGGCGCCGCAGCGACCTGGGGCCCGAGCTGAGCGGTTGCAGGGCCAGATCCAATAACTCCTTTTCTCCCTGCAGATCGGCCGCCATGCGGGCAGCTGTGCCGCCAATCCGGCGCGTGGCGCCGGGGTGCAGATCTTCCAGCACCGGCAGCACCGCGCTGCGCACCCGGTTGCGGCTATAGCGCAGCTCGGTGTTGGAGGAATCCAGCCAGATCGGCAGCTGCAGCGCCTGGCAGATGCGGGCCGTCTCCTCCCGACTGAAAATCAACAGGGGGCGCACCAATTGGATGCCCTCGGCCAGAGGGCGCTGCTCCTGCAGGCTGGCCAGGCCGCGGCGATCGCTGCCTCTAGCCAGGTTCAGTAGCAGGGTTTCGGCCCGGTCGCTGGCGGTGTGGCCGGTCACCACATGGCCGCAGCCCCGCTGCTGGGCGCAGTCCACCAGGCCGGCGTAACGCCAGGCGCGGGCACTGGCTTCGCTGGGGGGCTGTTGCTGCGCCTGGGGCGGCTGGTGTTGGGCCTGCTGGAGCTGATCAGGGGGCTGTTGATCAGGGGAGTGTTGATAAGTGGACTGCCACTCCCAGCTGGCCAGCTGGATCTCCAGCCCCTGGCCGCTGGCCCAAGCGGCAATTTCCCGGGCCTGCTGGCTGGATTCAGGCCGCCAGCGGTGGTCGCCATGCCACAGCTGCAAAGACCAGTGGTGCAGCCGCCGTAGATCCAGCAGCAGGCCCGTCAGGGCCATCGAATCCTGGCCGCCGGAGAGGGCCACCAACAAAGAGGCCCCCTGGGGCAGCAACTCCGGCCGGCGGCGCAGCAGCTGGTGCAGGCGCAGGTGGTAGGGGCTCCAGCGCTGGGGCGACGCGGTCATGGCCGAAACGCTAGGGGTGGGAGAATTGATTGACTTCTTTCATTAGTGGCATGACGCGCCTCGATCACCTGCCCGTTTCGCTGCAGGCCGCCCTGGTCGAGCGCCGTCTGCTGAAGGTGATCGCCGGCCTGACCAACTTCGACGCTGCTGCGGTAGAGCGCATCGCCCGCGCCGCTGGGCGGGGCGGTGCCGACCTGCTGGACGTGGCCTGTGATCCCCAACTGGTGAGGCTGGCTGCCGCTGTTTCCGGGCTGCCGATCTGCGTTAGCGCCGTGGATGCCGAGCTGTTCCCCGCCGCCGTGGCCGCCGGTGCCGCCATGGTGGAGATCGGCAACTACGACGCCTTCTACCCCCTGGGCCGCGTCTTTGGGGCAGAAGAGGTGCTGGCGATCTGCCGCCGCACCCGGGAGCTGCTGCCCGAGGTGGTGCTGTCGGTGACCGTGCCCCACCTGCTGCCCCTAGACCAGCAGGAGCAGCTGGCCCTGGATCTGGCCGCCGCAGGCGCCGACATCATCCAAACAGAAGGCGGCACCAGTGCCCGGCCGTTCAGCGCCGGCACCCTGGGGCTGATCGAGAAGGCCGCCCCCACCCTGGCGGCCACCCATGCGATCAGCCATGCATTCGCCAGCGCCGGCGTTGCCGCCCTGCCGGTGCTCTGCGCCTCGGGCCTGTCGGCGGTGACCCTGCCGCTGGCGATTGCCGCCGGCGCCGCCGGCGTGGGGGTGGGTTCAGCTGTGAACCGCCTGGAGGACGAACTGGCGATGGTTGCTGTGGTGCGGGGCTTGCGCGCAGCGCTCGGCGGCGGTGTGATCGCTAGCGTTTGAATCGATCGCGGCTGCGGCTGGGGGGGAATTCATGGGCAATCCCCTGCACTGGCTGGCCCAATGGCCGATCCGAGCCGCAGTGCTGGTGTTCGTAACCTGGCTGCCTCTAGGGGTGGAGCTGGATGGCTTCCTGCCCGCCCTGCAGGCGGCGGCGCTGATCGGCCTGCTGGGCATGCTGCTCACCCTGCCGCTGCAGGCCCTGCTGGCTCTGCCCTGGGCGATCGCCAGCCTGGGGGGCCTGATCTTTCCAGTCACCTGGCTGTTCAACTGGCTGATCTACGTGCTGTTGTTTGGACTGGCGGCGCTGCTGCTGCCTGCCTTCCGGCTGCAATTCGGGCTGGTCAGTGCCCTGCTGGGGGCGGTGGTCTATTCGCTGCTGTCAGCCCTGATACTGCGGGCCTTCGGGCTTTAGGGAAGCTCTGAAAAACCGCCTTTTTGTCGCCCCAGTCAGCTGACAGCCATTGCTGCATCAGGGTTCCATTGGCCGTGGCTCGGGTTTTTCAGATGTTCCTTGGCTTTAGCCGTGGATCCAAGGGCGGGTTTGCGCCCGCATGGCACTTTCGGTGGATGCCCGGCTCAGGCGAAAATAACTAAATGACAGGCCCATTTGAGCTCCACGCCCCCTATCAACCCAAGGGCGATCAGCCCCAGGCGATCAAAGGCCTGGTGGAGGGATTGGGGCGTGGCGAGCGCTTCCAAACCCTGCTAGGGGCCACCGGCACCGGCAAGACGTTCACGATCGCCAATGTGATCGCCCACACGGCGCGGCCCACCCTGGTGCTGGCTCACAACAAAACGCTGGCCGCCCAGCTCTGCAATGAGCTGCGGGAATTTTTTCCCAACAATGCGGTGGAGTACTTCATCTCCTATTACGACTACTACCAACCCGAGGCCTATGTGCCCGTATCGGATACCTATATCGCTAAAACCGCCTCGATCAACGAGGAAATTGACATGCTGCGCCACTCGGCGACCCGGTCGCTATTTGAGCGCCGCGACGTGATCGTAGTGGCATCAATCAGCTGCATCTACGGCCTGGGAATTCCATCGGAATATCTAAAAGCAGCTGTAAAATTCCAGGTGGGAGAAGCCATCGATTTGCGGGGCTGCCTGCGGGAGCTGGTGGACAATCAATATGCCCGCAATGATGTGGAGATTGGCCGCGGCCGCTTCCGGGTGCGGGGCGATGTGCTGGAGATCGGCCCGGCCTATGAAGACCGGCTGATACGCATCGAGTTGTTTGGCGATGAGGTGGAAGCGATTCGCTATGTGGATCCCACCAGCGGCGAAATCCTGCAGAGTTTGGATGCGGTGAGCATCTATCCAGCCAAACACTTTGTTACCCCCAAGGAACGACTGGAGGGTGCCATCGCCGAGATCCGCGGCGAATTGCGCCAGCGGCTGGAGCTACTCCAGGGTCAGGGTCGGCTTTTGGAGGCCCAAAGGTTGGAGCAGCGCACCGGCTACGACCTGGAGATGCTCGAACAGGTGGGCTATTGCAATGGTGTGGAAAATTACGCCCGCCATCTGGCCGGCCGGCCGGCGGGTACACCACCGGAATGCCTGATCGATTACTTCCCGGAAGACTGGCTGCTGGTGGTGGATGAAAGCCATGTCACCTGTTCCCAACTGCAGGCGATGTACAACGGTGACCAGAGCCGCAAGCAGGTGCTGATCGAGCACGGTTTCAGGCTGCCCTCCGCCGCCGACAACCGCCCCTTGAAGGCGGAAGAGTTCTGGCAAAAAGCGCGCCAAACGATCTTCGTGAGCGCCACCCCAGGCAACTGGGAGCTCGGCCAGAGCGGCCCCCAGGTGGTGGAACAGGTGATCCGTCCCACCGGCGTGCTCGATCCGGTGGTGGAGGTGCGCCCCACCGATGGCCAGGTGGATGACCTGCTGGGGGAGATTCGGCTGCGGGCCGACAAGAACGAGCGGGTGTTGGTGACCACCCTCACCAAACGCATGGCCGAGGATCTCACCGATTACCTGGCCGACCATGGCGTAAGGGTGCGCTATCTGCACTCGGAGATCCATTCGATCGAGCGGATCGAGATCATTCAAGATCTCAGGAATGGCCAGTACGACGTGCTGGTGGGCGTGAATCTGCTGCGGGAGGGTTTGGATCTACCGGAGGTATCGCTGGTGGCGATCCTTGATGCCGATAAGGAGGGCTTCCTGCGGGCGGAGCGCTCTCTTATTCAAACCATCGGCCGGGCGGCGCGCCATGTGGAGGGAACAGCCCTGCTCTATGCCAACAACCTCACCGATTCGATGGCCAAGGCGATAGCCGAAACCGAGCGGCGGCGGGCGATTCAACACAGCTATAACCAGCGTCATGGCATCACCCCCCAGCCGGCGGGCAAGCGGGCCGGCAATGCGATCCTCTCCTTCCTGGCCCTGTCAAGGCGGCTGAATGACGACCAATTGGAGCAGGCCAGCGAACAGGCCAGCCACGATCAGGTGCCGCTGGAGGCGCTACCGGAACTTATTCACCAGCTGGAGGAGCGCATGAAGGCCGCCGCCAAAAACCTGGAGTACGAACAGGCCGCCAGCCTGCGCGACACGATCAAAAATCTGCGCCAGAAACTGGTGGGCAAGCCCAATTAGGCGCTGGCCGCAACGCCGGCCTGCTCCAACACCCCCTTGCTGCTGGGCACGGCGCCAGCCCGGCGCGGGTCGATTTCCACCGCCAGCCGCAGCGCCCGGGCGAAGGCCTTGAAGCAGGCCTCCACGATGTGGTGGGAGTTGACGCCGTCCAGTTGGCGGATGTGCAGGGTGAGACCGCTGTTGTTGACCACCGCCACAAAAAACTCCCTCACCAGCTCGGTGTCGTAGCTGCCGATGCGCTGGGCTGGAATCTGCAGCCCGTAGCTGAGGTGGGGCCGGCCGGAGCAATCCAGGGCCACCTGCACCAGGGCCTCATCCAGGGGCGCCATGAACTGGCCAAAGCGGTGGATGCCGCGGCGATCGCCGAGGGCCTGGGCCAGGGCCTGGCCGACGGCGATGCCCACGTCTTCATTGGTGTGGTGGTCGTCGATGTGGGTGTCGCCCACCGCGCTGATGCGCAGATCCAGCAGGCCGTGGCTGGCCAGCTGATGCAGCATGTGATCGAGGAAGGGCACGCCGGTGGCCACCGCACACTGCCCGCTGCCATCGAGGTTGAGCAGCACACGCACCTCTGTTTCGCCGGTGACCCGGTGGATTTCACCAGTGCGCATGGAGCTAAGGGGGGTGATCACAACCGCCATCATGGCGAGCAGCCCGCCTGGGCCAGGGGCTGCCACCCAGCGGGGGGTTGGATCGAGCCAGCTGCTACACCCCAACGGGGAAGCCAACCTGGTGGGCGGTAATTAGGCCAGTACAGCGATAAGCAACGGCGAAAGCCAGCGCTACTCAGAGCAGAACTAGGGCCGGCATTGGATGGCGCAGAGCCCAGGGACAGGCTAGTGATTGGAGCTGGCGCAGCAGGGCTTACTCATGGCTGATTTCCCCCTTAGATCTATTGCAGTTACTGGAATCTGGGCAGACCTCAGGGCGCCTGCGGAGAATCGGGATGGCGCTAAGTGCGACGGCCTTCTGGCCACTGCGCACTGTTAGCAAACGCTAACTCTGGCGGCGGGGCGGGGATTGACACATGGAAAGAAGATGCCTTAAAAAGAAGAAAGACAAGTTTATAACCCATGCCATGGAAAGCGAGACTTTATACAAATCCTTACTCATGGCGATATGAATGGTTTGGAGATGGGCCGCCGTAAGGAACTCAACCACCACCTGTATTGCCAACGGAAGAGAACCTCAAAAAAAACCCACCGGACTATGAAACTTATCCCGGCCCTCCTACTATCCCTTGCTTCCTAGCAGGCACCCTGATCTCCACACCGAGTGGCGAACGGCCGATCGAAACCCTGCAGCCTGGAGATCTGATCAACACTATGGAGGGGCCCCAGAAGGTGCGCTTCCTGGCCCGCAGCACCCGCAGCATCGCCCATCTGCAGGACCTGGGCAAAATGCCGATTCGCATCGACCAAGCTGCCTTTGGGTCGCTCGGCCCCGCTCAAGACACGTTCCTCTCCCCCAGCCATGCCATCCATTTCGCCGGCAGCCTGGTGGAGGCTGGAGCCCTGATCAACAGCACATCAATTCAGCAGCTCGATGACTGGCCGGAGGATACACTCACCTACTACAACATCGAGCTGGAGCGCCATGGCCTGATCACGGCTAATCAATTGCTGGTGGAAAGCTATTTTGCCAACTACCGCAGCAATGGCTTCGACCGCGATTGCTGGGATAATTACCACGACTACGTCGCCCTTTATGGAGCAGGCGAGTTGATGGAGGAATTGCCCCTGCCCCGCATTCCCTTTGCCCGCCAGATACTGAGCCAGCTGCGCCAGTCACTCCAGTTGCACGAAGACAAATACAAATCGGCCAATCCGGCTATCGTCACCTCAGGGGTTGATCAGTTCGCTGGCCTCTGCCTGTAGTGGTGGCTTGCGCTGATTTGTTACAGGTTGATCAGCGCAGAAGAGCTCGTCGTGATGTCACTTCTGTCAGTCAGTGCTGGCAGTGACACGACCAGAGCGCAGCGCCAGCCTTGCGATGCTGCAGCTCAGAACCGGACCGGCGGCGGTAATCAGAGACATGCAGAGATGGCTCCAGCTTCGGTCGTTGCGGTAAGCGGCTCAGCGGTAGACCTCACTGCGATGGCCGATCTACACCACCAGCACCGTCAGCCGGTCGTCTTCGATGTGAAGCTTGCTGTGCCCTGCAGCCTTGGCCGACTTCTCTAACCGCGCCTCCATCTCAGGATCCAGCTGGATGGAAGTAGGCATGGCATGCCATTGATCATTGTACTTATCCTAGCTGGCACGGGCGGCGGCCGACAGCTTGAGGAGCAGCACCGATAGCTGGGCCAGGGGTAGCAGCTCGAAGCCACACTCCTGGACCCATTGGATCGCCTGGGCCGCCGAGAGCGGCATTTCGCTAGGCGTGCCAGATGGCCATCAGCCATATCTCAATACTTACTACTTGGCCCCTGTCACTGGATTGTCGCCAACCAATGAGCGAGCCTCCCGCGAGGCTGGTTGATAGCCATAGCCGTAGGTACCGCCCTGATCGTCGTCGAGAATTCGCGGGGTTACCATAATCACAAGTTCGCGCTTCTGCCGCTGGCCGATGCTACTGCGAAAGAACTGGCCGACGAGAGGAATGTCTCCCAAAATCGGCCACTTGGTGACGGCTTGGCGATCGGAATCGGAGATCACACCGGTGAGAATTAAAGTTTGGCCGTCTCTAACCCTTGCGCTTCCCGTATCCAATCTACGTACCGCTAGAATATCAATGGGGCCACAGCCTGGCACCAGTTGTTCTTTTGTTTTTGCAGTTATCTGGGGGGAGAGGGTAAACGTAACAAAGCCATTATCATCAATTTTGGATACCCGCGCCCCGAAGGTGAGGCCAGCAATACCAAAGGATGGCTGACATGAATTACCGTTTCCTTGGGTTCCGGTGGTCACTTGGTAGCTGGTAACCACCTGTTCACCCACCGTGACAAAAGCCTCATTGGCCCTGGGCCTACCGATGGTGGCTAGATCGGATGAGCTGGAACCACTTGAGCCACCTGAGCCACCTGCATTGCCGATGGCGAGCTGGGCGCCGGCAGCAGATCCCCCATTCACCTCCTCTTGATTTTCCGAGAGAATTAGAGTTGGACTAGCCAGCACCTTGGTGTTATTAGATATAATCTGAGCCTGCAGAAAATTAACAAAATTACTAGGGGGCAGATTGTTAGCATCGGCCGGCAATACCCTGGGATTACCGGGATTGGCCGGGTCAACATTTGCTAACGCCCTGGAAGCGTACGGCGTACCAAAGGCTCCCACCAACCGGCCAGAATCATTGACAATAAAATTATTGCCATAGCGGAATGCAAAGCTATTATTGATATCGGTCTGATTGTTAAGGGAAATATCGAGAATTTTTACAGAGAGGGCCACCTGCCGCTGGCGCAGATCGATCTGGCGCAGGTAACCTTCGGCCACCGCCACCAGCGCCGAATCGCCCACCAAGGTGATGGTTTGCAGCCGGGAGTCGGTGGCGCCCTTCAGGCCCTTGAGCGGCCCGATGCTGGAGCCATAGCTCTGGGTGGTGGTGACGTTTTGGGTTTCGGTCTGTTGGCTGGTGGTGGCGCCGGCCACCTGGTTTGCCACCGGCGTGCCCTGGGTCACCGAGTTGGTGATTACGGTCACCTTGGTGATCTGGGCCCCGAGGCTGGCCAGGTAGTCGGCGGCGGAATTGGCCGAGGCCTGGTTGAGGCGATAAACCTTCGACACCTGCACCCCGAAGGGGCTATTGGACACAGACGGTCCGGCCATAATTAGACGGCCCTCCAGGCGCCCCTGCCAGCCAGCCGCCATCAGTACGGCATTGATGGCCCTCGCATAGGGCTCCATCTGGAAGGCCATGGACACCTTGCGCAGGGAATCTGCCCCGGCCTCTTCTGGCGTGGAAGTTTTGCTGGTGGTATTGGAGCTATTAGAGCTGTTGCCAGCTGGACTCTCATTCACATAGACAAAGCCATAACCTCCCATCGGGGCCAGGCTCATAAGCACGTCGCGGGCCGGGGCATTGCGGATCGTCATCGACACCGGCGGCCCAGACAGATTCAGATAACTGCGGTTGCGCAACACCATCGTGCCCACCGCCATGTCCCCCAAGGGCGGCGCCACGGCTCTTGTTTGCAGGGCTGGAGCCAGGTTTGCTTGGGGTACCCGGGCCGCCACCCTCAGATCCAGTCGGCCGCTCTGGCTGCTCAGCTGCGCTGCTGTGGTGAAGCTGACGATCAGCTGACGACCATCAGCACTGATCAGAGGCCAACCCAGGACCTGACCCGGCGTGGGGGTTACCTGTAGCTGATAGCGGCTGCCAGAGCCCGTCAGGGCCACGCTCTGCAGCCCCAGTTCAGGCAGGCTGAAGCTCTGGGGCCCCAGCCGCAAAGACGAAACATTGACCAGGCTTAGCTCCGCCGACCAGCCCGCGGTGGTGAGGCTCTGGCGCAGTTGGGGGCCAGGGCCAGTGCCTTCGATCAACAGCTCAACGGCATTGGGCTGGCGCCGCAGCTTCAGTTGCAGCCCAGCGGCCGAGCCAGAGGGGCTGGCTAAGGCTGGGCTGCCAGTGGCGGTTGGGGCGGTTGTCGCGGCCAGGGGCTGTTGAGCCATCGCCGGCGCTGACATGGCCCGCAGGCCATAGCTCTGCAGGGCCAGAAAAGTCCCGGCCGCCAGTGTCAGAGCCAGAGCTCCTTTCGCGCTTTCCATCCAACCTCAACCTGCGCCTGGATGGTATTCGCTGGATCACTACCTAGCCAGACCTGAGCGGGAATCTTTGGAGTAGAGGGCCAGGTTCAGCTTGATAATGACCGCTTGCTCTGGCTTGGCGGCCGCCCCAGGTGTGGTGGGGCACTGGGGACGTTGGTTGGCCTGCCCCGGCGGTTGGCCGGTCTGACACTCCAGAGCCAGCTGCAGATTGCTTTGCACAGCCAGCACGCTGATTTGTTCCAGTTTGCGCATAAATGCCAGCAGGGCAGGGAAACCACCCCGGGCGGTCAGCAGAATGCTTTTCTTGCGCAGACCATCGGTTTCTAGGGGATCGGCGGGCGGCTTGGGCTTGGCGTTTGGATTATTCGGATCTACCGTTGCATTTTTTAGGGGCTGAACGCTTTCCTTCAACTTGGTATCCGCTTCATCTGGATTCAGATCTTTCTTGGTTTGACCAGCTTGACCAACTTGGGAAGATGGTGGGGCTGCCACTGCTGCGGCCTGGGGTTCCACCAGGGTTAGCTCCACCGAGCTGGTAAGGGCGATCCGATCCAACTCGGCGACCAAGGTGCTGAGGCTGCCGCTACCTGCGATCAACCGCAAGATCAGCTCCTTTTTCTGTTCTGCCTTGTCGCGCCTTTGCTGATCGCTTTGCAGCTGCTGCTCCAACAGCGGCAGCTGGCTCTCCAGAGAGCGCAGTTCCTCCACCTGCTGCCGGGTTTTCTGATATTTCAGCCATTCGGGCACCAGGCCCCACCCCGCCATCGCCACCGCCACCACAGCGCCAAAACCAATGGGAAGCAGTAGCCAGATGCGTTGAGCCCGGCTCATGGCATCACCCCCTGCCGCTGCAGCATGCGCTGTCGCTCGGCCATCCCGGTGGCCCCCAGATCCCGAAGGTTGGTCAAATCGCCATTGATACCTGGTTGGGAGAAGTCGGCGGTGAGTTCAAATTGCACCGGTTCACTACTGGCGTTGGCGGCTGGAGGCTTGGCATCCTTGCCATTATCCCTGCGGGCTTGGATCAGACTCACCTTGTCAGGGTTGAACAGGCGAGAGCGTTGTAATTGCAGCTGCAGGGCGTTGATGCGGGCAAAAGCGCCTGGATCGTTGGCCTGGCCCCTCAGCCGCAGGCTATTGCCCTCCTGAATCACCTCGCTGAGCTGCAAGCCCCTGGGAGTGCGGCGGCGCAATTCTTCCAACAAGGCTGATCCTGAGCCAACCGCTACCAGGGCTTTGGCCAGCTTGCTGTTTTGCTTCTCTAACTCATCGGTTTTCTTTCTCTCAATGATTATCTGGCTCTTCAATTGATCGTAACGGGCTTGCACTGGGGTGAGTCGTTCCAACTCAGTCAAGGCGGAGCGCTGCAGCGATGCCACTACGGCCCAGCCAGCCCCTGAGGCTCCCACCAGGGCGCTAGCCAGCAGCGTGCCACTAAGCAGGCTCCTGCGGGGGTTGCTTGCTCCGGGCTCCTCTTCCCCCAGCCGGCCCCGCCGCTCCTTTAAGAGATCGAATGAGTCTTCTGTCATCGCCGGCTCTTGCCCCGTTGAAGCCCAGAGAGCCGTATTCCCAGCGGATTGGCAAGGCCCGGTTGCTCCAGCAGTTTTACCGTCCCCTGGCCCAGCCAGTCGGCCAGGGGAGCCTCTAGTTGCGCCAACAGATCGGGATCGCCGTACAACCACCAGCGGCTGGATCGGCTCTGCCCAACACCAGAGTGTGATGCTGACGGCTGCCAATCCGACTGGGCAGCCAGGGGCGGCTGGCGGTGTTGGTTCCAGAAGCGTCCACGCCGTTCCAACTCGGCCGCTAATTGCGGGTCGAGACCATGGCTATTGCGGTTGGCCGGCAGGTGCCAATCGGCCCGCGGCAGGCCATCCACCAGCAACCACAGCCGGCAGTGATCCACCTGTAGTTCCAACAACCAGTGATCCGTATCGGGATCGCCCCCGGCTGGCTCTTGGGCGAGTAGCGCCAGCACCTGGTGCCACTCGGACACCTGGGCCGGTTCCAGCCGCTCCAGCTGCACCCCAGCCACCGCGAATACATCGGCCCAGCCATCCACCACCCGCCTCGGAGCCGCCACCACCAAGCTGCGGGGTGGCAGTCCGGGCACCACCCGCAGATCCAGATAGGCCTCCGCCAGCGAACAGGTGAGGTCGAGATCCGGATCGATCAGCCGCAGCGCATCACAGGGATCGTCTGGCACCGCCTCCAGGGGCCATTGGATCAGTTTCCAGCGGCAAGCCCGCAATGGCAGCGCCGCACTTACGCGCGCTCCGGCCAGGCCCTGATCGAGCAACAGATCGCCAACCAGATCGCCCAGCGCCTCCACCTGCCGGGGCTCCCCCTGCCGGCAGACGCCATCGGGCAGAGGCACCGTGATCGTCTCGCTGGCCTGCCGGCCCAGCGCCCTAAACCTCAGGCTGCGATCGTGAAGCTCGATGAGCACCTGGGGGGCAAACAACTGACGGCTGAGACTACGAAACTCCTGGCTGAGGCCGCCGAGCTGCTGTCGAAACCGACTCGAAAACCTAGAGAAGGCCATTATTCATGGTTGATCATTTACTTCATGGAGTTGACTTTATTTATTTATTTATTTATTTATTCCAGCCAGGGCAGGCTACTACCCACTGCTTGGCCGATGCCAGCCAGTCCGTGGCGACTTAGCTGGTCGCCGAGGCCTTCCAAGATCAGGGGCACCAGTTCCGGTCCTTCGTACACCCAACCTGTATACAGCTGAATCAGGCAGGCGCCGGCGGCAATGCGCTCCCAGGCCGCCTGGGCCGAATCGATGCCACCCACGCCGATCAGCGGTAGGGCTGGCCCCGCCGTCGCCCGCAGGCGGCGCAGCACCTCCAGGGCGCGACGGCGAATCGGCACGCCGCTGAGGCCACCGGCCTCGTCGGCCAGGCTGCGACCGGTCTGGGCTAGCCGCCTTTGCTCCAGACCAAGCCGGTCCAGGCTGGTATTCACGGCGATTACCCCGGCCAGCCCCTCCTGGTAGGCCATGCGGGCAATGGCATCGATGGCATCGTCCTCCAAATCGGGGGCAACCTTAACCAGCAGCGGCGGACAGCCTGGGGTGCGCCGCAAACGCTCCACCAAGCGCCGCAAATTCCCCTCTTCCTGCAGCTCCCGCAGGCCCGGCGTGTTCGGAGAACTAACGTTCACCACCGCATAGTCGGCCAGGGGAGCAAGCATTTCCAGGGAGGAGGCGTAGTCGTCTGGGGCAAGCTCTAGCGGAGTTTGCTTCGATTTGCCGATGTTGATGCCGAGCACGGCCGGGCGCTGGCCCGCCGCTGGCAGGCCCTGGCGCTCCAGCAGGCGCCTGGCCGCCTGGGCGCCGACATTGTTGAAACCCATGCGGTTCAGCGCCGCCCGCTCCGCCGCCAGTCGGAACAGCCGAGGGCGGGGATTACCGGGCTGACCATGCCAGGTGATTGTGCCCAATTCGGCGAAGCCAAAGCCGAACTGATGCCAGATGCCAGCGGCGACGCCATTTTTGTCAAAGCCCGCCGCCAGGCCCACCGGGTTGGCGAAACGACAGCCAAACAAGCTCTGCTCCAAGCGTGGATCGGGGCGCTTCAGTTCGGCCCCCAGGCCGTCTAAGGCACCGCGAATCAACGGCCAGTGCCGCCGCAGCGAAGCCTGGCCCAGGGCCTGCAGGCTGAGCTGACTCAACTGCTCGGCATCGGCGCCCTCATCGCTGGCCAGCATCGGGCCCACAAATTGGCGATATAGAGCCCCGCTGGCTGTGCTGGTGCGGGCTCTGGCCTCACCCAGGTGGGCGCTGTCGTTGAGATCAGTTGCCATGCCCGCCGCCTACCCCCTTTGGGGCCATCTTCCCGCGTCGCGTCGCAACCGCCAGCGGTCGCCTTCCACCGGTTCGATCAGCCAATCCCGCCAGGGCCAGGCTTCGCTGCGCTGCTCCAGCTGCCGCAGCGGCTGCTCCACCAGCTGGGCCAACTCCACCAGGCTGAGGGCAAAGCCGCCCGCCGCCAAGCGGTCGGCCAGTTCCAGCCGACTGAGCAGCTGCTGCAGCGCCACTGGCGCTGGACCGGCCTCTTCCCCTTCCCCGGCACCTTCACCGGCTCCGGCCCCTTTCCCGGGCAGATCCAGTTCCAGGTGGGCATGCTCCAGCCGCTCACCGGCCACCAGTTGCGGTATGCGCCCCTTGGAGAAAGCCACGGCGATGGCGTCGCAGCGCTCGTTGTCGGGATCGCCGCTATGGCCCTTCACATAGGCCAGGGGCACGTGGGCCAGCCGGGCTCGATCCAGCTTTTCCCACAGGTCGCGGTTGAGTACGGCGCCGCCGGAGGCGGTGCGCCAGCCCTTGCGCTTCCAGCCCGGTAGCCACTTGCTGAGGCCGTCGATCACGTAGCGGCTGTCGGTGCGGATGCTCAGATCCCGGTGGCAAGGCAGCTGGGCCAATGCCTCCAGCAGCGCCAGGGTGGCGGTGAGCTCCATGCGGTTGTTGGTGGTGGCCCGCTCGGCACCGCCCAGCTCGTGCAGGGCGCCATCCGAGAACCGCAACAGGGCCCCCCAGCCACCGGGGCCGGGATTGCCACTGCAGGCGCCATCACAGGCCGCAGCCACCACCAAGACCGGCTCAGTCACCACTCGACAAATTCAAAAAGTTCGCTAACAAGCGCATCAGACCTGTTATGTACACAGGGGCCCGAGAGCGGCAGGCATGCGACGAACCTACCTCCCCCTGCCTGGCTGGGGCCTGATCAAGGGCTTGGGCCTGCTGGCAGCCAGCGGCCTGGTCCTGTGGCCCCTCACCAGTGGAGCAGGCGTATTTGGCAGCCAACCGCTGGTGGAAGGCGCCACGGTGGCCCTGGCCCAGCCGCTGGATAACGACCAATGGAAGCTGATCTTGGTGGAGCAGCTGCAGCCGGGGGCGGCCAGTTGCTGGAGCCGCCAAAGCGAGGGCAGCCTGCTGCTTGCCCCCCAGATCAGTGGAGCCCAGGCGAGCGGAGCTCAGCTGAGTGGGGCTCAGGCAAGCGAGTCTCAGTTGACTAGCTCTGAGGCGGCGGCTGGGGATTCTCGCTGCAGTCGCTTGCAATCCAGCAGTGGCTACTCGCTGCGGGCTGCCGATGGCGAATTACCCAGCCCCTGGCGACTGCGGATCGCCGCCGGCGCGGCCGGCTTGGAACTCCAGGCCCTGAATCCAAGCCTGAGTAAACCGCTCACCGTGGCCCTGGCGCCGATGCCGCCCGCCGCCGGCGAGGGCCTGGTCAGCTTCCGCCTGGAGCCGGGTTGGAGTTTCCGGGGCCGCACCTATGCCGGCCGGCGCCTAAGCCACATTTATCTGGCCAGCGCCGAACCCCTGGCCCTGTTGCAGGCCCGTGCCCGCGGCGGCGACATTCAGTCGCTCGCTGGCCTGCCGCCACCGCCGCCGCCGCTGGAGCTGGCCCAGCGGGAGCGGCGCCGCCCGGATGGCTGGCGGCGCCCACAGCAGAGCTCCAGGAACAGCAGCGAGCCTGCCCCCGGCCAGGTGATCAGCCTGCCCGTACTGCCCTTCCAGGAGACGGCAGCTCTCCCCGCCACCAGCCCATGAGCCCCTGTGGGTGCCAGTTGCGATTCCGCACCAGGAACCCACACGCGGACGGCCTTGGCGATTAACTTATAGAGGTGTGAGGAGTGGGAACGCTCTTCTGAGGTCGAAACAAGGACAGACTCCCAGAATCGTTCCAACCTAAAGCCCTGCCTTTGGCGGGGCTTTTTTATTGCTTTCTTTTTTGGGTGCTTCTCTTTTTAGGGCTTCTTGAAAAATAACAAATCTCGCTGATCTCATTACGCAAAAGCGTTGCGGCGACTTGCTTTACCCTGACTCGCAAGAGCCAGATGGGCATTTTCGAGGCGCCCACTATTAGCTACTCTTTTTATTGCCTTCCGGTTTTATCATTATCTTGTCATGCTATATTTTTTCTGTTTAGGAACCCCTGAAAAACCTGAATCTCGGCCAATGAAGTTACTGATTCAGCAATGATCCTCAGATGACTGGGGCGAGGAAATGGCGGTTTTTCAGAGCTTCCTTTATTGACTACTTAGTTCGAAGCTTGCCTATTTTTGGCTTTCCAACTTTCTGGCTTCCCTGTCAGCTTGCTGGTGGATTAGCATAACGATGCTGGTGGGATCCAGAACAATGCCGCCGCCTGGCTGCACGGCCCAGAGCTGGGTTTGCTTTGCTGATGGCGGGGTCATGGGCAAGCCAGCAAAAAACCGGCCCCCAGATGGGAGCCGGCTAGCAGGGAAGCAAAGCTGGTGTCGAGCCAGGGCCCGGCAGCAGGTCAAGCCAAGGGATTCACTAATTAAGCGATCACTTGATAGAGACTTTGCCGCCGACATCTTCGAGGGCTTTTTTGAGCGCCTCGGCATCGGCCTTGGAAATACCTTCCTTGACGGGCTTGGGAGCCGCTTCCACCAGGGCTTTGGCTTCGCCGAGGCCCAGACCGGTGGCTTCGCGCACCGCCTTCAGCACCTTGATCTTGGCCGAATCTTCGAATCCATCGAGGATCACGTCGAATTCGGTTTGAACTTCTTCGGGTTCGGCAGCGGCCGGAGCTGCTGCCATCACCACGCCAGCGGAGGCGGCGGCAGACACACCGAAAGCCTCTTCAATCTGCTTGACAAGCTCAGAGGCTTCCAGCAGTGAAAGGGTCTTCAGCTGTTCGAGAATTTGGTCGGTTGTAGCAGACATGGTTGGGAATCAGCAACAGATCTGTTTGTGGACAGTCGATCGGTTGAGCTCGGCAGCGCAGAGTCAAGGGGTGGGCCTCAGCTGGCCGAACCCTCGCCATCGGCGTGCTGCTTGAGCGCCCGAGCAAGACCGGACGGAACCTCGTTGATACCCACGGCCAATTTGGTGGCTACAGCATTGATCGCACCGGCGATCTGAGCTAGGAGCACCTCCTTGGAGGGCAGATCCCCGATCGCCTTGATATCGGCTTCCGAGAGCAGCTTGCCTTCAAACAGGCCGCCTTTGGTTTCCGATTTCTTGGTGTCTTTTTGGAAGGCTTGAACGGCCTTAACCGCACCACCGACATCGCCCTTTACCAGGATGAAGGCGTTGGTGCCGTTGAGTAGGGGATCGAGTTCAGTCCAGGCGCTGTTGCCGTCAATGGCACGGCGCATCAAGGTGTTTTTGGTCACCTTGCATACGCCGTTGCTGCCCTGCAGACGGGTCCGCAGATCAAACATTTCCTTGACAGACAAGCCCTTGAAATCAAGGACTAGCGCCATTTCGGCCTCGCCTAGGAGCGACTTGAGCTCTTCGACGATCTGTTGCTTGTTCTCCAGCGTGCGGCCCATGGGAATTTGGAACGGATCGGGGGAACAAGCCGGGTACGCGGCCCTGGACGCCTGGTGAATCCATAAGGAAACCAAGCTCGAGGCCGCTGCACGTTCCGCATCCGATCGGCAATCCCTAGGGGAGACCGACTGGAACTAAACCTGTCGCGTTCACCTCGGCAGGATTTATGGCTGACGCCACCTGCTGTCTGGGGTAGGGCGCGTGCCCTTCTGGCTTTCGCCAGCTTTTTATTTTAAGCCATGATGTGCCGAGCCTTGGTGGTGTCAAGCCTGGCCGGTTTCTGGCACCGACAAGGCCCGGCTAATCGAGCTCAGACTTCTTGCTTGAGGTCCTGCAGGGCGGTGAAGTCCACCGGCACCGAGGGGCCCATGGTGGAGGTCACGTAGAGGGTGCGCCAATAGCGACCCTTGGCACCACTGGGCTTGTTGCGGTCGATGGTCTCCTGCAGCGCCTTGAGGTTCTCGAGCAGCTTGGCCACATCGAAGCTGGCCTTGCCAAAGCGCACGTGCACGATGCCGGTTCTGTCGGCGCGAAACTCCAGCTTGCCGGCCTTGAACTCGGCGATGGCGGAGCTGAGGTCATTGGTGACCGTGCCTGCCTTGGGGTTGGGCATCAGACCCCGGGGACCGAGCACCCGACCCAGCTTTGCCACTTTGGGCATCATGTCTGGGGTGGCGATCAACAGGTCGAAATTCATCTGACCTGCGGCGATTTCATCCACGAGATCGTCATCGCCGGCCTGATCGGCACCGGCGGCCTTGGCGGCGGCTACTTTTTCGCCGCTGGTGATCACGGCGATGCGAATCGTCTGGCCGGTGCCGTTGGGCAGGGCCACCGTGGTGCGCAGTTGCTGATCGGTGTACTTGGGATCGATGCCTAGCCGCACGTGAGCCTCGATCGTCTCGTCGAACTTGGCGGTGGCGTTGGCCTTCACCAACTCCAGGGCTTCAAGGGGTGCGTAGGTGCGCTCTTCCACCGCGGCGGCGACAGAGGCATAGCGCTTGGAAACTTTTGGCATGGCTGGATGGGGTGCTGGCGACCGATGAAGGTCTCCCCCGATTTGTTGAATAAAGGACGAGAGGGGAATCAGTCGTTGATGGCTACGCCCATATTGCGGGCGGTGCCAGCAATGATGCGCATGGCCGATTCAACGCTGGTGCAGTTGAGGTCGGGGAGCTTGGTCTTGGCGATCTCCTCCAGCTGGGCGGTGGAGATTGCTCCAGCCTTGCCCTTGGCTGAGGTGGCGGCACCCCGCTCGATGCCGGCTGCCTTGGAGATCAGCACGGAAGCGGGAGGGGTCTTGGTGATAAATGTGAAACTGCGGTCTTCAAAGACCGAAATCTCCACCGGAATCACATAGCCAGCCTTGTCCTGCGTGCGAGCGTTGTACTCCTTGCAGAACGCCATGATATTGACGCCGTGCTGACCGAGGGCAGGGCCCACCGGTGGCGCCGGGTTGGCTTTGCCGGCATTTAGCGCCAGCTTGATTACGGCAACGACTTTCTTGGCCATTGTCTATGCGTCGGGAACGCTGCGGATCGCCGCTGGTGACAGCGGCGGTGAATGCACGGCCGCCCTCCACAGGGAGACGGCCGCTGGGCTGGGGCCGGGGCCTCAGCTCTGCTTGCTGATTTGAGAGAACTCCAATTCCACCGGGGTTTCCCGGCCGAAGATCGAGAGTAGGGCCTTGAGCTTGTTGCGGTCGCCGGACACCTCGATCACCTCGCCCTGGAAGTCCTTGAACGGACCCGCCGTGACCAGGATTTGATCGCCCTCGCTGAGATCCACCTTGACCACTGGCTTTTTCTCCGCGGCTCGCTTGAAGATGCGATCCACCTCCTGGCGACTCAGGGGGCGGGGTTTGATGTGACCCCGGGCCTTGGCGGTGGCGCGGCGATCCTCCTGACCCACGAAATTGATCACGTTCGGGGTGCTGCGCACGGCCATCATCGTGTCCTCATCGAGGACCATGCGCACCAGCACGTAGCCAGGAAAAACCTTCTCCTCGATCGACTGGCGACTGCCATCTTTCTTCAGCTTGACGCCAGGTGTCTGGGGGATTTCGATCTCGAAGATCCGGTTATGCACCCCCAGGGTGACGGCTCGCTGCTCAAGGGTGGCCTTCACCTTCTTTTCGCAGCTGGAGGCCACCTGCACCGCGTACCAGCGGGGCACCTGGGCCCGGGCCTGCTCGGCCACAGGGGCATCAAGCACAGCCTGGGCTGGATCTAAAGCGAGGGCTTCGTCGGTGTCGAGGGGGCTAGCGGCAAGGGACTCAGACACGGAGTCAGACAAGGAGGGCTCGGACACTGGGGGCTCGGGCAAGGAAAAACTCAGCGGAACACCTGGGTGGAAGCCCAGCCGTAGAAGCGATCGACGGCCGCGATCGCCGCTGCCGACAACCCCACCATCAAAATCACCGCCACCGACTCGCTGAACAGTTGCTGGCGACTGGGCCAGACCACCTTGCGCAACTCGGCCAGGGAAGCGGCGGCAAACCCCTGGGGCTCGGTCTCGATCCTGGAGCCAGGAGCGGCGAGCTGGAGATCGCTGGCCGCTTCGATCGGTTGGGTGCCGACCGCTGACCTGGACGAGTTTGGATCAGGGGCTGGCTGATCTGTTGCCAAGGGATCTGTTGCCAAGGGATCTGTGGCGGGGGGATCCGTAATCGGCAGATCTGTGGCAGGCAGATCCTTGGGCTGGCGTGGGGGGAGTGGGGAGGAAGAATCCACGAGCGCTGGCGCACGGGGCGTCCGCGCGACTCGGCAAACGAACAACCTACCCCGCCGCCTCACTGCCATAGAAGGCCCGAGGGGATTGGGGCGGCCCACGCGGTCAGCAGGGCCACGGCATCAGCAGGGCCACGGGGTGGGTTAGCCCATGGCGTCGGTGAGCCCTGCGCCATGGCCAGATCTCACTGAATTGCCAGGCACGACTGAATTTCCAGGCCCAACTGAATTGCCAGGCCCCTACGGAATGGCCAGGAAGCGCAGTTGGGGATCCTGGTCGTTGCCCAGCTCCACCCGCACCGCCGAGGCCCCGCTGAAGCTCTCGGCCAGCAGTGCGGTGGCCAGGGGGTTTTCGATGCGGCGCCGCAGCACCCGCCGCAGCGGCCTGGCGCCGTATTCCGGTTCATAGCCCTGGCTCACCAGCATCTGCACCACCGGCTCGCTCACCTCCAGGCGCAGCTGTTGCTCGGCCAGCAGGCCCGCCAGTTCGGCCAGCTGCAGGCGAACGATTCGCTGCAGATCGCCACGATCCAGGGGCCGAAAGCGGATCACCTCGTCGATGCGGTTGAGGAATTCGGGGCGGAAGTGGCTGGCCAGGGCCTGCTCCACCGCCTGTTCCAAACGCCGCTGCAGCTCTGGGGGCTGTTCAGCTTGGGCACTAATGGGCTGTTCGGCCTGGGCACTAGTTGGCGGCGCGGCCTGGGCACTAATGGGCTGTTCGGCCTGGGAATGATTGGGCTGTTCGACCTGGGCGTTAGTTGGCGGCGCGGCCTGGGGCTCGTTTGCCGCCGCATTTTGGCGGGCGTTCTCGAGGATGGCCCGGCTGGCCAGGTTGCTGGTCATGATCACCACGGTGTGGCAGAAGTCCACGGTGCGGCCCTGGGAATCGGTGAGCCGGCCGTCGTCGAGCACCTGCAGCAGCAGGTTGAACACCTCCGGATGGGCCTTCTCCACCTCATCGAGCAACAGCACCGCGTAGGGCCGGCGCCGCACCGCTTCGGTGAGCTGGCCCCCCTCCTCGTAGCCCACGTAGCCGGGCGGTGCCCCCACCAGCCGGGCCACCGCATTGCGCTCCATGAATTCGCTCATGTCGAAGCGCACCAGGGCCTCTTCCTCGTCGAACAGGGCGGCGGCCAGGGCCTTGGCCAGTTCGGTCTTGCCCACGCCGGTGGGACCCAGAAACAGAAACGAGCCCACCGGGCGGCGCGGCGACTGCATGCCCGCCCGGGCCCTGCGGATCGCCGCGGCCACCGCCGCCACCGCCTCGGGTTGGCCGATCACCCGCTCCGCCAGCCGCGCCTCCAGTTCCAGCAGCTTCTGGCGTTCGCCGGCCAGCAGCTGCTGCACGGGGATACCGGTGGAGCGGGCCACCACATCGGCGATGTCGCCGGGTTCCACCTGCTCGCGCAGCAGCGGCTGATCGCGCAGCTCGGCCTCCAGGGCCTCGCGACGCCTTTGCAGGCCAGGCCACTGGTCGTACTGCAGCCGGGCCAACTGCTCCAGCTGGCCATCCCGTTCGGCCAGGGCCATCGCCTGGCGCAGGTCTTCGTCTTGCTGCAGCACCTGGTGCAATTCGGCCAGCAGCTCCCGCTCATGGGCCCAGCGCCGCTGCAGCTGGGCCAGCTGCTCGCTGGCCTGGCGCTGCTGTTGGCGCAGGGCAGGGGGCGCTTCCTGCGGGGAGGCCTCAGCCGCCAGCAGGGCCAGTTCGAGGCGGCGCAGCTCCGCTTCGGCCTGCTCCACCAGCTGGGGTTTGGAGGTGACCTCCATGCGCAATTGGGCCGCCGCCTCATCGATCAGGTCGATGGCGGCATCGGGCAGGCAGCGATCGGCGATGTAGCGATCCGCCAGCCGCGCCGCCGCCACCAGGGCCGCATCGGTGATCGTGACGCCGTGGTGCAGTTCGTAGCGCTCCTTGAGGCCGCGCAGGATTTCCACGCTGGTTTCCAGGTTGGGCTCGCGGATCGGCACCTGCTGGAAGCGGCGTTCCAGGGCCGGATCCTTTTCGATGCTGCGGCGGTAATGCTCAGGGGTGGTGGCGCCTATGCAGCGCAGCTCGCCGCGGGCCAGGGCCGGCTTGAGAATGCTGCCGGCATCGGCATTGGAGCGCTCCTGGCTCACCACCGTATGCAGCTCGTCGATGAACAGGATCACGCCGCCCGCCCCGGGGTTGGCCTCAGAGTTGGCCCAAGAATTGGTTTCGGCGTCGCGCACCTCTTCGAGCACCTGCCGCAGCCTTTCCTCAAACTGGCCGCGAAACTTGGCGCCGGCGATCAGAGCCCCCAGGTCGAGGGCCACCAGCTGCTGACCCCGCAGGGCGTCGGGCACATCGCCAGCCACGATGCGCTGGGCCAGCAGCTCGGCCACGGCGGTCTTGCCCACGCCCGGTTCGCCGATCAGCACCGGATTGTTCTTGCTGCGCCGCGACAACACCTGCATCAGCCGCCGGATTTCGGTGTCGCGACCGATCACCGGATCGAGTTCGCCAGCCCTTGCGGCGGCGGTGAGGTTGCGGCCGTAGCGCTCCAGGGCCGAGGCCTCGGCGGCCACCGCCTCCAGGCGCAGGGGTTCCTCCTCGCCAGCGGAGGCCCGGGGGGCATTGCTGGTGGCGGCTGGCCTGGCACGGGCGGCTGACCGGGCCTGCGAGCTGGTCGCCCCTCCCCCTGAAATTCCTCCTTGCGGCGCTGAAGCTGGTCGCTGCGGGGGGGGCATGGCGGCGGGCGCCGCTGGTACTGCCGCTGACACTGCCGCCGCTGACATCGGGCTTGGGGCGCCATGGCCGAACTGGCGGCGCAGCAGGTCTTCGCTGAGCCCCTCCCCCGCCAACAGGGAAGCGCCCAGGCGGGGTTCCGCCAGCAGGGCCGTCAGCAGGTGCGACACCTCCAGCAGGCCATCGCCCCAGCGCTGCCGGCAGCGATCGGCGCCCTCCAACAGCTCTTCGAGGGCCTCGCCGATGTAGAGCTCGCCGCCGGCGGCGGGGCGCTGGTCGGCGCAGAACTCCTCCAGGCGATCCAGCAGCCGATCACCGTCCAGGGGCAGGGGGTCCACCCAGCGCTGGAACTGCCGATCCAGCCACAGGGCCTGCAGCAGATGCTCCACATCCAGGGCGCCATGGCGCCAGCGGCGGGCCTGGTCCTGGGCGGAGAGCAACAGATCCCAGGCGTCGTCGCTAAACCGCTCGGGATCGCTGGTGAGACTGACCGGTGGAGGTGTCGCGGCAGGAGGTGGCGAGGCTTGCATCTATTGGCTCAATTGATATGGATCAGCTGCGGGAGGAGAGCTGGATCAACTCCACCTTGTAGCCATCGGGATCTTCCACAAAGGCAATAACCGTGCTGCCGTGCTGCATCGGTCCGGGCTGACGCACCACCCGGCCCCCCTGGGCGGCGATGGCGGCACAGCAGCCCACGATGTCATCGACGCCGATGGCGATATGGCCATAGCCGCTGCCAATGCTGTATTCAGTGGTGTCCCAGTTGTGGGTGAGTTCCAGCACGGTGTGGTCGCTCTCCTCCCCATAGCCCACGAAGGCCAGGGTGAAGCGGCCGGCGGGATATTCCCTGCGGCGCAGCAATCGCATGCCCAGCAGCTGGGTATAAAACTGAAGCGAGCGCTCCAGATCGCCCACTCGGAGCATCGTGTGCAAGAGGCGCATCGGCCCAGTTCGGCTGCCCGCCATTCTGGCCGGGCCGGCCGGCCTCGCCGATCACCTGGGCCCGGGCCAGATTCAAGCCCGGTGATCATCTACACAAAAGCTTTGGCGCCCCCCGCCCATAGGATCCTGGCCTTAGTAAAACCTTCGGCATTAAGTGATCGACTCCCTCGACCTTGTGATCGACACCGTGGTGGCCCGGGAGGTGCTCGATTCCCGTGGCACCCCCACCGTGGAAGCTGAGGTGCTGCTGGAGGGCGGGGCCAGCGGCCGGGCGATGGTGCCCAGCGGCGCCAGCACCGGCGCCCATGAAGCCCATGAATTGCGCGATGGCGGCAGCCGCTATGGCGGCAAGGGCGTGCTGCAGGCGGTGAACAACATCGAAGAGAAGATCGCCCCGGCCCTCTGTGGCCTTTCCGCCCTGGATCAAGGCGCCGTGGACGCGGCGATGTTTGAGCTGGATGGTTCCGATAACAAGTCGGCCCTGGGGGCCAATGCGATTTTGGCGGTGAGCCTGGCCACCGCCCGGGCGGCAGCCAATGGCATCGGCTTGCCCCTCTACCGCTATCTGGGCGGCCCGATGGCCACCCTGCTGCCGGTGCCGCTGATGAATGTGATCAATGGCGGCGCCCATGCCGCCAACAGCCTCGACTTCCAGGAGTTCATGGTGGTGCCCCATGGGGCCCCCAGCTTCCGGGAGGCGCTGCGCATGGGTACGGAGGTGTTCCACACCCTCAAGGGCTTGCTGCAGGAGCGGGGCATGAGCACCGCCGTGGGCGATGAGGGCGGTTTCGCGCCAGATCTGGGCAACGACGCGGCCGGCGACCTGCTGGTGCAGGCAATTGAAAAGGCCGGTTATCGGCCCGGCGACCAGATCTCCCTGGCCCTGGATGTGGCCAGCACCGAATTCTTCAAGGATGGCCGCTATGCCTTTGATGGCGGCAGTTACAGCAGCGCTGAGATGGTGGATCAGCTGGCCCGATTGGTGAGCCGCTATCCGATCGTTTCGATCGAAGATGGCGTGGCGGAAGACGACTGGGACGGCTGGGCCCTGCTCACCCAGCGCCTTGGTAGCAGCGTGCAATTGGTGGGTGATGACCTGTTCGTGACCAACACCAGCCGCCTGCAGCGGGGTATTGATCTGGGCGTGGCCAATTCGATCCTGATCAAGGTGAATCAAATTGGTTCTCTCAGCGAAACGCTGCAGGCGATCGACCTGGCGGGCCGGGCCGGTTACACCAGCGTGATCAGCCACCGCAGCGGCGAAACCGAGGACACCACCATCGCCGACCTGGCGGTGGCCAGCCGCGCCGGCCAGATCAAAACCGGCTCCTTGAGCCGCTCGGAGCGGGTGGCCAAATACAACCAGTTGCTGCGCATCGAGGACGAGCTGGGCAGCCAGGCCCGCTACGCCGGCGCCGAAGACCGGGGCCCCCGCGGCAAGGCCTGATCAGCGCGGGGTGGCCGCGGCCGGCAGCACCTGGCGATAGCCGCCCGAACTCACCACCTGCAGGGGGGTGTCGAACAGGTCGCTGAGCGGGGCGTCCCGCAGCAGTTCGTTGCTGGGGCCATCGCCCACAACTACTCCCTGCTTGAGCAGTATGCAGCGGTCGATCTCGGGGATGATCGCCTCAATTTGGTGGGTTACCAGCAACAGGGTGGTGCCGGACTGGCTGAGCTGGCGCAGGATTGCCAGTAATTGGTGCTTGGCCTTGAGGTCTAGGCCGTTGGTGGGTTCATCCAGCACCAGCACCTGGGGGCCATGCACCAGGGCTCGAGCCAGCAGCAGGCGCCGCCGCTGGCCATCGGAGAGCTGGGCGTAGGGGCGTTGCGCCAAGTCGGCCAGGCCCAGCTCCTCCATCAGTTGCCGCACCCGCTGGCGCTGGCTGGCGGTAACCAGATGGCTGCGGCCCAGCCCCACCGAGCCGAAATAGCCCGAGAGCACCACATCGCTGGCCAGCACGCCGCCGCTGTAGCCGGCCTGCAGATCCTGGGAAACCAGGCCGATGCGGGCGCGCAGATCCCAGAGATTCACCCGCTCCTCCCCGAAGATGCGCAGCCAGGATCCCGGCTTGACCACTGGGTAGAGCTCGCGGCTGAGCAGCTTGATGAGGGCACTCTTGCCAGCACCGTTGGGGCCGAGGATGGCGGTGTGCTCGCCGCTCCTGAGCTGCAGGCTGAGCTCGCGGAACACCTGGCGGGGCCCCAGGTAGGCCTCCACCGCCTGGTGTTCCAGATAGGTGGGCTTTTGCTGCGGCTGCATGGCCCTGGGCTTCAGCGGCTGAGCTGATCGAGGCGGCCGTCGCGGGCCAGGCGGGCCTGGCCCCGCAGCCAACCCAGACCCACCGGCAGACCCAACAGCAGCGGCAGCGCCACCAGCGCCGGCCGGCTGCCGCTCACCAGCAGGGCCGCCGCCACCGCCAAGCCGCCCAACAGAAATGCCTGACCGGCGTTCTGTTGGGCCAGGGCCAGGCGCCTGAGCAGGCGATCGGTTTCGCCGGCCCGGATCTGCACCTGCAGGTCGCCCTGTTCGATGCGGGCCAGGCTTTCATCCAGGCGACGGGGAATGCCGAGGGCGCGGCTGCCCACTTCGGCGGCCTGGCGGGAGAGCTCGTTGAGCAGGTCGTTGCTTCCCTTTGAGCTGGAGGTCATCAGGGGCAGCAGGTAGGGCCGGGCGATGGCAATCAGGCTAAAGCCGGGATCGAGGCTGCGGCCAACCCCCTCAAAGGTGGACAGGGCTCGCATCACAAAGATCAGCTCTGCCGGCAGCCGGAAGGGCTGGCCGTAGACCAGGTCGTAGAGATCGCCGGTGATCTTTTCCAGCACGTTGGCGGAGAAGGGCGGCGTGAGCGCCTCGTTGAGCATCACCCGCACCAGCCGCCGCACGGGGCCTGGATCGATGCCCTCGGCGATCACGCCAGCCCCCTGCATTTCATCCACCAGGGCGGCGGCATCCCGGGCGGCGGCGGCGGTGACCATGCGCCCCAGGCGGGAGCGCAGGCGACCCGACAGCTGGCCCATCATGCCGAAGTCGTAGTAGATCAGGCCGCCATCGGCGGCCACGGCCAGGTTGCCTGGGTGGGGATCGGCGTGGAAGAAGCCAAAGCGCACCAGTTGCTGCAGATAGCTGGCCGCCCCTTTCTCGGCCACGGCCGCCGGATCGATGCCCGCCTCCACCAGCGCCTGGCGGTCGGTGATTTTTATACCTGGCACGTAGTCGAGACAGAGCACCCGCCGGCTGCTCAGCTCCCAGATCACAGCTGGGATGCGGATGCCGGGATCGTCGAGGAATTGCTGGCGGAAGCGGGCGGCGTGTTCGGCCTCCAGGCGGAAATCGAGTTCGCGCAGCAGCACCCGGCGGCATTCCTGGGCGATGCCCACCCAATCGCGACCGCGCCCCCAGCGGGGATGGCGCTGCACTACGGCCGCCACCTGCTGCATCACCTGCAAATCGAGGCGAAACAGGTGCTCCAGGCCAGGGCGCTGCACCTTGAGCACCACCTGGCGGCCGCTGCGCAGGCTGGCGCGATGCACCTGGGCCAGGCTGGCGGAGCCGAGGGGGCTGGCTTCGATGTCGATGATTTCGGCGCAGCGCTCCCCCAGCTCCTGCTCCAGCAGCTGTTGCACCACGGCAAAGGGGAAGGCGGGCACCTGGTCTTGAAGCCGGGCCAGCTCCTCCACCAGCTCGGCGGGCAGCACATCCGGGCGCGCCGAAAGCAATTGCCCGAGCTTGATGAAGGCCGAGCCCAGCCCCAGAAATTGATTGGTGAGCCAGCGGGCCCGGCGCCGCTGGCGCTGGCGGGCCCGCTCATCGCTCCAACCGCCGGGATAGGTCCAGCGCTGGCCATCCCACCACAACCCGGCCAGCAGACCAAGGGCCAGGCACCAAATCCGCGCCGCGCGGCTCATCGCTTATCCAGCCGCTGTTGACCCAGTCGCTGCTGATCAGGCCGCTGCTGATCAGGCCGCTGCTGATCCATACGCTGTTGATCCAGTTGTTGGTCTAGGCGCCGGGCCAGGCTGGCGATCTGGGCCCGCAGGTTGTCTATTTGGCGCTGGGGATCGGCCTGGGTGGCGACGGGCTGGTCGCCGGCCTGGGTTCCCTGGCCTGAAGAGGGCTCTGGAGCGAGGCTGTCGGGCCCGCCATGGCCGCTGGCAGTCTCACCGGTTGGGCCCTGGCCCGGACTTGTCCACTCGCCCGCCGGGGCGGTGTCACCCCGATCGATCCGGTCGGCTTCCGCCTCCACCTCTTCCCAGAACAGCTGCAATTCCTGACGCAATTTGTCGGGGGCATCCTGGGCGAGCACCGCCAGGCTGGCGACGGCATCGAGCAGGCCGCTGCCAATGCGGGCACCGAGACGCTGCAGGGCGGCCTGGATCAAAGAGGACGGCGCGCTCATCAAAGCCTGGATGCTGCCTGTGAACTGTGGCAGATCGAATCCGTAAGCGGGTCTCAGGGGCTGACCGGGGACGGCAAGGGGGGCGGCAGGGGCGCGGCGGGGATGGCAGCGGCCGGCTTGGGCGGGGAGCTGGGGGCGGTTGGCTTTTTAGCGGAGCTGGGCCGGCTTGGGGGGGGCTGGAATGGGGCCGGAGCCTGCTGAGCGGCAGGGCTTTGCCAATCGGAGGGCAGCTCGGGGGTGGCTTCTGCGGCCGGCTCGTTGTCGATGCCCATCGCCGGCTCGGCTTGTTGCAGGCGCTGACGGTCCAGCTCGGCCTGTTGGCGAGCCTGCAGCTCGGCCTTGCGGGCCTGGGCCTCCCTCTCGGCCCGATCCAGGTCGGCACGAATCGGCTGGCGCTCCGCCCCATAGCGCTGGCGCAGGCTTTCCAGACTGGTGCCGGGTAAGGGCCGCAGATCAAAGCTGTGGCCCAGCCGCACCAAGCCGTTCCAGGAAAGATTCAGCAGTCGGCTGGTGATCCCGTAGCCGAGGCCAAAGCAGAGCCCCACGATCAGAGGGGCGAGCCAGAGGCGGCGGGGCGAAGGCGCCAGGGCACTGGCTGCTGGCGAGCTGGAAGCCATTGGCGAGCCGGAAGCCATTGGCGAGCTGGAATTGGAACCAACCATGCCAGCCATTTTGACGCCTGGACAAGGCGGCGGGTGATGTCGGCCGTGAATGCCAGCGGTTGATTCAGTGGCGGGCCGCAATTAAGGACAGCGGGCGGGGCCTCAATCGGGGGCGCCGCCGCGCAGGTGTGGAACTTCCTCAAACAGGGCAACAGTTAGAGCCAGCGACAAGGCGGAGCGCATACCTCAACAGGCAACCAGCAGCTGTTTGCACAGTTTTAAGCAACAAAAATCTAGTTGAGCAGATCCGCCTAGGCTGGGAATCTGCAGGCGATCTCCATTGGCATCGAGCCCGCTCATCCATAGCCCTGCGGGCCAGGGCCAAGCGGTCGACAACAGCGGCAGCCAGGCTGGGCTTCCATGGGTTGGATATTCGACATCGACATATTTCTGCCCATGGTCAGCCACCAGCCCAACCGGGTGACGCCTTGATTTTAACGCCTAGTTGCAGGGGTAATCGCGACTTGCACGACAGTAAACTGCGCCAAGATCATGGCCCAGAGTGCCATTGCCATTCAATAAGCCGCCTCCATTGGCGCCATACCGAGAGTGGCCTATATCGACGGTTGGAAAGTCAATTTGGTTATACTTGCTGAGCAGCTCTCTGAGCAGATGCTCATCATTGAGGCTTTGATTGAGCGCTCTTTGTGCCGCTGCTTTTTGTTTCAACCAATTCCATACCGGCGTCAGTGCTGTGATGCGGCCACAAGCGTGCAGATGGCAGCGACAATTACTGCCATGCAGCCAGATCCCCTCGCGCTTGAGGCGCTCCTGGTAGGTGGCGCTGAAGAAGGGAAGCAATGATTCACTCTGCAATATCGCAGGGTGGCCATATTTACTGATAGCCGCATCTAAAACCGCCAGCGCCATGGAAACATCCCATCTATCTGCCAAGCCCCAGGCAAGACAACGCTGCCGTCGACTATCCACAATAATTGCCGCGAAACGCTCACCATCGAGCGACGGCCAATAAGCCATGTCAAAGATCCATGTTCGCCCCATTGCGTTTAAGACTGCCAATTTACTCGGCGAAGTTTCACAGCCGAGATTTACAAGCTGCCTAAACAGTGAGCGCTCAAAGGGGCCAAAACCCATGCGATGCAATAGGAGATGTACGTGGTTCCTGGTGACGGCAATGCTTCCTGCCTCAAGATCTCTGTGCAACTGCCTGCAGCTTCTTTTTGGGTTTTGCATGCACATGCCATCGATAATTGACATGACTTTCAGGTCTGCATCTGGCTTCGCTTTAGGCCGATAGTAAAAACTGGAGCGCGAAGCCCCCAGCAACTCACACTGGCGACGCAGTGAAATAGTTTGATGACCTGGCTCCAGGGAAGATCGCAAGATCTCTTGGCTGTAGCTGTAGAGTTTTTTTTTGCCACTCAATCTCATCTTTGAGGGCATCGTTGGCAGCCTTCAGCCTTCCCACTTGGCGCATCAGGTCATCGCCACCATCCTGATTCGGATTGAGTTCAGAATTTTTAAATAGCTCAGGCAATCTTTTTGCAAACTGCTTCTTCCATTGACACACCTGCGCTGGATGCAAGTCATAGATAGACGCTAGCTCGGCAAGGGTTTTATTCCCTGTCATTGCCGCCAGGGCGACTTCTGCTTTGAACTCGGGTGAGTGAATTCTTTTGGCCATGGTGAGAGGTGCTGAAACGGGGGCATTCTGCGCCATGTGATCAATTAACGATCACAAGTGGTCCTACTTTGCCTGGCCATCTAAAAATCCAGTTGACTTTGTCCGCCGAAATCTCCTAAAACCAGAGGGCCCCAAACAGGGCACCTTTCAACCAGGAAAACCTGCCATGAATAAAAAACTTGCCCTAGCTGCAGTCATTGCTATTGGCTGCGGTCCACTGCCCGTACTTGCGGGCACCAGTGCAGACATCAATGCCAGTGGCTCTGCCGCTGCATTCTGCGATATCTCCAACACAGGTGGAGCAATCTCCATGAGCCTTTCGGCCGGCAAGGATAAACTGGCTGGCGAAGGAGCTTATTCCTTCACTGCAAATGGTGATTCTACTGTTAGCCTTAGCCAGCTAAATGCCTCCGCTCCTCCTGAAGCGGCTGGATATACCCCTTCGGTCAGCCTGGCCAACCTGGTGACAAATACATCCAGCTCCGCCCCCGCCGTTAGCGGCACCCAAGCCGGTGTCAGCAAGAAAACCGGTGTGATCACATCCGAGATCCTTCAGAACAACTCTAATGGCTTGATCTCAGCCGGCGCCTATTCGATTGCCACCGTGGCCACCTGCACGGCTCTTTGATTCGTGAAGCGTCTTTTTCTGCTGTTTGCAGTGCTCTGGTCTGGGCAGGCAACTGCCCAGACCGTTTATCTCGACAAGAAAGAGTTTGCCGTGCGCAATCAAATTGCCCGAGTCAAGCTCCAGGTCTCCCATGCCCGAAGCGAGCCAGTGGTCCTCACCGTGCGCGTCAAGGGGCCAAGCAACGATCCCACTAAACCAGGTGCCGTGCTAACAGAAGGCGTAGCCATTTCGCCTTCCAGCTTCAAGCTTACTCCTAACAAGATGAAGAAATTGATGCTGACACTTAGCACGCCTGTGACCACGCGCACTCCTTATTTTCTATGCGCACTGTACGATCCAAGTGTAGAACGCAAGGAAACATCAAGCGCTTCTGGCACCAGTGGTTCCATGCTATTAGCTACGGAATCATGCTCGCGCTTCTGGGTGGCCCCCTAGGGGCTATGGAACGCATACCAGTTAACAACGACTCGAGCTATGCCCCCCAGCCAAGGCTGCAGGTGGACATGGACGACGGCAGCACCTGTCAGGTGACTGATCGATCTCCAGCCTCATTGGTGGTCTACGGACGCTGGCGGCAGGGGGAGGAGTCGGCTGGTGTGGGCAAAACTGCGCCCGAATCTATTGCCAAGGCAGGCGATTTGGGCGGTGGGGTGGCTCTACTGGTGCCGCTTGGCGGCACCGGCTACAAGCACACTTGTTCCGGCTTGCTGGACCTGCAGCGAAGCCGGGCAAAGTTTGCCTTGGCCCAGCAGTTGCTTGAGGCGGGCCAGCTCACCGATGACGACATGAAGAAAGTGGTCAAGAGCATGCGTGGCTCCCTTGGCCTTCACTAGGTGTAGGTTGCGATAGGGCGACCTTTTCGCAACTTCCAGATACTTGTCAAGCCCATTCAAAAAATACTCCATGTCGCTTGACCTGGAGCAGGAGCTTCACCAATTCCTAAGGATACTCTGGAAAACCGCCATTTCGGCGATCTTTTTACCTGGGAAGCCTTACGGCATCAGGATTCGATTTGCCCTGGCTTTGGCTTTCCAGAACCTTCCTAATGCCATCGCTAAGTATTAGCGATGGCACAATCGCGCCACTCGCTTACGGTGATTCATAATCAGCCCATAGGGCATCTCGAAAAATCATATTCTTAAGCATCTCATGATGTCACAAGCATTGCAGCCACTTCATGACCCTTGCCTACGGAAGCCGAATCGGCATTTTTTCAAGGCGCCCATTAAGACGCCAGAATCACCTGCTTTCCATCAACGCCTTCAATCAAAGCCAAGATTAATATTGACTTTACGAATAAAAATATATTTTAGATACACCCATAACCATTCGCGCCAAGGCGCGCCGCCCTCAAGCGTCAAAGATACCTGGAGACGACTTAATGGTTAATTATCTTTTCGAGATTTCACAAAGTATTGCAAAGTCAAACAAAAAAACTGTTACAAAAATACAAATTAGTTCATTACTGGCTGAATTAAATGGAATTTCCCCCAGCCACCTCGTCGGTTCCCGCCACATACAAGTATCTGTGGCGATTTGCCGGCATAGGCAGCCGTAAGCCAGATAGTTCTAATGAGACTCTATAAAATCGCCATTTCGGCGCTCCTGTCACCCAGGAATCATTACGGTATCAGGGCTCAATTGGCCCTGGCTTGGGTTTGCCAGAACTTCCCTAACTAGAAAAAGAATTTAACTCCCAATTCAACCCCGTTTTGATAGGCATCAAAGCTATTCCCGCGATTGGCTGCGCTGTCATAGGCAATACCTAAGTACCGCCAGGAGAGATTTAGATCCGTATTGTTGCCGATGGCATAGCCAAGACCCACCTGGGCATTCCCCGATAAATCCTTGTCGCCACTTAGACCAAAACCACCTATATCACCCCGGGCAAAAATCCTTAGCTTCGGCGAGAGAAACAGGCTAGCCTGAGTGCCGATCAGAGGCTGAGCCCATGTAATACCATAGTCTCTTGAGGCGGAAAATCCTCGATTTCTGGGGCCTTCGAGAGAAAGATCAAGGCCCATCTTCATATTTATGATTCTAACACCGGCGTAGGGAATCACAGAATACTGGCCTGGCTTGCCAATGGCTGACTCCCTAGCACCCAAGCGATAGCTAACGGCGACATCGTAGATGCCCTGCTGCTGATTAAGGCCGGCGCTGGCGTCAAATCGATCACGCCTGCCCACAAGGGTGGCAGCAGAATTACCCAGATTCACATAGCTAAGATCGGTCAGAAGCCCAGTGCGATCATATTCGACTCGTCCACGCACCGCCGCCGCAAACTGGAGCGAGGGCAGTACATCTGCAAAGCTAAGATCGTAATTAGCAGTCAATCCGTTAATCGTAGTGCTACCGGTGCTGCGCAGTGGCGCGAAGCCATACAGTTCCAACGTACCGCTCCAAGGCGATTCAGATGTCGCTATTTGGGCCGGGCCTTGCCCGGCGGCCAACTCTGGGGAGTTGATTGGTTGCTGCTGTTCGGCCTTGGCGCCCTGCTGGACTGCAAGCAGCAGCAGGCCCAGGGCAGTATGTAGTAACAGCCGGCATCCAGTTGCGATTCCCTGCACATTTGCCAGCCGATTTATAGCTGTGCCTAACAAGACACTTTGCTGCACACATTGGGTTGACATTTGGCGGGGTTTAGCCTGGGACATGTCCATAGGATGATAACAAAGAAGATGGCAGCAAAAGGTTGCCATTTTAGGTGGATGAAACAATAGTTTAGGGAGACTTTGGAAAGCTGTCATTTCGGCGATCTTGCCAGCCTATAGTCTTTGCGGCATATCAGGGCTCAATTGGCCCCGGGCAGAGTTTTCCAGAGCTTCCTCAGCCAATTGCCAGGAGGACCATCGACCAGCCAGGCGAATCGCCATGGGTTTGACTGAATTGCTACTGGCGCTAATATTAAAAAATTTGTCGATTGATTTCCCCTGAGCATCAGCCACCAGTGGTGTCGGCGGGCTGATCGGCCGCAAACGGCTCCTTCACTACTGGCGCTGCAGGTTTGGCCGGCATGGTGCCTGGCAACAATTCAAAGTTTGGCGTAAACCTAACCAGGGCGGCACGCAGCAACTCAAAAGGCTTGCGATCGCCTTCAAATTTTGCCTTACCTGCGGCGATCAACTGCTCGAAGTTGGAGCTACCACTCATTACTTGCTCCAGGTCAGAGCGGTTGAGGGTAATGGTTAGATCTGGCTTCTTGGCCTGGTATCCCTTAATGTTTGTAAGTGCCGAATTACTTAGCTCTATCACAAACTTTTCGCCATTATCGGGTGTCACCAGGTTGATCACGGCTTTCGCCCCCGCCACCAGGCGGCTGTCCATGCTGATGGCAAGTGAATTGAGCCACAGCTCGGTAGACATGCCACGAATCATGTCTGGGCCGCTCGATTTAGGTGGCACCCCAGCGGGCATACCGTTGCGCAGCTCATAGGCGGCGGCCAGGAAACTGTTGCGCAGGCTCGGACTTTCTTTTTGATAGCCAATCTGCTCATATACATCTGCAAGCAAGTCTTTTGCTTTGGCATTTTTCGGCTCAGCATAAATTAACTTGTTCAATATTTCCATGGCCAAGCGATAGTCACCCTTAGCGAAGAGTTGCTGCCCCTTGGCAATAATCTTACTTGCTCCGCCCATCATTTCTACGTATAAGGGCGCCGAATCCTTCGGCGATAGTGGAATAAGTGTTGCGGGATTGCCATCCCAGTAGCCCAGGTAGCGATTCAGCACGGCGCGGCTATTGTGCTCTTCCGAGCCGTGGTAGCTGTGGGCGGCCCATTGATTCTGCAGACTCTTTGGCGTTTTAAACACGTTGTGGATCTCGTTGATCGTCACGCCCTGGTTGGCCAGGTGCAACACATGATTGTTTAGATATGCATAAGTGTCGCGCTGGGTACGCATTACCCCTTGGACGCGATCGTTACCGAAACGCGGCCAGCTGTGGGAAGCGAACATGTACTCAGCTTCTGCGCCATAGCGATATAGCGCGGCATTGATATACTTAGACCAGGCCAGGGCATCGCGCACAAGCGCCCCACGCAAGGTGTAGATATTGTGGATGGTGCCGGTAATATTCTCAGCCGCCCAGAATGCCTTTAAGTCTGGGAAATAGGTGTTCATCTCTGACGGCGCTTCGGTACCAGGAGTGTTCTGAAACTCCATTTTCACGCCGTCAATTGTGAGCAGCTCGTAGTCTTTAGTGATGTAACGAGTGGGCTCAATCAAGCCCAGATTGCCAGAAGCGGTGTTTTTGCCGATCGACTGATCCACATGGCCGTAGGGGCTACGGGGTAGCAGTATTCCGTATTGGAAGAACATACGCCGATTCATGGCGTTGCCGGCATAAACGTTCTCGGCGATGGCATGTTCCATAAAGCCGGCAGGGGCGATGATCGGCACCTTGCCGCTTTTCACGTCGGCTTCATCTACGACGCCCCGAACCCCGCCGAAGTGATCGGCATGGGAGTGGGAAAAGACCACTGCCACCACCGGACGCTTGCCCAGTTTTTCGTTAATGAAGTTGAGGGCAGCCCTGGCAGTTTCCTTACTGGTGAGTGGATCAAAGACAATCCAGCCGGTGTCACCTTTGATAAAACTGATATTTGCCAGATCGAAGCCCCTAACCTGATAAATTTTGCCGGGCACTACTTCATAGAGGCCATAGGCCATGTTCAAAATGGCCTGCCGTTGCAGTGATGGGTTAATCGTATCAAAATTTTTGCCTGGTTCCAGCAGAAAGTCATAACTGCCCATATCCCAGGCTACGTTGCCGGCATCGGCCATAATCCGCTTAAATGTTGGCGCCGCAATGAATCCCCTGCGGGCCTCATCAAAATCACGTTTATCATCGAACGGCAGAGATTTTCGCAGGCCATTCTGCAGTTCAAGCGTGAACTTGGATGGCGGCTTGCCCTTGGGGTCAAAATGTTTAGAGGGGTCTGCCGTCACAATGCTGCCGCCGCCCGCCGCCAGGGCATTACCCCCGCATAGCAGTGCACTTGCCAAGGCAAGATTCAGCCAATTGCGCTTCATGATTGAAAACATTTGCAGTTTGTCGAGTCGGAAGGGCCGGGTAACTTGCCTTGCCTGTGGCCATCACCCCTGGATTTGTCAATTAAGCTAAACACATGGCCCAGTTGAGATGGCCATGGACCCAGGGCTAATGGGGTAGGAGCATAGGCTGAAGTCCTAACGACGCTACAGCCCTCTACCACTGCAACACCACTTTTGCCTCGATACTCAACAATTTTGCCGGCCAAGCAAGGGCCGCCCGGCCGCGCCCAGGACCGGTTGACAGCAACCAACCGCTCTGCTAGTACATATTTACTTGCATTGAACTGATGGCTGCTGTCGGCGAGCCGGAGGAGTGGACCTATCTCGATCACACCGTGCTGCGGCCTTCCCGCTCCGCCAAGGTGTGCATCACCTGTCGGCACTTCAGCTACGAGGTTTCCCGCTCTTGCGTCACCCTGCTCACCTGCCCAGTTCACCAGGCCCTGATCGGCCAGGGTGAACAGCTCACCAGGCGCTGCCGCCACTGGAGCGCCCGGCCGCCCCTGGCCAGCCCATAGCGGCCGGCGGCGGCCAGCGGCGACCGCTATGGGCTGGCCGCAACAAAACGCAAGCTTATGTTACGCTTCGTTTCATTGCGTGGCAACTGCCGGCCAAGGATGCATAGCAAGTGCGCCAGCTGCAGGCACTCATCTGGTTGCGAAACCGGCAACCCCTTCTGCCACCTCTGGGGCACAATCCTGCTCTCCTCCTGGCATCTAATCGAGATCTGCCCCCATTGGCTGCCCAGGGGAACCAGCAAATAAGCGCCGCAATTCAATTAATTGCTGTTTGCCCCCCTAAGAATATTCTGGAAAACGGCTATTGCGGCTTTATAGCCACGCGATGACATTCATGGCATCAGGGCTCGATTGTCCGCGGCTCGGATTGCCCAGACTTTGCCTAGCCGGGCGCCAATTTGGCACCAGAACAGGACTGCCGGTTGCTCAGAATTGCAGCCATTTCAGCTTCCAGCCGGCGCCGGCCTTCAGCTCGGAGGTCCTCAGCTCGGAGGTCTTCAGCTCGCAGCTCTTGCTGCCAAGGGAGAGCGCGACGACCAGTTGAGTCTCCACTGGCTGGAG
>JBIKVR010000065.1:0-16208 GCA_044356735.1 Prochlorococcaceae cyanobacterium
AATTGACCGATATTGCAGGTGCCATCGCCAAAAAAGGCGGCGGTAACCGAATCGCTGGAGCTATCCCCCAGGGCATCGCGCTTATAGCGACTGGTGAAGGCGGCCCCCAGGGCCACCGGAATTCCTTCGCCGATGAAGGCGTAGCCGCCCAGCAGGTGATGCTCCTTGGAGAAGAGGTGCATCGAGCCGCCGCGGCCCTTGCTGCAGCCGGTTTCCTTGCCAAACAGTTCGCTCATCACCTCCCGGGCTGGCACGCCACAACTGAGGGCGTGAACGTGGTCGCGGTAGGTGCTGCAAAACCAGTCGTATTGGGGCTTCATCGCCTTGATCACACCCGTGCTGACGGCCTCTTGACCGTTGTAGAGATGCACGAAGCCAAACATCTTGCCGCGGTAATACATCTCGGCGCACTTGTCCTCAAAGCGCCGGCCCAGCATCATGTCGCGGTAGAGCATCAGGCCCTCCTCGGAGCTCACCTGGGCCGGGGTGGCGGGATAGAGGTTGAGCAGCCGTTCGGCATGGGCGCCCGCCGCCTGGTGGGAGTCGGCGGAACAGGCGGGGGCTCCGGAGGCGGCCGCAAGCTCACGACCCATGTCTGCCTTGGTCATCCTCTAAGCGCCTGATGCTGACTGAACTGTACGGGGTCCAGCCCCGTAAACAGTGCTCGCTGCAGCCAAAATCCAAGACTCTGCCTACAGTCACCCACCATTAGGCGCCTGTGGGTTGGAACTGCCGATCGATCATTTCCGGCTGCTGGGCGTCACTGGTAGCAGCGACGCCCAGGTGGTTCTGCATACCTTGCAGCAGCGCCTGGATCGTCCGCCCGAACAGGGCTACACGGCCGAAACCCTCCAGGCCCGCGCCGAGCTGCTTAGGGCGAGTGCCGACCTGCTGGCCGATGGCCCGCGCCGCGCCGAATACGAGGCCCACCTGACGGCCCTGGTGGGTAGGGGCCACTCCCTGGTGCCAGCCCTGGATCTGCCCTACGCCTTGGAGACCGGCGGGCTGCTGTTGCTGCTGGAGGCCGGCCAACCCCTGGAGTGCTTTGAGCTGGCCAGTCGCGCCCTGCAACCCCCCAACGCACCGGTATTGGGTAGCGGCCGGGAGGGGGATCTGACGCTGCTGGCCGGTAGGGCCTGCCTGGCGGCGGCGGCGGCAATCCACCAGCAGCGGCGCTACGAGCTGGCCGCCAGCACGCTCCAACAAGGTGGCCAGCTATTGCAGCGCATGGGCAAATTGCCCGCCCTGCTCCAGGAAATCAGCACCGAGCTGCTGCGTTTGCGGCCCTATCGGGTGCTCGACCTGCTCAGCCGCGAGCTCGCCGCCCGAGAGGAGCGCCAGCTGGGCTTGGAGTTGCTCGAACAGCTGGTGCGGGAGCGGGGCGGGCTGGAGGGCGAAGCCGATCCAAGTTTGCCCGCCGAGCAATTTGGCCCCTTCTTCAGCCAGATCCGCTCCTTCCTCACCGTGCAGGAGCAGGTGGACCTGTTCAGCCGCTGGGCCGATCAGTCGCCCCAGGCCACCCTCTTGGCCAGCCGAGCGCTCACGGCTACCGGATTCGCCCAGCGCAAGCCAGAGCGCATCCAGGCTGCCCGCCAGCTGCTGGAGGCCAGCGGCCAGCGGGCCGTCGAGCCCTCCTTGGCCTGCCTTTATCTATTACTTGGGCAGGTGGAAACCGGCCAGCGCCTGTTTGCCGAGGGGGCCGATGGGCGGCTGAAAAGCTGGGCGGCGCAGCAGAGTGGCGACCCCCTGGCCCAGCTCTGCGCCTACTGCCGCGATTGGCTGGAGCGCGAGGTGCTCTCGGGCTACCGCGACCTGGAAGCCGATCCAGATCTGGAGGCCTACTTCGCCGACCGCGACGTGCAGACCTGGGTGATGCGCTTGGAGCGCTCCATGGCCGCCAGCGGTGGCCAGCGCCCTGGTTCCCCTGCCGCCAGCAGCGACGATCGCCAGCAGCAAAACCCCTTTGCCGACTGGACGCCGTCAGGGGAGGCAACGATTGCGGTGGGGCCGGCGATGGTGGCTGGCGACTACGTTTTCACCGGCCAACCGCTCGACGATGGGCCCGCCTTGGCCGGCGGCAGATCAGTGGCCAGCGACCCATCAGAGGCCAGCGGCTCGACTGATTCCCGGAGCCGCTGGCGGGCCGGCATCGCCAAGGCTGGTCGCTCGCTTCCCGGCCCGGGCTGGCGGCCCGGGGGATTGGCGATCGCAGGGGCTGGGGCTGGGCTGCTGATGTTGATCGGGGTGGTGCTGGCCCTGCGGTCCCGGGGCCCGGTGCCCCCAGCGCCGCCGGCGCCGATCAAGCCCAAGCCTGCCGCTCCAGTGACCCCGGTGCCAACTGCGCCCAAACCGGCCCCCACCGCCGGGCCCGCCCCCTCCCCCCAAGCGGCCCTGCCGCTCCAGGCGGCCGACCCCAACGCAAACCAGATCCAGGCGCTGCTGCAGGCCTGGTTGGCGGCCAAGGCGGCCGTGCTGGCGGGCGGTACGCCGCGCCAACCCCTGGAGGGCCTGGTGAGAGCTCCCTTGGTGCAGCGCCTGGAAGCGGAGCGGCAGCGGGATTTGGCCGCCGGCAGCAGCCAGGAGATCACAGCCCAGGTGGAGGAGCTGCAAATCACCGAGCGCCAGGCCGGTCGCATCGTGGCCCGGGTGCGGCTGAGCTACAGCGAGCGCCGCCTCGATGCCAGCGGCAAGGAACTGGCCGCCGCCAGCCGGCTGCGGCTCACCAACAGCTATGTGTTCGGCCGCGACCCAGACGGCATCTGGCGGCTGGTTGGTTTCCGCCCCACCAACTGAGCGCCGCACCGAGCCCTCCACTGGCCGCAGCTCTAAGCGCTCCACTGAGCGCCGCACCAAGCGCCCCACTGCCAAACCCAACTAGCCACCGCCAACCAGGCACCGCCAGCTAGCCGCTCCGCTGGGCAAGCCGCTGGGCGCCGCGCCGCTTTTTACCATCAGGGTTAGCTACCGCCCATTCGAGGCGGCCTTCCCTCCGCCAGCAGGCCTCGATGTTCGACGAACTGTCCCAGCGCTTCGATGACGCCGTCAAGGCCCTCCGGGGTCAGGCCGCCATCAGTGAATCCAACATCGAATCAGCCCTGAAGGACGTGCGTCGCGCCCTGCTGGAGGCCGATGTGAGTCTGCCGGTGGTCAAGGATTTCGTGGATGAGGTGCGGCGCAAGGCCCTCGGGGCGGAGGTGGTGCGGGGCATCAGCCCGGATCAGAAGTTCATCCAGGTGGTGCACGAACAGCTGGTGGAGACCATGGGTGGCGCCAATGCCCCCCTGGCCCAGGGCGGCAAAGCCGGCAGTCCCAGCGTGGTGCTCATGGCCGGCCTGCAGGGGGCTGGCAAAACCACCGCCACCGCCAAGTTGGGGCTGCACCTCAAGGAGCAGGGCCGCAAGGCGCTGCTGGTGGCAGCTGACGTGTATCGGCCGGCCGCCATCGATCAGCTCAAAACCCTGGGCGCCCAGATCGGCGTGGAGGTGTTCAGCCTCGGCACGGAGGCCAAGCCCGAGCAGATCGCCGCCGCCGGCCTCAGCAAGGCCCAGCAGGAGGGCTACGACACGGTGCTGGTGGATACCGCCGGCCGGCTGCAGATCGATAGCTCGATGATGCAGGAGATGGTGCGGATCCGCGATGCCGTGCAGCCCGACGAGGTGCTGCTGGTGGTGGATTCGATGATTGGCCAGGAGGCCGCCGATCTCACCCGCGCCTTCCATGAGCAGGTGGGAATCACCGGCGCCGTGCTCACCAAACTCGATGGCGATTCCCGCGGTGGCGCCGCCCTTTCGATCCGCAAGATCAGCGGTGCACCGATCAAGTTCATCGGCACCGGCGAGAAGGTGGAGGCGCTGCAGCCCTTCCATCCCGAGCGCATGGCCAGCCGCATCCTGGGCATGGGCGATGTGCTCACCCTGGTGGAGAAGGCCCAGAAGGAGGTGGAGCTGGCCGATGTGGCCCGCATGCAGCAGAAATTGCAGGAGGCCTCGTTTGACTTCTCCGATTTCCTGCAGCAGATGCGCCTGATCAAGCGCATGGGCTCCCTGGGGGGCCTGATGAAGATGATCCCGGGGATGAACAAGATCGACGACGGCATGCTCAAGCAGGGGGAGCAGCAGCTGCGCAAGATCGAGTCGATGATCGGCTCGATGACCCAGGCCGAGCGTCAAAAACCCGACCTGCTGGCCAGCAGCCCCTCGCGGCGGCGGCGCATCGCCGCTGGCAGTGGCCACAGCCCCGCCGAAGTGGACAAGGTGCTCGCCGACTTCCAGAAGATGCGTGGCTTCATGCAGCAGATGACCCGGGGCGGTATGCCAGGCATGCCCGGTATGGGCGGCCTGCCCGGCATGGGTGGTTTCCCAGGCATGCCCGGCATGGGCGGCGGCATGCCTGGCTTCCCCGGTAGCGGCGCCTCCCACGGCAAGCCGGGCCGGGGCGCCGCTCCCAAGGCCCCCAAGCCCAGCAAGAAGCGCAAGGGCTTCGGGGAGCTTTGAGGCGAGCTTTTGAGCCAGCCTTTTGAAGCGGCCTCTTGACGCGGCCCTTTGAAGCGGCCTTTTGAGGGGGTGCGAGCCGCAAGCTACATTGCTTGTTTGCACACCTAGTGGCCGGCCCACGATGATCAAGCTCCGCCTGAAGCGGTTCGGCAAGAAGCGGGAAGCGAGTTTCCGCCTCGTGGCCACCAACAGCACGTCCCGTCGGGATGGTCGTCCGCTGGAAGAGCTGGGCTTCTACAACCCCCGCACCAAGGAAGCGCGCCTGGATACAGAAGCCATCCGCGCCCGCCTGGCCCAGGGTGCCCAGCCCACCGACACCGTGCTCACCCTGCTGGAGCGCGGCGGTCTGGTGGAGCCCAGCCCCAGGGCTTCCGTGGTGGTAGGCAAGGCCAAGCAAGCCGCCGCCCGCGAGGCCGCCGCCGCCAAGGCTGCCGCTGAAGCCGCCGCCGCCAAGGCCGCTGAAGAGGCTGCCGCTGCTGAAGCTGCCGCTGCTGAGGCCGCCAAGGCCGCGGAAGAGGCTGCAACCGCGGCAGCCGCTGCCGAGACGGCCCCTGAAGCCTGAGGAAACGCCCCATGACCGGGGCTGACTCACTGCAGAGCTTCGCCATCGATCTGCCCGATCAGGCCGCCGCCATGGCCCTGGCCGGAGCTGGCGAAGCCACCCTGCATCGCCTGGAGGCGCTCACCGGCGCTTCTCTGGTGTTGCGCGGTTTGAGTTTGCAATTACGGGGCCGACCGCCCCAGTTGGAGCGGGCCGCCGGCCTGGTGGAGCTGTTGCGGCCCCTGTGGCAGGGGGGTGAACCGATCACCGCCGTAGACATCCAAACCAGCTTGAGCGCCCTGGACACCGGTCGCGGCAGCGATCACCAGCAATTGAGCCAGCAGGTGTTGGCCCGCAGCCAGAGCGGCAAATTGCTGCGGCCGCGCACCTTGAAGCAGCAGGCCTATGTGGCGGCGATGGAGCGCCACGACCTCACCTTGGCCCTGGGGCCCGCCGGCACCGGCAAAACCTTCCTGGCGGCCGTGCAGGCGGTGCGCATGCTGCAGGAGCGCAAGGTGGAGCGGCTGATCCTCACCCGTCCGGCGGTGGAGGCCGGCGAGCGGCTGGGCTTCCTGCCGGGCGATCTGCAGCAGAAGGTGGATCCCTTCCTGCGGCCCCTCTACGACGCCCTGCACACCCTGTTGGGCCAGGAGCGCACCGCCTCGCTGATTGAAAAGAATGTGATCGAGGTGGCACCTCTGGCCTACATGCGCGGCCGCACCCTGGCCGATGCCTTCGTGATTCTCGACGAGGCCCAGAACACCACCGCCACCCAGATGCGCATGGTGCTCACCCGCCTGGGCGAGAACTCCCGCATGGTGGTCACCGGCGACCCCACTCAAATCGACCTGCCGCCGGGGGCGATCAGCGGTCTGATCGAGGCGGCCCAGGTGCTGGTGGGGGTGGAGGGGGTGGCGATCTGTGAGTTCAGCGCCGTCGATGTGGTGCGTCACCCGCTGGTGCAGCGGCTGGTGACCGCCTATGCGGCCCGCGATGCCCTGCAGGCCCAGGCCGGCCAGCGCCACCGCAGCCAGCTCCGCCCCTGAAGACAGGCCCCCAAAGGGGCTTGAGCCCGGGGAGGGAGAACCGCCCTGGGCCAGGCAACGACAACCGCAAAGCACTGTCAGGATAGGGAACAGTTCACGACCTGGTGCGCCATGCCGGCCAGCAGCAATTTCCAAGAAGCGATTCGCCAGGCGCAGTCGAGCGCCCTGGTGGGTCCAAATGTGGTTAACAAGGCCCTGCCCTACGTGGGTGGCGGCATGGTGCTCACCGCCGTTGGCGTGATGGGTGGCATGGCTGTGATGGCCAGCGGCCCTGCCCTGTTCATGCCCCTGTTCTGGGTGGCGTTGATCGGCAATTTCGTTCTGTTCTTTGTAGCCCAGAACGCGGCCCTCAAGGGCAACAATGCTGTTGCTCTGCCCCTGCTCACCGCCTACAGCCTGATCACGGGCTTCACCCTCAGTGGCATCGTCAGCTATGCGGTGGCGGCCGCCGGGGTCGGTGCCGTCGGCACGGCTGCCCTGGCCACCGGCATCACTTTTGTGATCGCCTCGGTCACCGGCCGGCGGATGAGCGACAACGTGGGCCAGGCCCTCGGGGCCGTGGTGGGCCTGGGGCTGATCGGCCTGCTGATCGCCATGGTGGTGCAGATCGTGGGCGGCATCTTCGCTCCGGGCATCTTCCACACCGGTGGTTTTGAGCTGATGATCGCCGGCTTCGGCACCGTGCTGTTTGTGGGGGCGGCGTTCCTCGACTTCTACACGATGCCCCGCACCTACAGCGATGAGCAGTACCTGTCCGGGGCTCTGGGCATGTACCTCACCTACATCAACCTGTTCATCTTCCTGCTGCGCCTGATCATCGCCCTCCAGGGCGGTGGCCGTCGTGATTGAAACCCAGTCCGCCTGTTGCGGATCCTGCTTGGCAGCTAGTTAGCAGCTGATAACAGCTAGTTAACACCGCTCGTTAAGCCTGCTAGTTGCCATTCAAAAGCGCCCGGCTAAGGGTTGCCTAATTGGCCAAGAAAAGCCCCCGAAATCGGGGGCTTTTTTGTGCTTGATCACAGTCTGGAGAAGCTCTGGAAAACCCGGCTTGGTCGCGCGCGGTCCAAGGCGCCACGGCCCCGGGCCGCCATTACTGGGCCACCGCTTCCAAGGCGCGAGCGATCGCTTGGCGCTGCTCGGCGTCGTAGCCCCAGCGCTGTAGGAAGGCCAGATCTTCTTCGATGGAGCCAAGGGCGGTGCTGGCGGCTTGGCCGTCACGGGTGGCATTACCACCGCTCTCCCCAGCCTTGGCTGCGGCCCAGAGAGTCTCCAGCCGTTGCTTCACCTGGCTGGGCTCCAGCAGGCGGAGCAGTTCGGTGCAGCGGCTGGCCACCCGTTCGGAGCCGGCTTGCTGCTGGGGGTCGCCGCTGCGGGCGTGGTGCAGGACCATGGCAGTGCTCATCGCCAGGTTGCGCAAGCAGAGGTCCACCACCGGGGCGCCCACGCCGCGCAAGGCCAGCACCAGCGGCTCGGGCAGCCGGTCCAGCAGCGGGCTGTCCCCAGCCAGCCCCACCGCGAAGAAACCGCGGCCGCCGTCGCGGTTTACCACCAGTTCGGCCACCCGATCGGCCAGAACCTCATCGCTGAGTTCGCCGTTTTCCCATAGCTCCAGCCACTGGCCGGTGATCGCCAGCGACTGCTGGAAGCTGGGCTGAGGTGAGGGGCTGGTCATGGTGGGCAACGGCGGACCGAACTGGCAGTGTTGAGGCTATGGATTCCAGCCAACCCGCCGAGCCTGAGCTCACCACCTCCCAGCCCGCCAAGGCAGCTGCCGCCCCCCCGGAGGGGGCCGCGGCCCCTGAGCCAGCCAGCTCAACTGCCGCCAGCCCAGAAGGAGTCCCCGACCCTCGCCGTCTGCCAGTGCCGCCGGCCGATGAGGGGATCCTGCTGCCGATTCCCGATCCGGCCGAATCGGCCCGCCTGCTGGGCCAGGGGAGCCCCCTGGCCACCGCAGCTGCGGAGCGGTTCCGCTCTGGTTTTGTGGCCCTGATCGGGCGGCCCAATGTGGGCAAGTCCACCCTGCTCAACCAGCTGGTGGGCCAGAAGGTGGCGATCACCTCCCCCATCGCCCAAACCACCCGCCATCGGCTGCGGGCGATCCTCACCACCCCCGCCGCCCAACTGGTGCTGCTGGACACGCCTGGCATCCACAAGCCCCATCACCTGCTGGGGGAAAGGCTGGTGCAGTCGGCTCGGCGGGCCATCGGCGAGGTGGATGTGGTGCTGTTGCTGGTGGACGGCAGCCAACCTGCCGGTCGCGGCGATGGCTACATCGTTGAGTTGCTGCGCCACTGCAGGGCGCCGGTGCATCTGGCGCTGAACAAGCACGACCTGGTGGACGAGCAGCAGGCCGAGCAGTTGGCCGCCAGCTACCGGGAGCTGTTGGCCGGCGAGGGCCAGGCGCCGCTGGCCTGGCCCATGCATCCGGTGAGTGCCCTCAGCGGGGCGGGCACCGAGGCGCTGGTGGCCGCCTTGGCCGCCGAGTTGCCCCTGGGACCGCACCTCTATCCCCCCGATGCGGTGAGCGATCAACCGGAGCAGCTGCTGATGGCGGAGTTGATTCGCGAGCAGGTGCTAAGCCACACCCGAGAAGAGATACCTCATTCCGTGGCGGTGAGCATCGATCGGGTGGTGGATGACGGCCCGCGCACGGCGGTGCTGGCTACGGTGCTGGTGGAGCGCAGCAGCCAGAAGGGAATTTTGATTGGCAAGGGCGGTTCGATGCTGCGCACGATCGGCCAGGGGGCAAGGCTGCAGATGGAGAAGCTGCTGGCTGGCCCCGTCTACCTGGAGTTATTTGTGAAAGTGGTGCCCGGTTGGCGGGGCAGTGCCGCCCGACTGGCCGAGCTGGGCTACCGGGGGGATTGAGGGCGCTGGCCGCCAGGCGACACCGGTCCGGCAAGGCCGAACTGGCCGAGGGCTGCCCTGGGCCAAACATCAGGCATGCGCTACGCCAAACCTGAGAGAATCAGCGCCATGAGTGAACCCATCTCCGCCTTCCCGCCCGAGACGATCGGCGCCTTCCTGCGCTGCTGCGCCGGGGAGTGGATGAGCCTGCGCAGCCAGTTCAGCCTGGCTGGTGCCATGGATTTGGGCAATCTGGATCTGGCCTCCCTGGAGCCAGCCTCCTTAGATCAAGCCGATCTAGAGCCCGCAGCCCCGGGGCCAACTGCCCCGGGAGAAGGGGAGGCGGCCCTGGAGGAGGCCTGGCACAGCAGTGAACGGGGCGAGCTGGTGGTCAGCTTCCTCGAACCGGAGGACAGCGCCTCCGTGGGCGGCCTGAGGGTGGCCGCCGGTGGCAAGGGGCCCGCCCAGCTGCACTTTGATCACCAGGGCGGCTTCACAGCCAGCGGTGGCGAGGGCCAGAGCCAGGGCAGTTGGCAGTTGTGGCCAGACGGCAGCCTGGAGCTGCGGCTAAGCGCTGGCGAGCGGCTGGTGCGGGAGCGGATCTGGTTCACCAAGGCCAACCTGCGGCTGCGCTCCACCGTGGAGCAGGGGGCCGATGGCCGTCCCGCCCGGGCCAGTTTCAGTTCGGAGATCCGCAGAGTTAGCAGAGCAGCCGCCGCTCCAGGCTCTTCTGCCGCAGTAACTCCCCCAGCCAATTAATTCCATGCGCTTGGATGTGGTGAGCCTGGCTCCCGAGGCGTTTGCGCCCTTGCTGGAGCTGGGAGTTATTGGTAGGGCATTTGCCGCCGGCATCGCCGAATTACACCTGCACAATCCCCGCGATTACACCACCGATAAATATCGCAAGGTGGATGATGTGCCCTATGGCGGCGGTGCCGGCATGGTGCTCAAGCCGGAGCCGGTGTTCGCGGCGGTGGAGGCAATCCCCCAGCTGCCCAGGCGGCGGGTGCTGCTGATGAGCCCCCAAGGCCAGCCGCTGCGGCAGGAGGATTTGATCAGGTGGTCTAGGGATTGGCAGCAGTTGGTATTCATCTGCGGCCACTACGAAGGCTTTGATGAACGCATCCGCAGCCTCGCCGATGAGGAGGTGTCAATTGGCGATTTTGTGCTCACCGGTGGTGAACTGCCGGCGGCCACGATCATCAACGGCGTTGTGCGGCTGCTGCCCGGCACCCTGGGTTGCAGCGGCAGCTTGGAGGAGGAGAGCCACAGCAGCTCGCTGCTGGAGCATCCCCATTACACCAGACCCGCCAATTTTCGCCACATGGAGGTACCGGAGCTATTGCGCAGCGGCGATCACGGGGCGATTGCCCGCTGGCGCTTTGACCAACAACTGCTGCGCACCCGCCAGCGCCGCGCCGACCTCTACGCCCGCTGGCTAGAGCAGCAGCCCCAGGATGAGGATATTGAGCTGGATCCCAATCCTGGGGAGGATGGTTGATGGGGGGAGGATATGGGGCTAGATCCTCCCGATAACGATCGCCAGTAGTTGGTAGGGATTGATGCTCAGAGCGTGAGGCACAACTCTTCCCGGCTGGCGCCTGAGCTGCTGCCCAGCTTGAAGCGCTCGCGTATGCGGAGCGGCAGTTGCCGGGCGAAGGGGATGCGAGACATGGGTAGTTCGTTCATGGGCTTGGATTCTTGATACAGCTCCAGGTAGGTGGAGTAATTGTCCCAGGCCTCGCGACTGAATCCAGTCGAGGTCCAGTTGCTGTAATACGTTTCGGTGAGCAAACCATTCGCCCAGACAAGTTGATGATCTTCCAGCTCGATAGAGAAGTAAATGATTGGCACGAGGTCTGGCCACTTTTCGATGTTCGTTATGCTCTCATTGTTTACAAGGGCGCGGGCTTCCACCAGGCAGTCATCCACGGCAAATGCGTGGCTTGGCGTGCAGTAGGTATCCCTGCTTGGGAGCTGACTGCCCAGGGAGTTTTTATTAATTCGAATAGGCATTTTGGCTTGAGGTTTAAGCGCGGACGCTTTCCTCGTTGTCCTGCCGAGAAACTTTATAGCTTCTGGTCCAGTGGGAGTGAGAACTAAATCCCCTGGCCTTAGTGATTCAATAGGCACCTCGCCAGATGGTGTATCAATAAGAGTTCCCGACATAAAGCAGGGAGGGGGGGGAGGGCTGACAAGATTGACTGAATCGTTGAAATCAGTAGCGTCATTGATATAAGCATAGTCTCCAGTAACCCACACATCGTAGGCGGTCTGAATTATAAGAATTTCATCGGTGATGCCCCTGGCCAAGAGCGCGGACGTCACGTAGTCGATAACAGGCTGAGGGATGTCTTCATACCTGCGAGTGAGCGGGGGAAGCTGAAAGCTAGGGCGATATTCGTTTTGGCCTATAAATGCAGCGAAAGGACTAGCAGGGATTTGCACTGCAGAAGAAAGCCAGCTTGGTTGAGTATCATTGGATTCATTTCCATCGTAGTTACCCATAAGCCCTTGCATGTAGCCCATTCTGAACGGGCTAATGGAGTAGCTAAAGTCAAAATAAGAACCTTGGTCAATAACGTGAATCTCTTCGTTCTTGCTATTGGTAAATATTAGACTCTTGTCTATTCGCCTTATTTTAATATCGTCAATAGCGATGGATTCAGAGTTTGCAAGTATTTGCGTATTCCCCTTGTAATCTATTTCAAAAGAGTCATCCCAGGTCGCCTTTAGATGGAAGGAATGGTTTTCAACTTTTAAAGCTACTTCTGTTGCAAATGAAACTGATTTATCTTCATCTACCCAGTCCAGGAAGAGTGCAAGGTGTAAATCATCGGAAGTTGATTTTGTAAGAGTGTAGATTCCTGAATTTTGAAACGGATACGCTAATCCATCGTATGTAACCACATGAATATCTCCTCCGGTTCGCCTGGGAAAATCATTATTTAAAATTGTTCCCGTTGCATTATTTAAGGCAATTCCTGTATTTATTGCTGAATGAAGACGAACGACAAAGGTTTCATTACTTTCAACCGCTAAGTCGTCTTGGACTTTGACTTGAATTGTTTTAGTGGTTTCCCCTGGTTCAAAAACTACAGTTCCGCTTGGCATAATTGATCCTAAAAAGTCTGATCTATCAATGCCCCATTGGCCATGAACTTGCCAGGCAACAGAGCTTTGAAGGGAAACTTCTCCACTTCGAGTTATTGTATAAGCGTAGGTAGGGCTAGCACCTTCGGAATAAGCTAGAGAGCTCGGAGAAATTGAAACTGAGGTATCATCATTGACAATTGCTCCACGAGCGATACTTGGTAAATTTACGACCGGGAGAGTAAATCGGTATAGACCGGGTTGTCCAATGTTACTGGTTAATTCCAGGTTGCCCATCTGAGTTGTCCCTGACTGCGGCATCTCGTAGTAGGTATAACCGTCGCCTAGCGAGTATCCAGCCCTGGCAAGAGTGCCACCCGAAGCATCTCCTACAAGCCAGTTGATATTCTCGTATCTAAAATCTATTTGTAAATTACCAAGTCCTGCATCCTTTAAGACAAGCTGGAAAGCGTTGGGCGAGGTTCCCCATGAGTACTTGCCTACGTCATCCCACGTGAATGTTGCCTGTCTATTGACTGGATCAAGATCCCAGTAAACTAAATTAGATCCCTTTGATGTTCCACCTGGAGAGGCAACTAGCGAGCCAGCCCTGGTATCAACGTCCGCGTAGAAGGGAGCGATTATCGGATAGGCTGTCAATTGTGTTATCGGGGAAGGTGTATAGGCGCTAAGTGGAGAATCAAAAGTGATGCTCCCATTATTATTAAGATAGATGCTATTGTATGTGCTGCCGAAAAAGTTTAATCCAAAGGGAAAAACAGAAATGAGATCAATGGCTCCGGTTGATCTGTCATCATTAGCGCTAAGAGTATTCTCGCCAAATCCCATATTTCCACCTAGTCCAATGATCAAATTTGAGCTTGAAGTGGTAGGCAAATTTCCCGCTGGCGCCCCTCCATAGCCTATCGTTGCTCCTCTTGGATTAGATAGAACGACATTAAATGTTTCATTGGGCTCAACCACTGCATCGCCGCTAACAAGGATATTAATATTTTTTCTGGTTTCACCGGGGGCAAAACTTACTGTTCCTGAAGGCAAAAGTCCGCCCACAAAATCAGCTGCGTTAGCTGGCTGTCCGCCCACTCCGATTGTGCTCCAGGAGGCACTACTGCTTTCCCCGAGGGCGCCGGTGCGGGTAACTGTATAGGTAAAGATTGTGGAGCCAACATTGCCTTCTGTCTTTCTTGTGAATTTTGGTGAGATCGCAAGGCTTGTTTCATCATTGATGATGGTGCCAAGTATCGATGTGCTAGTGACCACCTTGTAGGCGCTGTTGGCTAAGAGAGTAATGGCGACCGTTTCGTCGGCTTCTGCAAGGTTGTCAGCCGTGGGATTCACCACTAGATCTACGCTAGTTTGGCCTGCGGCGAAGGTGATTTCCCATATGCTCGGCACCGCGCTATAATCATCGATGCTGGCTGTGCCGCCCACTGTGTAGTACACCGTGAGCGGTGCACTGGTTTGGCCAGTGCGATAGAAGCTATATATGAGATTGCTAGTTTCGTCTTCCAGCACAGTGTCGGGATTGACGCTCAGGGATATGGCTGGGAAATCATCGTCGATAATGGTGCCAGAGACGGCCATGGTTGTGCCAATGGTGTAGCCCGTGCCGTTCGCAAGGGTGAGGACAACGGTTTCATCTGGCTCGAGCGTGACATCAGCCGTGGGATTAATGGTGAGAGTGGCTGTAGTAGATCCCACACCAAAGGTGATGGTTTTGCCAACTCCTGACATGGCGCCTGTGTAGTCAGAAGCATCGGAAGTGCCGGTAATGTCATAGTTAACAGTTAAGGCGCTGGTGGTGGAGCCAGTGCGGGAGAAGGTATAGACGAGATTGGTGGTGCCGTCTTCCGCCACCGCTGCCGGTGAGATTGCCAATGAAATAATAGGAAAATCATCATTGATGATGGTGCCCACCACCGCAGTCATGGTGCCGACGATATAGCCAACTCCAGCGGAAAGGGTGAGTGAGACAGTTTCATCGGCCTCGATGCTGGCATCCGCTATTGGATCAATTGTGAGAGTGGCTGTTGCAGCACCAGCAGCAAAGGTGATGCTCTTGGTGGTGCCTGTTGGCGGAACACCTGTGTAATCAGTGGCGAGCGTTGCTGAACCAGCAACAGTGTAGTTGACCGTGAGCGCATTACTGAGCGCACCAGTACGCGTAAAGGTATAAATAAGATTGCCGTTGCCATCTTCGCTGGCACTGGCTGGTGAAACAGCAAGAGTGATAGTGGGCAGCAGCCGATCATCGGTAAAAGGATTAGCAAAGCCCACCACATCGCTCAGCCCCACCGGTGTCTTGGCGTCACCCCAACAGACAACGGTGCCATCGATCTTCAGGGCCGCAAAAGCAGAGTAATTGGAGAAAATCTGGGTGACATTTTCAATCCCAGCCGGTGTCGTTCCGCCATTGTTGGCATCACCCCAGCAGACAACGGTGCCATCGCTCTTCAGGGCCGCGAAGGCCTCTCTGGTGGAGAAGATCTGGGTGACGCCGCCAAGCCCCTCCGGTGTCGTGCCGCCGTAACTGGTATCACCCCAACACACGACGGTGCCATCGCTCTTCAGGGCCGCAAAAGCATAACCAGTGGAGAAGATCTGGTTGACGCCGCTAAGCCCCACCGGTGTCGTGCCGCCATAGCTGATATCACCCCAGCAGACGACGGTGCCATCGCTCTTCAGGGCCGCAAAAGCAGAGTAATTGGAGAAGATTTGGGTGACGCCGCCAAGCCCCGCCGGTGTCGTGCCGCCACTGCCGGCATCACCCCAGCAGACGACGGCACCATCCCCCTTCAGGGCCGAGAAGGCGAGGTTATTGGAGAAGATCTGGGTGACGCCACCAAGCCCCGCAGGGGTAGTGCCGCCATAGCTGGTATCACCCCAGGAGACGACGGTGCCATCGCTCTTCAGTGCAGCAAAGGCAAGGTTATTGGAGAAGATCTGGGTGACGCCGCCAAGCCCCGCCGGCGTCGTGCCGCCATAGCTGGTATCACCCCAGCAGACAACGGTGCCATCGCTCTTCAGGGCTGCAAAGACAAAGTCATTGGAGAAGATCTGGGTGACGCCGCCAAGCACCGTCGGCGTCGTGCCGCCATAGCTGGTATCACCCCAGCAGACAACTGTGCCATCGCTCTTCAGAGCCGCAAAGGCATAGCCTGTAGAGAAGATCTGGGTGACGCCGCCAAGCCCCGCTGGTGTCGTGCCGCCCAAGGATGAGTCACCCCAGCTGACGACGGTGCCATCACTCTTCAGGGCCGCAAAGGCACCAAGATTGGAGAAGACCTGAGTGACGCCGCCAAGTCCCGCCGGTGTTGTGCCGCCGTAGCTGGGGCGACCCCAGCTGACGACGGTGCCATCGCTCTTTAGGGCCGCAAAGGCATAGGGATTACGAACTTCCCCCTTGATGGCCCCAAGCCGGCTTTGCTCATTGACTGTCACAACCATCCCCTCCGCCGTGATCGTGGCGGTGGCCGTTTGCTGGCCGGCGGTGATGAAGTAACTGGGTGTTGCTGTTGTAGAGGGCACGATCTGGGCAATGATCGTTTCACCCGGATCAATCACGCTGTCGGCCAGCGCCGGCAAGGACAGCTCGGCGGTGGCACTGCCTGCCGAGAAGCTGATAGTGCCGGTGATGGCACCGCTGTAGTCGCTGCCGGCCTGGGCGGTGCCCAGCAGTCGGTAGCTCACCGAGAGCGGAGCCGTGGTGGAACCGGTGCGCGAGAAACGGAAGACCGTCGGGCTGGCATTGGCCTCATTGCCGTTGGCGATGGCGGTTATGGAAACCTTGGGGTCGTCATTGGTGATGGTGCCCACAACAGCACTTGTGGTGCCAATGGTGTAGCCAATGCCGGAGGCGAGGCTGAGGGAAATGGTCTCATCCACCTCATAGGCTGTATCCGCGATTGGATCCACCGTTACGGTTGCCGTAGCTGAGCCTGCCGCAAAGCTGACGGTCCTGGTGGTGGGTGTGGTGGCGATGCCGCTGTAATCGCCGCCAAGGCTGGCGGTGCCACTAACGGTGTAATTGACTGTGAGGGCAGAGGTGGTGGGGCCAGTACGCGTAAAGGTATAGACCAGATTGCTGGTGCCATCTTCTGTAACGGAGGCCGGGGCGACGGCCAAGGTGATGGCGGGGAAATCATCATTGGTGATGGTGCCCACAAC
>JBIKVR010000159.1:0-4427 GCA_044356735.1 Prochlorococcaceae cyanobacterium
CCTAGATGGCAGCTACAGCGAGGTGTATCCAGACAAGAGCCAAGACGCGGAGGGGATGGCGCGCTTTTTTCGCCAGTTTTCCTTTCCAGGCCAAATTGGCTCCCACTGCACCCCGGAAACCCCCGGTTCGATCCACGAGGGCGGCGAGTTGGGCTACGTGCTCTCCCACGCCTGCGGGGCCGTCTTTGACAACCCAAACCTGATCGCCCTGGCCTGCGTGGGCGATGGCGAGGCCGAAACCGGGCCGCTGGCCACCTCCTGGCACATCAACAAATTTCTGAATCCGATCAGCGATGGCGCCGTGCTGCCGGTGCTGCACCTGAACGGTTACAAAATTGCCAACCCCACCCTGCTGGCCCGCATCCCCAAGCCGGAATTGGACAGCCTGCTGGTGGGCTACGGCTGGGCACCCCTCTATGTGGAGGGAAGTGAACCGCTGGCCATGCACCGGGCCATGGCGGCGGCGATGGCCAAGGCAGTGGAGCGGATCCGTTCCATCCAGGCGGCCTGCCGCGCCAATGGCGAGGCGGTGCGGCCCGCCTGGCCGCTGATCGTGCTGCGCTCCCCCAAGGGCTGGACCGGTCCGAAGTATTTGGCGGGCCACAAATTGGAGGGGTTTTGGCGTAGTCACCAGCTGCCCCTGCCGGCGCCGAATCGCGATCCCCAGCAACTGCAAATGCTGGAGGAATGGCTGCGCAGCTATCGCCCAGAAGAGCTATTCGACGCCAACGGCAGCTTGCTGCCAGAGCTACAGCAGCATTCGCCCCGGGGCAGCCTGCGCATGGGCTCCAATCCCCATGCCAATGGCGGCTTACTGCGCCGCAATCTGCGCTTTCCACCCCTGGAGAACTACGCCGTGGCCGTGGCGGCGCCGGGGGCCATCGAGGCGGAGAACACGGTGCCGCTGGCGCAGCTGATCCGGGATCTGATCAAACTCAACCCCGAGGCGGTGCGGGTGTTCGGCCCGGATGAAACCGCCTCCAATCGACTGCAGGCGATTTATGGGATTTCAGCCAAGGTGTGGATGGAACAACTATTACCAGAAGATGCCGATGGCGGCGAACTCAGCCGCGATGGCCGGGTGGTGGAGATGCTGTCTGAGCACACATTAGTGGGAATGATGGAGGGTTATCTACTTACCGGTAGATATGGCTTCTTCCATACCTACGAAGCCTTCGCTCATGTGATCGCTTCCATGTTCAACCAGCACTGCAAATGGCTGGAATCCTGTATTAATCACGCCAGCTGGCGGGCGCCGATCAGCTCCTGGAATTGCCTGATCTCCTCCACCGTATGGCGCCAAGACCACAACGGCTTCACCCATCAAGATCCCGGCTTCATCGATCTGGCCGGCAACAAGAGCGGGGCGGTGGTGCGGGTGTATCTGCCGGCCGACGCCAACTGCCTGCTGGCGGTGGCGGAAGTGGCCCTGCCGGAAACGAACGTGTGCAACATCATCGTGTCGGATAAACAGAGCCATCTGCAATACCTGAGCCTGGAGCAGGCCCGGCGGCACGTGGCCAAGGGCATTGGCCTGTGGAGCTGGGCCAGCAACGACGACCAGGGCCAGCAGGCCGACGATCCCGATGTGGTGATGGCCTGCGCCGGCGACGTGCCCACCCGGGAGACCCTGGCGGCGGTGGAGATCCTCAACCGCGAAATCCCCGATCTCAAGGTGCGACTGCTGAATGTGGTGAAGCTGTTCGCCCTCACCTCGCCCGAGGAGCACCCCCACGGCATCAGCGACCGGGACTTTGATAGTTTATTCACCACTGATCGGCCGGTTATTTTTAATTTTCACGGCTATCCTTGGCTGATCCATCGGCTCACCTACCGCCGCCACAACCACGCAAATTTCCACGTGCGGGGCTACAAGGAAATGGGCAATATAAATACGCCAATGGAATTGGCGATGAACAATCAAATCGACCGCTTCAATTTAGTGATCGACGTGATTGACCGGGTGCCGCGCTTGGGTTCCCGCGCCGCCCACATCAAAGAGCGGATGAAAGAGGCAATCCTGATCAATCGCGCCTACGCCCACGAGCAGGGCATCGATGCGCCCCAGCTCACCGAATGGCGCTGGGGGCTGGCGAGCCAGTGATTGATGAGCCTGTGAGTGGCTGGCCCGTAACTGGAGAGCCAGGGATCGGCGGGCCAACAACTGGTGAGCTAGCAACTGGCAAACCGCCACTGCTGGTGCTCAACGCCGGCAGCACCAATTTGAAGGCCTCCCTGCATGGCGCCGATGGCGCCTGTCTGTGGCGGCGCCAGCGGCCCTGGCCCGTGACTGGCCCAGCTCCGCCAGGGCCGGCCAGGGCGGGCGACCACCTGGCTGTCGATGATCTGACGAGCTGGGATGCCGAGGCGCTGATCGACTGGCTGGCGGCGGCCCTTGCGCCCCAACTGGCCGGCGATGGGGCGGCCCTGGCCCTGGTGGGCCACCGGCTGGTGCATGGCGGCGAGCGCTTCCTGGCCCCAACCCGCATCACCGCCGAGGTGCGCCTGGAGCTGGAACAGCTCAATCCCCTGGCGCCGCTGCACAATCCCCCGGCGCTGCGGTTGATCGATGCGCTGCGGCGGCGCTGGCCGGCCCTGGAGCAGTGGGCCTGCTTTGACACCGCCTTCCACGCCAGCTTGCCGCCCGCCGCCCGCACCTACGCCATCCCGGCCAGCTGGCGGCGCCAGGGCCTGCGCCGCTACGGCTTCCACGGCCTCAACCACGAGCATGTGGCCGCCGAGGTGCAACGCCGCTACGGCAGCGAGGCCCCGTTGCGGTTGATCAGTTGCCACCTGGGGGGCGGTTGCTCCCTCTGCGCCATCCGCAATGGCCGCAGCATCGCCACCACCATGGGCTTCACGCCGCTGGAAGGGCTGGTGATGGCCAGTCGCAGCGGCACGGTGGACCCCGCCCTGCTGCTCTATCAGCTGCGCGCTGGCCTGGATCTGGCCGAACTGGAGCGGGGACTGCTGCGGGAAGGGGGACTGCTGGGGCTATCAGGCCTCAGCGGCGACATGGCTGAATTGCGGGCGGCGGCCCTGCCACCGCCCCAAGGCCAGGGCCATGTCGGCGCCGCCCTGGCGATCGACGTGTTTCGCCAGCGCCTACTGGAGGGCATCGGCGCCATGGCCGCCTGCCTGGGGGGGTGGATGTGATCGCCCTCAGCGGCGGCATCGGCGAACACGACACCGCCCTGCACCGGGAGCTGGCGGCAGCCCTGGGCTGGCTGGGCGGCCATCCACTGCTGGTGATCCCGGCCGACGAGGAGGGGCAAATCGCCCGCCACTGCTGGGCGGCCCTAGCGGCTGCTATTTAGCCCTAGCGGGGCTGTTCTGCCCTAGCGGGGGCTGTTGCCCTAGAGGGATGTATGACCCTTGAGTGCCTGTTCTGCCATAGCGGGGATGTTCGGCGCTGGCAGGGCTGTTCGGCCCTGGCAGGGCTGTTCGGCGCTGGCAGGGCTGTTCGGCCCTGGCAGGTGGTGGCGATTGAGGCAGCCCTGGAAAAACCGAGCCAAAACCCATGGATCCTTGATGCAGCAAAGAACCTGAGCTGGCTGGGGACCGCAATAGCGGCCTCCCAGAACCTTACCAAACCTTATTGTTTCAATATATTTTTCACATTAAAACTCATGCATTGTCCGCTTTTCAACCCATTCACTTCTCAGCTTTATTTCCATATTTTCCGTCCTTAAGCCCATGCATTTTCTAAATGATTTGCAGGCTATCTAGCAAGCCTGAATAACCAGTGATCTCAATAATTGCATCGCTACCGGATTGGTAGCCGGCGGTGGCATCATTGAAAGCGATGAAGCTGCGAGAGAGGCCAGAGGGATCGCCATAGATAAAGGTGGCAGCCCCGTTAGCAACGAAGGCGGAGGTGGTTAGCACAGCGGAAATAGATGTAGAATCAAGCAAAGATACGGCACCCAGTTTGCCGATGCTTGCAGCGGATACTGCGTTTGGGCCATCGAGAATATCAGTGCCGATAGCGAAATCGGTGATGCGATCAAAGCTGGTCAGAGTTGACGCGCTTAGAGCGGTAAATCTGAATGTATCGCTACCACCGAGACCCGTGATTACATCCTTAGCAGCCGTAGCAATAAGAGCATTTGCATTAGCATCGCCAACTATCTGATTAGATGTGGAATCAATACTGAAGCGTTGTACTGGGCTGGCTGCTCCGAGGTTACCCGCAACATCGGAGACCTTGGCTGAGACTGCATAGAAGCCACGGCCAAGAGGTGTAGAAGGTGTGAACGCCCAAGTGAGTGTGGCGTTGTTCACGGTGGCCAGGCCAAGGAAAGTGGTGCCGTTGGAGATGCGCAGGGTTTCGCCACTAGCCAGGGCGGCGGAAATAGTACCGCTGATGGTGGGGGTGGTGTCGTCACTGAAGGCGTCGGCGGCCAGGCTGCCCTGAATCAAGCCAA